>NZ_JAWOUQ010000002.1:0-548563 GCF_033339475.1 Vibrio sp. 2304 | reverse complement strand
GTGAGTTTAAAAGCGAGGGAGTAATCGCGCTGAGTTCTTTTAGTTGTTGATTTCATAACACTCTCCAATTTTGGGGGTAGAAAGTGTCAACCTTATTTAGGACGGCACATTAATCTGCTGAAAAGGCTTGGTTTTGACCAAGCCTTTTTTTTCGCCGATTGATCGCGTGCGAACTTCATCACGTACTACTTACAGAAATAAAGTTATACAAAATTATTTTTGTACAACTTTGGTGGAATGAACTATCTTGTACATATAATAATTTTGTACAACTTAATGGGCGTGTAGGAGTAAAAAATGGACATACAGTCTGTTGGCAATATCTATCAAAAGCTCAACAAAGCGAACTTACATCTACTTAAGGATATATATCACCAAGATGTAGTATTTGAGGACGCAGCGCATCGTTTAGAAGGATGGCCAGCACTTTCGGATTATTTCACCTCATTATATGCCAACGTCATCAGTTGTGATTTTGTAATCCATGAGCATCAACAAGTCGGAGATACAGGCTTCCTAACTTGGACAATGGACCTTCAGCATCCCAAACTTCAGAAGGGTGCGCCTATTCTCGTCAATGGTGTTTCGCACCTCAAATTTAGCGAAGGTCAGGTCATTTATCACCGAGACTATTTTGATCTCGGAGAGATGCTCTATGAGCATTTACCGTTACTTGGTTCAGTCGTTAAAACCATCAAGCAGAGGTTAGGACAATGAACAACACCATCTTAATCACAGGCGCCACCTCCGGAATAGGAAGACAGCTTGCCCTAGATTACGCGAACTCAGAATGGAATGTGATTGCTTGTGGTCGGAATCAAGATGTTCTTGCAGAACTGGAGGCAGTTTCCTCCAAAATTCATACATTGCAGTTTGATGTGACAAATTATGAGGAAACTCAGCAGGCGCTCTCTAATTTGCCCTTTACGCCAAATACATGGGTTTTTAACGCAGGCGATTGTGAGTACATGGATGAGGGAGTGGTCGACGCGAAACTCATGGCGCGTGTGATGAACGTAAATGTTGTCGGTGTTGCCAACTGCGTTGAAGGCTGCCAAGTGCATTTAGAGAGAGGGCACCGCATTGTTATTGTTGGCTCTATCGCATCAGAAGTGGCACTGCCTCGTGCAGAAGCTTACGGCGCATCCAAAGCGGCAGTCAGTTATTTTGCACGCACGCTCGCCGTCGACTTGAAAAAGAAAGGGATCAAAGTGGTAACGGTGTTTCCTGGTTTTGTTGAAACGCCGTTGACTGACAAAAACGACTTCGAAATGCCAATGATCATTTCTACTCAGCAAGCGTCGGACTCTATCAGGAAGCAGTTAGCCGCCAACAAGACCTATATCTATTTCCCGGCGAGATTTACCAGTATTTTACGTTTTATCTCGTTACTTCCATACAGTTGGCAAGCTCGCCTAACTGCTAAACTCGTATCATAAGAAGGAATAAAAATGAAAACAGCAGGAAGAAAGAAGATAGCGATTGTGGGAACGGGAATCTCTGGCCTTACTTGTGGTTATTACTTGCATAAAGAACATGATGTAACGCTGTTTGAAGCGAACGATTACATCGGTGGCCATACTGCAACCGTTGATGTGAGCCTTGATGGTAAAGAATACGCGATAGATACTGGGTTCATCGTCTATAACGACCGTACGTACCCTAATTTCATTAAAATGATGAGCGAGATTGGCGTTGAAGGTCTGCCGACTCAAATGAGCTTCAGTGTCAGAAATGATGGGAACGGACTAGAGTACAACGGCCACACAGTGTCGACATTGTTTGCTCAAAAACGTAACTGGGCAAACCCTAAATTTTATCGATTTATCTTCGAGATACTTCGTTTCAATAAACTTGCCAAGCGCTTCGCTAGCGAGCAGTCCACGCACTCTCAGACGTTAGGTGAGTTCCTTGACGAACACAAATTCAGTGCTTTCTTTACCGATAACTACATTTTACCGATGGGTGCTGCGATTTGGTCGTCGACTTTAGCTGACATGCGCGCATTCCCTCTTATGTTCTTCTTACGTTTCTTCCTCAACCACGGTCTGCTAGATGTGACTAACCGACCACAATGGTATGTGATTAAAGGTGGTTCACGTTCATACATTCCACCATTGACCAAAGGCTTTGCCGAGAATATTCGTCTTAATAGTCCTGTCGAAAAAGTGGTTCGCAACGAAAAAGGGGTTGGCGTTCAAGTTCGCGGAGAAACGCATTGGTTTGATGACGTTATCTTTGCTTGTCACAGTGATCAAGCAATGAGAATGCTAGAGGATATCAGCCCAATTGAGCAGGAAATCTTGGGGGATATGACATACCAAGCAAATGAAGTTGTTCTTCATACCGACTCTGCCGTACTACCAAAACGTAAGGCAGCATGGGCATCATGGAACTACCTATTGGAAGGCAGTGAGGAGGAACAGCAACGCCTCCCTTCGCTCACTTATAACATGAACATTCTTCAGCATATTCAATCAGAACACACGTTTTGTGTAACGTTGAATAGTACTGAGCAAATTAACTCAAATAAAGTCTTGCGTTCGTTCACTTATCATCATCCAGTATTCACCACTGAGTCTATTGCAGCGCAGCAGCGCAAAAATGAGATACAGGGTAAACAAAGTACCTGGTTCTGCGGCGCTTATTGGTACAACGGTTTTCATGAAGATGGCGTGCGTAGCGCGCTTGATGTTGTGAAAGAACTAGAAGAAAAGTACCGCGAACAAAATGTGGTTCCTTTCGAAAAAGGCGCAGCGTGATATGGATAGCCAAATGAACAGCCGATTGTTTATAGGCAACGTTCGTCACCGTCGATTCACGCCTGTGAATCATGAGTTGAACTACTCTTTATTTATGCCCGCCATCGATGTAGACGAGATCGATGCTTTAGAGAAAAAAGTATGGGTTTTTGGTTCGCGTTGGTGGCATTGGGCTCGCTTTAAGCGCAGTGATTACATTGGTGAAGGTAGCGTCAAGTCGGCAGTGCACAGCAAAATTGAAGAACTGACAGGTGTTCGCTGTACCGGCAAGGTAATCGCAGTCTGTCACTTGCGTTATCTAGGACTTTATTTCAGTCCCGTTAATTTCTACTACGTTTATAACACGGAAGGAGAATGGAAGTATCTCCTCGCAGAGGTGAGTAACACTCCTTGGAATGAACGACATTACTACGTGGTGTCAGCAGATAAAGAAGAAGAAAAGTTTGGTTGGGAACAAGATAAAGCATTCCATGTTTCACCATTCAACCCGATTGACCAACTCTACCGCTGGAGAATTAAACCTTTGACAGACAAGTTGAATATTCATCTTGAATGTCACAAAGGAGAGAAACACTTTGATGCCACCATGGTTATGAAAGCCAAGCCACTTTCAAGTAAAACCTTATTGAGGTGTTTGATCGTTACACCAATACAAACGGTAAAAGTAATGGTTGGTATTTATTGGCACGCATTAAAACTTTGGGTGAAAGGCGCACCTTTTTATTCTCATCCTAAATATTCAACGCATGAAGAAATAGAAGCCGATACTGAAAAAACAGACAAAAAAAATAAAAAGCACAAGGAGAATTCTGCATGTTAAATACTAGTTCTATGACATTGCCGCGTAAATTGACGACAACGCAAAAAGCGGCTCGCGGAGTTATTTTTCAATGTCTGCAAAAAATGGAAATCGGCTGCTTAACAGTTATTGAAAGTTTTAAGACGGAAACGACAGAGCGAAGCGAGCGTTTTAGTGCGCCAAATGGGGAGTACAGTGGTCAACCTGTTGTCGCTACTATAGAGGTAAAACATCCAGGCTTTTATTCACGGATCTTGCAGGGCGGCAGTATTGCTGCTGGTGAGGCTTATATGGATGGGTGGTGGGATAGCCCCGATTTAACCTCATTAATGAAACTGATGGCCCTTAACATGCGTGCTCTAGATAAACTCGAAGAGCAAGGCAGTTGGTTGACTAAAATACTGTACAAGTTCAGTCATTGGTCAAACAGAAACTCTGAAGAGAACTCACGTAAAAATATCCATGCGCATTACGACTTGGGTAACAACTTATACGAAGCGTTCCTTGATACCAACATGCTGTACTCTTCGGCGCTTTACAATCATGCGGATGACTCTCTAGAGCAGGCTCAAATCAACAAAATGGATCGTCTATGTCAGCAACTTGAGCTGAAGCCCACTGATCATGTTGTTGAAATTGGCACAGGGTGGGGCGCTATGGCGATTTACATGGCCGAACAATACGGCTGTCAGGTCACCACAACAACGATATCTGAAGAGCAACACGCGTACGCGGAGCAAAAAATCAAAGAGCGTGGCTTAGAAGATAAAATCACACTACTCAAAGAAGATTACCGTAACTTAACTGGCACTTATGACAAGCTCGTTTCTATTGAAATGATTGAAGCTGTGGGCAAACAATTCCTGCCTTCGTACATTAAGGTCTGCGAGTCTTTGTTGAAGTCCGGTGGCTTGATGGCGATTCAAGCAATTACGATTGCCGATCAGCGTTACGATTACTACAGTAACAACGTCGACTTTATCCAAAAGTACATTTTCCCGGGTGGTTTTTTACCGTCGGTAACCTCACTAACCCAAGCCACAACAAAATACAGTGACTTAGTGACGCGAGACTTGTTCGATATTGGTTTGGACTACGCTAAGACGCTGAATGAATGGCACCTACGTTTTAATCGAGCAGAGAATGAAGTGCGCTCGTTTGGCTACGACGACCGCTTTGTGCGTATGTGGCGCTACTATTTGAGCTACTGTGAAGGTGGCTTTTTGGCTCGCACGATCAGTGCCGTTCACATGACGTTTCAACGCCCGTAGTTCGTTATGAAGGTGTTTCTTGCTTCGACATGGTTCCAACTCTGCTGGTTTGCAGCGGTGCTTGGAACCTATCAATGGCAATGGGGGACGTTATTCCTTACTTTGGCAACCCTACTATATTGTTTGAAAACTGACGCATCTTCGCTCAAAAGTATTGGTGTTATCGCCACGATTGGTCTCGTGCTTGATACATTAAATCAGCAATTTTCAATTTTCATGTTTGCCACTCAATGGTTACCCCTTTGGCTTTTGTGCCTTTGGATTCTGTTCGCCTGGTATGCCTATCAACTCAAGTCAATTTTGTACCGTTTCCCAAAAACCTACGTATCAATAGTAGGCGGACTCGGAGGAACAGCGAGCTACTTTGCTGGCTATAAGCTCCAAGCCGTTGAATTTGGATTTAGCACTGGCGCTACACTGGCAATGTTGTTTGTCGAATGGTGCGTCATGATGCTCTTGATACTCAAGGTGTACGGAAATGAAAAGCTTGAAGAGAGACTTAACTCAGAGGCTGACTAGGCTGCTTGCGTTGGTAATAGTAACTGGCTCTTTTGCTCTGCAAGCTCAACCTGTTGGAAATAGCGAAGCCGCAAGCAACATTGCGAATTGGAAGGGATGGAAAACTGTTGGAGAAGCCCAACTTACTTGGTTCATCTTCGATATTTATCACTCAAGATTAAAAGCGCCTGATGGAAAGTTCATCGTAAGCGATGACGTATCGCCACATCCCCTTGCGTTGGAAATTAATTACAAGAGAGACATCAGTAAGCAACAGCTGCTTGATGTGACGGATGAGCAGTGGGCGAAATTGGGTTTTACTGACTCATATCGAAAAGCTTGGATCAGCGAGCTCGATCGTATGTTTCCTGATATTCAAAAAGGTGACGAGCTTACTTATCTAACAGATGGAAAATCTGGTCAGCTTTTTTATAAGCAGGTTGGGGACGTGCAAGTAAAGAACGTTGGCATCATTGAAGACGAACGAATGAACGATGCATTTTTAGCTATATGGTTATCACCCAACACAGAATTTCCGAAACTCCGAAAACAATTGATAGGGCAGGTTAGATAGTGCTTAAACGAATTTTTAAATCAGCGACTTTAGTGGCAGCTGTTTTTCTTTCGGCATGTTCCGCAGACATTGATAATTACCGCTCTTCTACACCGACTTTTGACGTATTCGGTTATTTCGAAGGCGACATAAAGGCGTGGGGGATGGTGCAAGATTATACCGAACAGCAAACCCGTCGCTTTGAAGTCGATATAGTGGGTACTGTAGAAGGTGATACGCTGACGCTAGTGGAAGACTTCGCGTTTGATGACGGAGAGGTGGACCAGCGAATTTGGGTTATCACTAGATTAGAAGACGGTAGTTATGAAGGTAAGGCAGACGATATTATAGGTGTAGCAACAGGGGAAGAGCAGGGCAATGCGCTACAGTGGCAATATGACTTTGAGCTACAAATGGAGGATTCATCAGTGACGGTTGCTTTTGATGATTGGCTTTACCGTCAGGATGACAGACACGTTTTCAATCTAACGAAAATAAAAAAGTTTGGTGTGGAAGTAGGAACAATAACCTTGTTCTTCCAAAAGCAGCCATAACAAATGGGGAAGATCTTCAATTAATAATCCATGCCATATAACTAAAATTATTTTCTCCCGACCTAACTCTCCTAACTAAAAAGGTTGACGCTTTCGCGTCAACCTTTTAGGTATCTGGTCGTTACAGGAGGATTACAGCTTATCTGTCAGCTCGATTGCTTGACCGATATAGTTCGCTGGCGTCATCTCTTTCAGACGTGCTTTCTCGTGCTCAGGAAGCTCAAGACCGTCGATGAAGTTACGCATTGCTTCGCCGTCTACACGCTTACCACGAGTTAGCTCTTTCAGCTTCTCGTATGGCTTCTCGATGCCGTAACGACGCATAACTGTTTGTACTGGCTCAGCTAGTACTTCCCAGTTCTTGTCTAGTTCAGCAAGAAGCGCTTCACGGTTTACTTCTAGCTTGCTGATGCCTTTAAGCGTAGAAGTGTAAGCGATGATAGCGTAGCCAACACCAACACCAAGGTTACGTAGAACCGTTGAGTCAGTTAGGTCACGTTGCCAACGAGAGATAGGCAGTTTCTGTGCTAGGTGGCCGAATACAGCGTTCGCAAGACCTAGGTTACCTTCTGAGTTTTCAAAGTCGATTGGGTTAACTTTGTGAGGCATTGTTGAAGAACCGATCTCACCAGCAATAGTTTTTTGCTTGAAGTGGCCTAGTGCAATGTAACCCCAAACGTCACGGTCGAAGTCAATCAGGATAGTGTTGAAACGAGCGATAGCGTCGAACAGCTCAGCGATGTAATCGTGCGGTTCGATTTGAGTTGTGTAAGGGTTCCAAGTTACGCCTAGAGACTCTGTGATGAACTCTTCAGAGAACTTGTGCCAATCTAGCTCTGGGTAAGCAGAAAGGTGTGCGTTGTAGTTACCTACTGCACCGTTGATTTTCGCTAGGATCTCAACGTTTTCGATTTGCTTGAATTGACGCTCCATACGGTACGCCACGTTTGCCATTTCTTTACCCATAGTAGATGGAGAAGCAGGCTGACCGTGTGTACGAGATAGAAGAGGAATGTCGCGGTATTCCACTGCTAGTGCTTTGATAGCGTCGATTAGGTTACGGATTTCTGGAAGAATCACGTTCTCACGCGCTTCTTTAAGCATTAGAGCGTGTGATGTGTTGTTGATGTCTTCAGAAGTACATGCGAAGTGGAAGAACTCGTTTACTGCGTGCAGTTCAGGAACGTCTGCTACTTTCTCTTTTAGGAAGTACTCAACCGCTTTTACGTCGTGGTTAGTTGTACGCTCGATCTCTTTGATACGGCGTGCATCTTCTTCAGAGAAGTTTGCAGCAAGGTCGTCTAGGAATTGGTTTGCTTCTGCGCTAAACGCTGGCACTTCTGCAATTTCAGCAGTAGCAGCAAGCTTTTGTAGCCAGCGGATTTCAACGATAGTACGGTACTTTAGTAGACCGTATTCACTGAAAATTTCGCGTAACGCAATTGTCTTGCTTCCGTAACGGCCGTCTACTGGTGAAACAGCAGTCAATGCTGACAGTTCCATGATGTTCTCCTGAATTGGGTTTCTAAATTTCGTGAGCTTTATACCAATAACTGTGGCAATTGTCACGAATATTGCGCAAACGTTTGCGCGAGATTTGTTTTAGTCGAAAAAAATGAGCTCGCGATAAACGCGAGCTGCTTATTTGATATTTTACTACAGACGAGCAAGAAGGATTTGTGCTTGCTCTACCATCTTCTTGCGCCCGAAGATTAGGTGGCGACGCTTACCACCAACTTGACGCCAAAGAACTGCACTACGAATGCCAGATAACAACAGCGCACGAACTTTGTGTTGGCTTGCCGTCTGCTGCAGTACAGATGGCGTGCCCGTTACTTGAATGCGTGGGCCAATAGGGCTAACGACATCCAGATAGATGCTCGCTAAATTGCTGATCATTTGATCGTCTAGTAGCTCAAAGTGCTCTGACTGACGCTTGGCCATTTGAATACGGTCGCCAAGCTGAGACATAGCATCGTTACGAGAGCTTAACTTACGTTCTAACGCCATTAAACTAATAATGTAACGAGTAATTTCACTGCCTGATGGTGTGCTATCAATCCCTTTAACCAAGCATTCTAGGCCGAGCTTTAGATCGGCTTCGCGACCGAATACGCCAACTGTGTTAGCAGGGTTCGTGCTCAAAATAGCGTTGATTGATGTTTCAAAAGCATCTTGATCACAATGTCCGTTTCTCGCTACCTGTTGAACTAAAGCAACAGCTTGGCAAATCCCAGCGAAAGCGATAGTACGGTCATAAAGTGTATTCGCCACGTAACGACTCCTAAGCTTGAGAATATTTAATGCGTTGCTCGATGATGCCGCCACCTAGGCACACGTCACCTTTGTAGAACACTGCTGATTGACCTGGAGTTACAGCAATTTGTGGCTCGTCAAAGATAACTTTAATGTTTTCATCATCGATAGGGATGATTGTACAAGGAATATCTTCCTGACGGTAACGAGTTTTCACTGTGCACTTCATAACATCGCGAATTGGCTCACGATCTACCCAGTGAAGTTGTGATGCAAGTAGACCTTCTGATTTCAACATTGGATGGTCTTTACCTTGAACGGCAATCAAAACGTTACGTTCTAGATCTTTCTCACCAACGAACCATGGGTCCTCGTTACCACCGCCGCCTTTACGGCCACCAATGTGTAGACCTTTACGCTGACCAAGTGTGTGGTACATCAGGCCTTGGTGTTGACCAATCACTTCGCCTTCTGGAGTCTCGATATTACCAGGCTGAGCTGGAAGGTAGCGACCCAGGAATTCCGTAAACTTACGTTCACCGATGAAACAAATACCCGTAGAGTCTTTCTTCTTCGCCGTGATTAGATCTTGCTCTTCCGCAATGCGTCGTACTTCTGGCTTCTCTAGGTCACCAACAGGGAATAGGCTACGTGCGATTTGCTCGTTGCTTAATGTGTACAGGAAGTAGCTTTGATCTTTGTTGCCATCTAGACCACGTAGCATCTGTGGTTTTTCACCGTTTTCTGGGAAAGAGCGACGCACATAGTGGCCCATTGCAATGTAATCAGCATCAAGTACTTCATCAGCGAATTCTAGGAATGCTTTGAACTTGATTTCTTTGTTACAAAGAATGTCAGGGTTCGGAGTACGGCCAGCTTTGTATTCAGCAAGGAAGTACTCAAATACGTTATCCCAGTATTCGGCAGCAAAGTTGATAGTGTGTAGGTGGATGCCTAGCTTGTCACATACTGCCTGAGCGTCAGCAAGATCTTCTGCCGCTGTACAATATTCTTCGTTGTCATCTTCTTCCCAGTTCTTCATGAAAAGGCCTTCTACTTGGTAGCCTTGCTGTTTTAGAAGATACGCGGAAACAGATGAATCAACGCCGCCGGACATACCGACGATGACTTTCTTTTGGCTGTTATCAGACATTACTAAACACCACTTAAATAAACGGGATGCAGATTCTATCAGAATCCACAGACCGGTGACAGATCCGAGATCGAAATCACAATTCATTTCGCTGAATTTTTCTTCAACAAAGATTCGAACGAGTAATTTCGCAAGTATAGAAGAGGTATATATGGCATAGTTGGCCAAAATCCAAGAGGAAACATCAAATGACAGAAGAAAACCAATTTATGCAAGAAAGTGAGTTGATTGAAATTGTTGAAAATCAGCTCGAAGATGGCAACCCGCTTAAAGTAAAAGAAACCCTTATGCGTTTAATGATGACTGGCACACCACGTGAAGATGCGGTTGCGATGATCGCATGTGCGATGTCAATTGAGATTTTTGATGTAATGAAGAATGAAGGTGAGTTCAACCTAAAGCGTTATAGCGAGCACCTTGAGCAACTACCAGATCTCAGCTTTATGGAAGGTGAATAAGCCACCTAAAAGAAAAAAGTAGTCAGCAAACGTTTGCTATAATCGCTTTTATTGCTGCTTTATTATTAGCGGTATAGAATCCGCTCTCCTTTTCATCCCCTTACTCAGACTGACAATATGAAATTTCCTGGACAACGCAAATCGAAGCACTATTTTCCTGTTCATGCTCGTGACCCGCTGGTGAGCCAAGCACAAGAAAGCAAGAAGATGACGCGCACTCACATCATTGGTATTGACCAAACCTTGGTTGATATTGAAGCAAAAGTTACAACGGATGTGATTGAAAAGTACGGTCTGAGTAAAGGTCACTCTCTGGTTATCGATGACGAAAGAGCAGAAGAGTTATACCAGCAACTGAAAGAAGAGAACTTGATTACCAATGAGTATGCGGGCGGTACAATTGGTAACACGCTACATAACTACTCCGTGCTAGCGGATGATCGCTCCACACTACTTGGAGTGATGAGCCAGGATATTAAGATTGGCAGCTACGGTTACCGTTATCTTTGTAATACATCAAGCCGCATGGATTTGAACTACCTACAAGGTGTAGATGGTGCAATTGGCCGTTGTTTTGCTCTTATCACAGAAGACGGTGAACGTACTTTTGCTATCAGCGAAGGGCAAATGAACCAACTCCATCCTGATAGCATTCCAGAGAAAATCTTTAAAAATGCATCAGCACTTGTACTGACGTCATATCTAGTACGTTGCAAAGACGGCGACCCAATGCCGGAAGCAACAATGAAAGCAATTGAGTACGCGAAAAAGAATGATGTGCCTGTTGTTCTGACTTTAGGCACAAAGTTTGTTATTCAAGATGACCCTAAATATTGGCAAGAATTCATTAGAGATAACGTTTCAGTCGTTGCGATGAATGAAGATGAAGCAGAAGCACTGACGGGGGAATCTGATCCACTTGCTGCGTCTGATAAAACATTGGAGTGGGCTGATCTAGTATTGTGCACGGCGGGTCCTGTAGGTCTATTTATGGCTGGGTATACGGAAGATAGCGCGAAGCGCGAAACTTCTTTGCCATTACTTCCAGGGTCAATTGCTGAATTTAATCGTTATGAATTTAGTCGTCCGGCGAAAAAAGACTCATGCGAGGCGCCAATAAAAGTGTACTCGCATATCTCGCCATATATGGGTGGTCCAGAAAAAATTAAGAATACAAATGGCGCAGGTGATGCCGCGTTATCTGCTGTTCTTCATGATATGGCAGCAAATAAATACCATAAAGAAAATGTGCCTAATTCAAGCAAGCACAGTAACGAGTATTTAACTTACTCTTCTTTTTCCCAAGTCTGCAAATACGCAAACCGCGCGAGCTACGAAGTTCTCGTGCAACATTCACCACGATTGTCGCGCGGACTTCCTGAACGAGAAGATAGCCTAGAAGAAGCATACTGGGAACGTTAATACGAAGCGGTTTAATTAACTATTCTGTAACTAAAGTAAAAGGCACATTAAGAAATGTGCTTTTTTATTTGTAATGGTTTAAATAAAAAAGGCTCCCTATGGGAGCCTTTTAAAAATAGCACGGATCTAGATTAGGAACTCATCCAGAGATTTACCTGCATCAAGTTGCTCTTGAATCGCCGAAGGTGTACGACCTTGGCCAGTCCAAGTTTTCTCATTACCGTTTGAATCTGTGTATTTGTATTTAGCAGGGCGAGGTGCGCGCTTCGCTTTGCCTTTCGTCTTAGTTTCGCCAGATAGCGCAGTAATAAGTGCTTCTACGTCAATACCGTCTTGAGCGATTTTCTCAGCAATCTCTGCAAGCTTAGCTTCTTGCTCTGCTTGTGCTGCGCGTTCTGCTTCTTCTGCTTCACGACGCTCATCTACGACAGTAGTGAGTTTATCTAGAGCTTCTTCCAATTGTTCTAGAGTCAGCTCACGAGAAAATGCACGAAGGCTACGGATATTTAGAAGGGTTTTAGTCAGCTCTGACATAACGATTCCTATTAAAAGGTTAATGTGTTGGGCACTTTTTATCGTTACGATTAAATAATGCCAATCTATAAATAAACAAAGAGTCCTTATATTTAACTTTATCTTTTCCTTATGTGCAAATGCTAAATCAAGATTTTGTTTAAATTTGACTATTTTTTAAAGCAATTAATATTATTACACTCGAAATAAATCATTATTAGATGAGAACTAAAATCAACAATCATTATTGTATAGAGAGAGCGACAGCTTGGTTTTTTATAAAAAAATTTGAGTTATTACTTAAAAATATGAAGCATCCATCTTTAATGGTGTGTCATATATCCTTAATTTATTGATATAAGATAAACCATGATATTTCTAAGGTAGTAATAATGTTTCATAAATAACATGATTGATGTGATTTCAGTTGCACAAAACTTATGGAAGTAGGCAAGGTTTATAAATTATCTCAGTCATTATTTATTTGTTTAATTTAGTTTGATGTGTTGCATTGACTCTCATCATAAGTACAATGGCTGCCACCTGATGCAATATTGCAGACAATTTGTTGTTAATTTGTACAGTTAGTGGTTAATTGTTTGTTGTTGCCGTAGAGGCGCGGTCTCGAAGAGTAGCTATTATTGGGGTGATGCCAATGAATAATAGTGGAAGGCGAAGATTGCCGAAGTAAGTAACTCATCAAAGTTACTTGCTGGGGTTGTATCTGAAAGGAACAACACTGCCATAGTATATATTCACATTAAACTATGGAGCGCTACTGTAGGGTTGGGTGGAGTGTTCGCTTCCCTGTCGCTAAGTTCAACATGAGCACGTATCGTATGCTACGTGACTTGTCTGCAGTAGATCTCTAGCCAAACTTTGGTTTTTGAAGATCATGAATTTAATAGATTTTTCTAGTTCTCCTGTTTCATTATTGCCACCTATTGTCGCTTTGACTTTGGCGATTTTGACTCGACGTGTATTAGTTTCCTTGGGTGTAGGTATCGTGCTAGGTGCGGTGCTACTTAATAGCTGGTCTATCAGCGACACCGCAGGTTACGTCAGTTCTCAAGTTTCTTCTGTCTTTATTGAAGATGGCGGAATTAACACTTGGAACATGAGCATTGTTGGTTTCCTAATCTTATTAGGTATGACAACAGCTTTATTAACGCTTTCTGGCGGTACTCGTGCTTTTGCTGAATGGGCACAATCTCGAGTGAAGAGTAAACGCGGCTCCAAACTTCTTGCCGCCTTTTTAGGCGTATTCATTTTTGTCGATGATTACTTTAATAGCCTTGCTGTTGGTGCGATCTCTCGCCCAGTAACCGATCGCTTTTATGTGTCTCGCGCTAAGCTTGCGTACATTCTAGACTCAACCGCTGCTCCAATGTGTGTAATTATGCCTGCTTCTAGCTGGGGTGCTTACATTATTACTATTATTGGCGGGATCTTAGTCTCACATGGGATCACAGAGTATTCGGCTCTTGGCGCATATGTTCGTCTTATCCCAATGAACTTCTACGCCGTTTTTGCGCTGCTAATGGTGTTCGCTGTTGCGTGGTTTGGTCTTGATATTGGTAAAATGCGTGAGCATGAGATCTCTGCATCGCAAGGTCGTGGCTTTGATAAAGACAAAGAAAATGACTCGCAAGAAGCGCATGACCTAAATGAAGAGCTAGATATCCGTGAAAGTGAAAAGGGTAAAGTGTCAGATTTGATACTTCCTATCGTGACGCTGATTATCGCGACTATCGCTTCAATGCTTTACACGGGTGGCCAAGCATTGGCTGCTGATGGTAAGGAGTTTGCGCTTCTTGGTGCTTTTGAAAATACAGATGTAGGTACATCACTAATCTACGGTAGCTTGCTTGGCTTAGCAGTTGCACTGTTTACTGTTGTGAAGCAAGGTCTACCAATGGCTGAGATCGCACGTACACTTTGGATTGGTGCTAAGTCTATGTTTGGTGCGATTCTAATCTTAGTATTTGCCTGGACCATTGGCTCTGTTATCGGTGATATGAAGACTGGTACTTACCTTTCGACAATGGCGCAGGGAAATATCAACCCTCATTGGCTCCCAGTTATCTTATTCCTGCTGTCTGGCCTGATGGCGTTCTCAACAGGTACTTCATGGGGTACGTTCGGCATCATGCTTCCAATCGCCGGAGACATGGCTGGTGCAACAGACGTAGCGCTAATGCTACCGATGTTGAGTGCGGTTTTAGCTGGTGCGGTATTCGGTGACCATTGTTCACCAATCTCAGATACGACTATCTTGTCATCGACGGGTGCACGTTGTAACCACATTGATCACGTATCAACACAGCTACCTTATGCATTATCAGTCGCGCTTGTTTCATGCGTCGGCTTTATTGCCCTTGGTATGACTGCTTCAATTGCGTTCTCGTTCATTGCAGCGTCGATAACATTCGTTATCGTTTGCGCTATTTTGTCATGGCTTTCAAAGTCTAAAATAGCGTCTTGCCAGAGTGCGTAAGTTGTTTTGAATAGATTCGTTACAGAGGGAAGCTCCGCTAATTTAGCGGAGCTTTTTTTAACGCGACTTAGGTGAGGGGGGCAATCGCGTTTTTGGGGATAAAAGTCTCGTGTTAAGAGCGAATTGTTTGTGTACCGAGCTCTCCTTGATGGGCTGTAATGGAAAAGCAATCCATCTTCTTCTTAGTTCTAAGCAAAGACTATGCCCATTTTAAGCTTTTGATTTTTAATACAGAAAAATCCGCATGGTTGCGATGCAGAGTTAACTAAATGATATCTAAAGAGTTACCTGTTACACAGTGTTACGTTACACCTATACAGTATTTAAACATTTAAGTTGTATTTCTTTATTAATCGATAAAGCGTTGTTCTTGAAATGCCGAGGTGACGTGCAGCCGCACTCATATTGTGTTTATTTTCTTCGATAGCTTGCAGTAGGTAGTCGAGATCAATTTGGTCCACAGAAGGGAGCAATTGCCTCTCATTGTTATCAAGGCCCAAGTCAGCGACGAGAAGCGTGTGATCTTCACACATGACAATTGCTCGTTGGATGACATTACGCAGTTCTCTTACGTTGCCTGGCCAACGATGTTTGAGGAGCTTGGCTTTTACCTTATCAGACATTTTTTGTACCTGACCATGAGACAGATCTGCTAGAAAGTGTTCAGATAAAATAATAATGTCTTTTCCACGCTTTCTCAGTGGAGGGATAGTTAATGGCAATATATTAAGCCGATAGAATAGATCTTCACGAAATCCTCCTTGTACGACCTCATTTTTCAAATCCACGTGGCTTGCTGCAATGACCCTACAGTCCACGTCAATGAATTTATCCGCTCCGACTTTATGGATTTGTTTACTCTCCAAAAAGTGAAGGAGGTGGATTTGTAAGTCTGGTGGCATGTCACCAATTTCATCAAGAAATAGGGTGCCTTTATGTGCCTTTTGAATAAAACCTATACGCTCTGAGATTGCGCCTGTAAATGCTCCTTTTTCATGGCCGAAAAGCTCGGATGCAATAAGACCACTTGGAATGGCTCCACAGTTGACTTCCACAAAAGGTGCTGAGTGTCTGTTCGACAATTGATGAATAAGGCGAGCGCAAAGACCTTTCCCAACACCAGTTTCACCCTGAATGAGGACTTCAGCATCACATTGAGCGTACTTTTGTATTGCAGTACGAAGTTCTTGGATACAGGCACTATTGCCGATCAACGGGTATAGTGCCGTATCGTCGAAATCTACAGCTTGTTTATTACTACCGTTACGCAGTTTCATTGTTAATCACTATTTTTTGCCCCGCTCTAATAATAGTTTTGAATGACTTGTCTCAAACGTGAGTTGCTGTCTCTTTATTGAGAAAAATGTCAATTAATGGGTTGGGTACGGTCTAAATAGTTGATTTGGTGGATATTCATACTATTCTTCGCTTTCTTCGTCAGAGTGGAGCTGATTGGAGGTGTTCTTTCCACCAGAGTATTCAATATGGAAAAGAATTTAATTTCATTTAAATCAATGTCTTGTGAAAAATATTTAGAAAATATTCAATTGAGTATTGAAAAATATAGAATCCTTAGTTAGTGTGGTTACTAACAAAGCAACTCAAAAAGAGCCTTAAATAAGTATGCGTAATTTTGTAATGAACATTCATCACCATCATCACCCAATCTAGTCTTTCGGGCGATGTACGCATACCCGGGAGGCAGGAAACTCCCGGAGGTAAAATCAAAGTAAAAGCAGATTTTAAACCCTCGGGAGACTTCAATCTCCCGAGGGTTTTTTAGTTTTATTAGTTTGAAAAATACTTAGATATCAAAATCTTGCATAGGGACAAAGCAATGCAAACACAACGTTTAAGAATCGCAATTCAGAAAAAAGGTCGTCTTAGCAAAGAGAGTCAAGCTCTACTAAAACAGTGCGGCGTAAAGTTCAACGTAATGGGCGAGCGTTTAGTTGTCCATTCTGAAAATATGCCAATTGATTTACTCTTGGTTCGTGACGACGACATCCCAGGTTTAATTATGGATGGCGTGGTTGACCTTGGCTTTATTGGCGAAAATGAGCTAGAAGAAGTTCGCCTTGACCGCAAAGCATTAGGTGAACCCTGCGAGTTTGTTCAGCTTCGTCGACTTGATTTTGGTGGCTGTCGTTTATCTATCGCAATCGACAAGGACGAAGAGTACAACGGTCCACAAGACTTAGCTGGCAAGCGTATTGCTACAACGTATCCTCAACTTCTAAAAGCGTACATGGATGAAGCCGGCGTTCCATTCTCTACATGTATGCTGACAGGCTCTGTAGAAGTTGCGCCTCGCGCGGGTCTCGCTGATGCTATCGCTGATTTGGTTTCTACAGGTGCAACACTGGAAGCGAACGGCCTTAAAGAAGCTGAAATTATCTTCAAATCAAAAGCGACATTGATTCAACGCACAGGTGAGTTCGACGCAGACAAAGTGGCGCTAATCGAAAAGCTGTTAACTCGCATGCAAGGCGTGCAGCAAGCGAAAGAATCTAAGTACATTATGCTTCACGCCCCAGCAGAGAAGTTAGATCAAATTAAAGCACTACTGCCAGGTGCTGAAGACCCAACTGTTCTTCCTCTTTCTGCAGATAAGCAGAAAATGGCTGTTCACTTAGTGAGTTCTGAAAACCTGTTCTGGGAAACAATGGAACAGCTGAAAGAGTTGGGCGCAAGTTCAATTCTCGTTCTACCAATTGAAAAAATGATGGAGTAAGCATCATGAGAACAGTCGTTTGGCAATCATTAAGTGAGAATCAGCAAGACTCTATTTTGGAGCGCCCTGCTATTGCAGAAGGTGCCAATATCACCACTGCTGTGGCCGAAGTTATTGCTAAAGTTCGAGAAGAAGGTGACTCTGCTCTTATTGAGCTGACCGAAAAGTTTGACCGTGTTAAGCCTGAATCCATTCGTGTTTCTTCTCAGGAAATTAAGGCAGCGTCAGAGCGTTTGTCAGAGTCAATGAAGAGCGCATTAGAGCAAGCTTACGCCAATATTTCTAAGTTCCACAAAGCGCAAAAGCCGCAACCGATCAAGGTGGAAACCCAGCCAGGTGTCCTTTGTGAACAAGTAACACGCCCAATTCAAAAAGTGGGTTTGTACATTCCGGGTGGCAGTGCGCCTTTGCCATCGACTGTTTTGATGCTCGGCGTTCCTGCAAAAATTGCAGGTTGTCGTAAAGTCGTTCTTTGTTCTCCACCGCCAATCGCTGATGAGATCCTTTATGTCGCGAAACTGTGTGGCATTGATGAAGTGTACAACGTCGGTGGTGGCCAAGCAGTTGCTGCAATGGCTTATGGCACCGAGACGGTATCGAAAGTAGATAAGATCTTTGGTCCGGGCAACGCTTACGTGACCGAAGCAAAACGACAGGTTAGCAATGATTTCCGCGGTGCTGCGATTGATATGCCAGCAGGGCCATCAGAAGTGTTAGTGATTGCAGATGAAACCGCAGATGCAGACTTTATCGCTGCGGATCTTTTGAGCCAAGCGGAACACGGTCCTGATTCTCAAGTGGTATTGGTGACTCCTTCTCCTGTGATTGCTGATCAAGTGACGGATGCGGTTCAACGTCAGCTTAAGGAGCTATCTCGTGCAGACATCGCGGAAAAGGCTCTGGCATCAAGCTTGATCATTATTTCTGAGTCGATGACGCAGTCAGTTTCTATTTCCAATTACTACGGTCCTGAGCACTTGATTGTTCAGACTAAGAACCCTCGTGAGCTTCTACCTCTATTAGATAACGCAGGTTCTATCTTCCTAGGTGATTGGTCGCCTGAATCAGCAGGTGATTATGCATCGGGCACTAACCACGTTCTTCCTACTTACGGTTACACACGCACGTATTCAAGCTTAGGCTTAGCGGACTTTTCGAAACGTATGACGGTTCAAGAGCTGTCTGCTGATGGTCTAAAGAACCTTGCACCAACGGTGGTCACCATGGCGGAAGCAGAAGGTCTGGATGCACACAAACGTGCAGTGACCATTCGCGTAGAAAAACTGGCAGCTAAGTAAGAGGATATTGAGATGGAAAAGCTAGCGCGCAAACAAGTCCAACAACTTACCCCTTATATGTCGGCTCGTCGAATTGGTGGTACCGGTGACGTATGGCTAAACGCCAACGAATCACCATTCAATAATGAATACAAAACAGACTTCGCTCGTCTTAATCGTTACAGCGAATGTCAGCCTAAAGAACTGATTTCTGCTTACGCAGCCTATGCGGGTGTGAAACCAGAGCAAACACTAACGTCTCGCGGAGCAGATGAAGGTATTGAACTATTGATTCGTGCTTTTTGTGAGCCGGGTGAAGATGCGATTCTGTACTGTCCACCGACTTACGGTATGTACGCCATCAGTGCCGAAACCATCGGTGTAGAGCGTAAAACCGTGCCGCTAACGTCAGATTGGCAACTAGACCTTGCAGGCATCGAAGCTAATCTGGATAACGTGAAACTGGTTTTCGTATGTTCGCCAAACAACCCAACGGGTAACTTAGTTAAGCGTGAAGATATTGTGTCTCTGCTTGAGATGACAAAAGACCGTGCAATTGTGGTGATGGATGAAGCGTACATCGATTTTTGTCCGGAAGCGTCAACGGTAGACCTACTGGCGCAATACCCGAATCTTGCGATTTTGCGTACTCTGTCGAAAGCTTTCGCGCTTGCAGGTCTGCGTTGTGGATTTACGCTTGCGAACGAAGAGCTGATTAATGTACTTCTTAAAGTTATCGCACCTTACCCAGTCCCAGTTCCAGTGGCAGAAATTGCGACTCAGGCGCTTTCGGAAGCTGGTTTAGCGCGAGCGAAGTTTCAAGTTCTCGATTTGAATGCAAACCGTGCTTACTTGCAAGTTGGCCTTTCAATGATTCCGGGCTTGGAAGTGTTTGAAGGGTGGGGGAACTACCTATTGGTGAAATTCCCAGATGGCGATGACCTTTTCAAAGCGGCTTGGGATACGGGCATTATTTTGCGTAACTCGCCAATTGAAAATTGTGTGCGTATCAGTGTGGGTAACCGTGACGAGTGCGAAAAAACGCTTGGATTTATCAGAAACTACTACGCATAAATAGAGACAGAATTTATCGCTCTCGCTCAATAGCGGGAGCGCCAAAAGAATAGCAATAAGGAAGTTCGAGTGAGCAAACAACAAAAAATCCTTTTTATTGATCGTGATGGCACCTTAATTGTCGAGCCGCCGATTGATTTTCAAGTAGACCGTTTAGACAAACTAAAGCTAGAGCCATTTGTTATCCCAAGCCTGTTGTCGTTGCAGGATGCAGGATACCGTCTAGTGATGGTCACGAACCAAGATGGTTTGGGTACCGACAGCTACCCACAAGAAGATTTTGATGCACCACACAACATGATGATGGAGATCTTTGAATCTCAAGGTGTGAAGTTTGATGATGTGCTGATTTGTCCTCACTTTGATGAAGATAACTGCTCTTGCCGTAAGCCTAAATTGGGCTTGGTAAAAGAGTACCTTCAAGGTGGCAAAGTGGATTTCCAAAATTCTGTTGTGATTGGCGATCGTCAAACTGATCTTCAACTTGCAGAAAACATGGCAATTCGTGGCATTCAATACAACCCAGAAACCATGGGTTGGAAACAGATCCTGAAAGATCTCACGGTGAAGGCACGCGTTGCTGAAGTGGTTCGCACCACAAAAGAAACGGACATCAAAGTATTCGTTAATCTTGACGAACAAGGCGGCAATGACATCTCTACTGGTCTTGGCTTCTTCGACCACATGCTGGATCAAATCGCGACACACGGCGGGTTCCAGATGGTGTGCAAAGTAGAAGGTGACCTGCACATTGATGATCACCACACAGTGGAAGATACCGCTCTTGCGTTAGGTCAAGCGTTGAAAGAAGCACTGGGTGACAAGCGTGGTATTGGTCGCTTTGGCTTTAGCCTTCCAATGGATGAGTGTTTGGCACAATGCGCACTAGACCTATCAGGTCGTCCTTACCTTAAGTTCGACGCGCAATTCAGCCGTGAGCAAGTGGGTGATCTTTCAACAGAGATGGTAGTTCACTTCTTCCGCTCTCTGACTGACACATTAGCATGTACGTTGCACCTTTCTTCTGCGGGCAACAATGATCACCACATCATTGAAAGCCTATTTAAAGCGTTTGGCCGTACTTTGCGCCAAGCAATCAGAGTAGAAGGCACTGAGCTACCAAGTAGTAAAGGCGTGCTTTAAGGCTAACGTTAGCAAGGAGAAAAACAGTGACAGAACAGAAAGTTGTCATTATCGATACTGGCTGTGCCAACGTTTCTTCGGTGAAGTTTGCCATTGAACGCCTAGGCTATGACGTGACTATTTCAAAAGATCCGCAAGTCGTATTGTCGGCAGATAAGCTATTCCTACCGGGAGTGGGAACCGCCAGCGAAGCGATGAAAAACCTAGAAGAGCGCGATCTTATCAGCTTGGTAAAACAGGTAGAAAAGCCGTTGTTAGGTATCTGTTTAGGTATGCAACTGTTGGGCAAAGTGTCTCAAGAGAAAGGGCAGAAAGCCGACGAGTTGGTTGAGTGTCTTGGGCTTTGTGATGGCGAAGTGAAGCTACTACAAACTGGCGATTTGCCGCTGCCGCACATGGGTTGGAATACAGTGTCTGCAAAAGCAGGTAATCCACTTTTCAAAGGTATTGAAGAAGGTGAGTACTTCTACTTCGTGCACAGCTTTGCAATGCCTGTTGGGGATTACACGATTGCGGAATGCGAGTACGGCAACCCGTTCACAGCAGCAGTACAAAGCGGTAACTACTACGGCGTGCAATTCCACCCTGAGCGTTCTTCAAAAGCGGGCGCGAAGCTTATTCAAAACTTCTTAGAATTATAAAAGGGATTTAGTGTGATTATTCCAGCTCTTGATTTAATTGAAGGACAGGTGGTTCGCCTTTATCAAGGTGATTACGGCCAAGTAACCGAGTACAAAGTCGACCCAGCAGAGCAGTTCAACTTGTACCACCAAGCGGGTGCTAACTGGCTGCACTTGGTGGATTTAACTGGCGCGAAAGACACGACAGCACGCCAGCTTGATTTGATTGCAAAGCTACTAGCAAGCACGCCAGCGAACATCCAAATCGGTGGCGGCGTACGTACAGAGCAAGACGTGATTGACCTGCTAGAAGCTGGTGCTCAGCGTGTTGTTGTTGGTTCTACAGCAGTAAAACAGCCAGAGCTTGTGAAAGGTTGGATGGAAAAATACGGCGCAGAGAAAATCGTTCTCGCGCTAGACATCAACATCGATCAAGACGGCACGCGTAAAGTGGCGATCTCTGGTTGGCAAGAAGACTCAGGCGTGACTATCGAAGCTCTGATCAACGATTACCTAACGGTAGGTTTGCAGCACGTGCTTTGTACGGACATTTCTCGTGACGGTACGCTAGAAGGCTCAAACGTAGAGCTTTACGTTGACCTATGCAAGCAGTACCCACAAGTGCAGTTTCAATCTTCAGGTGGCATTGGCTCATTAGCAGATATCGAAGCGCTAAAAGGCAGCGGTGTGGCTGGTGTGATTGTTGGTCGTGCGCTGTTAGATGGTAAGTTCACAGCAGAGGAGGCGTTTGCATGTTGGCAAAGCGAATAATTCCATGTCTTGATGTTCGTGATGGACAAGTGGTAAAGGGCGTTCAGTTCCGTAATCACGAGATCATTGGCGACATCGTTCCTCTGGCACAGCGTTATGCGGAAGAGGGCGCTGACGAGCTTGTGTTCTACGATATTACCGCTTCAAGTGATGGTCGTGTCGTAGATAAAAGTTGGGTCGCTCGCGTTGCAGAAGTGATTGATATTCCTTTCTGTGTCGCTGGTGGTATTAAATCAGCGGAAGATGCAGCGCGCATTCTTGAGTTTGGTGCAGACAAAGTGTCTATCAACTCACCTGCATTGGCGAACCCGCAACTGATTACTGACCTTGCTGATAAGTTTGGTGTGCAATGTATCGTCGTTGGTATCGATTCTTACTACGATAAAGAGACAGGTAAGTATCAGGTTTACCAGTTTACTGGCGATGAAGAACGCACCAAAGCCACCCAATGGGAAACGCGTGATTGGGTGCAAGAAGTACAAAAACGCGGCGCCGGTGAAATCGTACTGAACATGATGAACCAAGACGGCGTGCGTAACGGCTACGATATTGAACAACTTAATATGGTGCGTGAAGTGTGTAATGTGCCATTGATTGCATCGGGTGGTGCAGGTGCCATGGAGCACTTCGCAGAAGCCTACCAAAAAGCAAATGTGGATGGCGCGCTTGCCGCATCGGTATTCCACAAGCAAGTCATCAATATTGGTGAACTAAAGCAGTATTTGAAACAACAAGGCATTGAGGTACGACTATGAGTGTAAAAGCCGCCGAAGTAAGTTCGCTAGCTGAGCGAATCAACTGGGAAAAGGTGGATGGTCTGGTACCTGCCATCGTACAAGATTTCCAATCAAGCCAAGTGCTGATGATGGGTTACATGAACCAAGATGCGTTGGCAAAAACGGGCGAAACGGGTCAAGTGACGTTTTTCTCTCGTACCAAGCAACGTCTTTGGACGAAAGGTGAGACTTCTGGCAACGTATTGCAATTGGTGAACATGCAGCTCGATTGCGACAACGATACGCTACTGGTGAAAGTTAATCCCATTGGCCCTACGTGTCACCTGGGTAACACAACTTGCTGGGATGTGGACCCTCAAGAGGAGTCACAAATGGTGTGGCTTCATCAACTTGAGCAGTTACTGGCTGCCCGCAAGAGTGCCGACCCAGATTCCTCTTATACTGCCAGTCTTTATGCCCGTGGCACCAAGCGTATTTCGCAAAAAGTGGGCGAAGAAGGCGTTGAAGTCGCGCTTGCGGCGACGTCGGGCGATAAGGCGGAGTTAGTGTGTGAATCAGCAGATTTGATTTATCACTTAATGGTATTGCTTCAAGACCAAGGCTTATCGATGAATGACGTAGTGAACAAACTGAAAGAGCGTCATAAGTAAGCTTGCTATAGATAAGTGAAAGCCCCTATGCTCTCGAGCCTAGGGGCTTTTTTAATTTAGTGTTCTTGATTCGGGGTAAAACCGGCAACAGTGCTAGTAGCGATTAGATTCTGAATCACACTCGTTCCTCGCTGTTCAGAATGACGGTATATTTTCTAATGGTGCTTGCAGTAGAGTTATTTACTTCAAACAGGTACATATATTCACGTCACTCCAACGAGCCTAGGCGAGATCAGGAATTTCATTAAAGAGAGCTCAATAAGCTAGGAGTGGATGATCTTACCCACAACACTTCTTAAATTTCTTACCGCTTCCACAGATACACGGGTCGTTACGACCTACTTTTAGGCTACTCACTGGTTGGTTTAGGCGAGGATCTTGTTCTGGTTCTTCTTCTAGCTCTTCTTCTGGAAACGTGCCGTCAATGTAGTACCAAAGCCCATTTTCTTTTACAAAGCGAGAACGCTCTGTCATACAGTAGCGCTTGCCGTCTTCATCAAAATAAGCGCTAAATTCGACAAAGCCTTCATTGTCATTACTGCCAGCTTCTGTTTTTACAACTTCAAGTTTGCACCAATCGCTGTCGATAGATTGGGCAATGCCTTCACGTTGCTCTTCTGCATTACAGCTTGGGTGGTACGTGTTCACCACGTAATCGACTAGACCTAACACATGCGCACTGTAACGAGAGCGCATTAACTGCTCTGGAGTGGTGACGTCAGCATGGTTGTTGTGGGCAATTTCACAACACTGTTGGTAGGTGCGGTTAGATCCGCAAGGGCAAGAAGAAGCCATAAAATGAAATCTCGATTAATTAAGCGGTAAAAACAAACAACCTCACAATTGCGAGGCTGGAGGTGAGGCATTATAGCGATTTAGGGCGTTTGAGACAGCAGTTCTTGAGCCCATTCCGTCGATTGATTAAAAGCGTCCGCTAATTGAGGTTCGGTTAATTTAAGAACGGTGCAATATCGCTCGGCTAACTCCCAGTCCGCTTGTTCATAGGCGATCGTCATCGAAAGTAAGTGACCAAGTACGCCTTTTCGACTGGTTAATGCGAGTTTTATATCTTCGTCAACGGGGATATCTTCAATGACATCCGAGAGCGGTTGATCGAGCAAAGATCCGAGTAAAGAAAACATGCCTGTCAAAAAAGCCTGCCCAGGGTCATACCTAGTGTTCATTTGACTAAGTAGCAGTTCACACATTCGTGCACGCTGAATCGCTAAAGAGTAAAGAGAGTCAGGTTTATCTTCTTGAACGGAGGCAATTGCAACTAAGGAAATAAAGCGTCGTAGTCGCTCTTCACCCAGATAAATAAGCGCCTGTCTGAACGATTTGATCTTAGTCGTTAATGTATATCCTGAATTTACGTAAGTAAGCAACTTGTATGACAGCGTCACATCAATTGAAAACAGACGTTCAACCTCATTGAAGTCGATGGGCTTATCTGCAATCTCTTTACAAAGCTGGATGACGGTAAGAAACGCGGGGTTCAACCGTTTTTTCTGGATCATCTCAGGTTTGCTAAAAAAATACCCTTGAAAATAGTTAAAACCGGCTTCTAGAGCTTGCTCAAACTCTTCATAGGTCTCTACCTTTTCCGCAAGAAAGTCGATTTTAAATGGGCTCAACGCCTGAATAAAAATGGCAGCTTTCTTGATCGGCACAAGTCTAATATCAAACTTGATCATGGAAACGTATGGAAGAAAACGCTTCCAAGCTTTCGTCGGAACAAAATCATCCAGAGCAATTTTGTATCCGCACTCATGAAGGTGCTTGATGGCTTCTAACAGTTCTTCTGTCGGTTCGCAGTCTTCAAGGACTTCAATGACGAGAGATTCTTTAGGGAACAAAGTTGGGACCAAGTTCACCAAGCTTTGATGCGGAAAGTTAACAAAGCCAAGTTTGTTTCCTAATGTGTTGTAATGCGTCGACAAAAAATGATCGGATAGCAGTCGACTAGTAGCCAGCTCTGGTTCTACTTCAGGGAAGGTATTTTTAGGGCCGTCTCGAAAGAGGAGTTCGTAACCTATGGTTCGTTTTTCTCTATCCAGAATCGGTTGGCGAGCTACGTAAGAATACTTCAATTAGGTACTTCGTTCTGTTTAACTTAGTATTATGATAATAGCGATTTTTTACAAAATATCTACGACTTGAGCGTGAATCTTCTACACGCTCTACATGCTTAACGCAAATTCTGTATGAACGGTCTCGTTTGTAGGTCAAAACTATCCGAATTTACTTTTAAAACTGAGCCTTGCGTATACCAATCCCCTAAAACAATTCGGGTCTTTTTAACGCCATCGACGTCAAAAAAATGTGTGTTCGGGCGATGTGTGTGACCATGAATCATTAAGTTGACGCAGTTCTGAGACATCACTTTCTCGACCTCATTTTGGTTGACGTCCATGATATCTAATGACTTGCTCATTTTATCATCACGAATATCGGATTGAACTTTTGAGACAATTTTCTTCTTAATGAACCAAGGAATACGGTTAAACAACCATTGTAGCCATGGCTTGTGAACGGTTTTTCTAAACTCTTGGTATTTCACATCGTCAATGCAGAGCGTATCGCCATGTAGGATTACGGCTTTTTGACCATAAAGATCAATCGTGCAGACATCGTCGAGTAATGTCATACCGGTTTCTTTGCAAAAGCGTTTGCCGAGTAAAAAATCTCGATTGCCTTGGATGAAAAAAGTTGGCACACCCGCATCCGTCAGTGCTTTAAATTCTGCACGGATTTGGTCCGCAAAAGGGGTGTTGTCATCGTCACCAATCCAGAATTCAAACAGATCGCCGAGTACATAAAGTGCATCAGCTTTTGTTGCTTCTGTTCGCATGAACGTCACAAAACATTCCGTGATATCAGGACGTGATGGGGTAAGGTGAAGATCGGAAATAAATAATGTCGTCATAGAAATAAGGGGAAGCTATGCCTCCCCATTAACTTATCTTTTAAAAATAATTCCTAAGAATTACTCTTCAATTGTTGTACCAGTGATTACTACGTCTTCTAGAGGTACGTCTTGGTGCATGCCGTAAGAACCAGTGCTAACGCCTTTGATCTTATTTACGATGTCCATGCCTTCGATTACTTCACCGAACACACAGTAACCCCAACCGTCTAGGCTTTCGCTACGGAAGTCTAGGAATGTGTTGTTGTTTACGTTGATGAAGAACTGAGAGCTTGCTGAGTGCGGCTCCATAGTACGTGCCATAGCAAGTGTACCCACTTTGTTGCTAAGACCGTTGTTTGCTTCGTTCTTGATAGGTGCACGAGTCGCTTTTTCACGTAGACCAGACTCCATACCACCACCTTGGATCATGAAGCCGTCAATTACACGGTGGAAAAGCGTGTTGTCGTAGAAACCGTCGCGGCAGTACTGAAGGAAGTTTGCGCTTGTCTCTGGCGCTTTCTCTTCGTTTAGTTGAATCTTGATGTCACCAAAATTAGTGTGAAGGGTGATCATGCTACTTTCCTTTACTGTGTTGTGTTGAGCCCGAGATTCTAGCCTAAGTTCTAGTGCTTTAAAAACTCAGGAAGAGGAAATTCTTCGTTTTGTGCTTGAAGTTTAGCCGATTATCGTTTTATCGGTTAATTGCTATTACCTAACTAGGTTGGAGTTGATATACTCATCTTCTTTTATTCATTCACAATCATAGATAGAGATCATGTTAAAGATATATAACACACTCACAAGACAGAAAGAGGAATTCAAACCAATTACAGCTGGCAAAGTCGGTATGTATGTCTGTGGAGTTACCATCTACGATCTCTGTCACATTGGTCACGGTCGTACTTTCGTCTCTTTTGACGTTGTATCACGTTACCTTCGCTACTTGGGCTATGATCTGACGTTTGTACGTAACATCACAGATATCGACGATAAGATCATCAAACGTGCCGCAGAAAATGGTGAGTCTTGCGATTCATTGACTGAGCGTTTGATTGGTGAAATGCACGCTGATTTTGATGCGCTGAACATGAAACGTCCGGACGTTGAACCTCGTGCGACACAGTTTATTGCTGAAATCATCGAATTGGTTGAGAAGCTAATCGAGCGCGGTTTTGCATACGTTGCAGATAACGGTGACGTAATGTTTGAAGTGGGTAAGTTCAACGAATACGGCAAGCTTTCTAAGCAAGACCTTGATCAGCTTCAAGCTGGCGCGCGCGTTGATATCGAAACAGCAAAACGCAGCCCTCTAGACTTTGTACTTTGGAAGATGTCTAAGCCGGGTGAACCAACGTGGGAGTCACCATGGGGTCCAGGTCGTCCAGGTTGGCACATAGAGTGTTCAGCAATGAACTCTTCAATCCTAGGTAACCACTTCGACATTCACGGCGGCGGTTCTGACCTTCAGTTCCCACACCACGAAAATGAAATCGCACAATCATGCTGTGCACACGATACACAATACGTGAACACATGGATGCACAGCGGCATGGTAATGGTAGACCGTGAGAAGATGTCTAAATCTCTAGGTAACTTCTTTACTATCCGTGACGTTCTTGGTCACTACGATGCTGAAACAGTGCGTTACTTCCTAATGTCTGGTCATTACCGTAGCCAGTTAAACTACAGCGAAGATAACCTAAACCAAGCACGTGCTTCGCTTGAGCGCCTGTACACATCTCTACGTGGTTTAGACCTAAACGCTGCGCCTGCTGGTGGTGAAGAATACGTATCTCGCTTCACTGCAGCGATGAACGATGACTTCAACACACCAGAAGCGTACTCAGTTCTGTTCGACATGGCGCGCGAAGTTAACCGTCTGAAAACAGAAAACCTAGAGAAAGCGAGCGAACTCGGTGCGCTAATGCGTGAACTAGCTGACGTGATCGGTATTCTTCACCAAGATCCTGAAGCCTTCCTAAAAGGTGATGCGGGTAACGATGATGAAGTGGCTGAAATCGAAGCTCTGATCAAGCTGCGTAACGACTCTCGTGCTTCGAAAGATTGGGCGAATGCAGATATGGCTCGTGACAAGCTGACCGAAATGGGCATTGTTCTGGAAGATGGTCCAGAAGGCACAACGTGGCGTCGTAAGTAATTGAATTTTCATTTTTAAAGGGCTGATAATTCAGCCCTTTTATTTTCCATTTCCATAAATTAAAACTTTAACTTTAGGTAATGCTCTGTGGCTCAGATGTATTTCTATTACTCAGCAATGAATGCGGGTAAATCAACAACGCTTCTTCAATCCTCTTTCAACTATCAAGAACGCGGCATGACGCCAGTTATTTTTACGGCTGCGCTAGATGATCGTTTTGGTGTCGGTAAAGTGAGCTCTCGTATTGGTCTTCAATCTGACGCACATTTATTTCGTCAGGATACCAATTTGTATCAAGAGATCGCAGATCTGAATGAGGTTGAAAAACGTCACTGTATTCTTGTTGATGAGTGTCAGTTCTTGTCGAAAGAACAAGTTTATCAACTTACTGAAGTCGTTGATAAGTTGCATATTCCAGTATTGTGTTACGGCCTTCGCACCGATTTTCTAGGCGAACTTTTTGAAGGCAGTAAGTATCTATTATCTTGGGCGGACAAGCTGGTTGAGCTCAAAACAATCTGCCATTGCGGCCGCAAAGCGAATATGGTTATTCGTACCGATGAACACGGCGTGGCAATTAAAGAAGGCGATCAAGTTGCGATCGGCGGTAACGATAAGTATGTCTCCGTATGCCGCCAACATTACAAAGAAGCACTCGGTAAATAAGCCGTATTGATACAGAAAAGCCACCGAACTTGGTGGCTTTTTGTTGTCGGTTAGAAAAAGTTAGACTAAGTCAAAACCAAACCGCTCGAGTAAAACCTGGTAAGAAGATTCGACTTGCTGAGGGATGTTCTGCTCGGTTTGAAATCCTTTCTCTGGATAGCTTTTTACGCGAGAGAAATCTTCCATTAGTGCTTCTAGCACCATCATTAATGGCATGTCTTCATTAATGTATTCAAAAAATGGAAGAGCCGCAGAGCTTACTTGGAGCTGAGTGTAGGGTGACTGCCACTGTTTTTCAAATGTCGCGATTGCTCTACGCTCCATAAACGGTTTTTGTACCAGAATAAACGAGGAACACTGTTTTCCTTCCTCTTTTAATCGTTGCTCAGTAAAGCGAACATTTTCTCCACTGTTTGTGGATTCAGTTTCGAGCAAAATTGCTTCACTTGGAACGCCCGACATCTTTGCAATCTCGGCAAAGGTTTCTGCTTCGCTTTTTTCAAACAGTCCATCTGTGAAGCGACCTTCACCCCCTGAAAATACAATCAAAGGTGCCAACTTTTGGTGGTAGAGCTTGGCAGCGTGCTCCGCTACACGCACATCATTACTGCACATCACAAACAAACAGTCCGCAGGTTTCAGTTCATGTTTGAGTTGCATGTAATCCCAAAGCGTTTCTATATGTCTATAGAGCCTCATAGCGCATCCAAAGTTGAATTGAAGTGAAATCGATAACCAAGTGAGAGTAGTTTGTCAGCAAGAATACGCTTGTCAGCTTGCTCTGTGACGGGTGGAAGAGGTATCTCACTTCCGATTTTGTTTATGGCAGCTTGGTAGAACTCAGCCTTGCTGACAGTATGAGGTGTCGTAACGTTAATGACTTGGTTGCTTAAATTGCCTAAGGCAAATTTCGCAGCCGAGACAGCATCATCTTGATGAAGCATATTAGCTGGTGCTTTACGACTAACTTGTTGAAGCCTTGCTGCAAAGCGAGATGGGTGTCTATCTGGCCCGATTAATCCGCTACAACGTAGAATAACAAAGTTAATATTCGAGTCGATAACATGCTGCTCTGCTTGAAGCATAATACGTGCATTGTCAGAGAAATAAGGGCTTTCGGCTGCTAAAGAGATTGACGCGTCAGCTTCTTCCATATCGGAAGCAAGGTTAGGGTAAACCGTGGTAGAGCTGATCATGAGAAGTTTTTCAACGTTGTTTTGCTTAGCTGCGTTGGCAAGTATTTGCCATTGCTGGGCATATTCTTGACCGCGTCCTTTACGAAATCCTGGAGGAAAAGCGCCGATAACGTGCGTAATTTGATGCTGTTTGAGCAGTTCATCTAGCCGTGCTGTGGCGTTCAATTGATTGAAATCGAACAATGCGGAGTGAGTTAATGAGGTGGGTAACTCTTTTAATCGAGTTTGGCTACGACGAGTGACGACAACATAGTGTCCATCTTTCATCAATGTTTCTGCTAGCGGAGTTCCGAGCCAGCCTGCACCTACGATCAATGTATTTGCCATTTGGGTCTTCCTACTTACTTATGTCTGCCCGAATAGGTTGAGCAGTTCTGCTTTGGCTTGTTGATGGAGGGGATCTGAATGCCATTTCTGGTGCTGAATAAGGTCAACATTGACTTGCCAAGCCAGTTTTGTGAAATCATCCCCAACTTTTTTTAATGTATTAGGTGAATACGCGACTAAATGCTGTGGTAGAAAGCACCAACCAAACCCTTTATTCGCCAATTCCAACAAAATATAGTAGTTATCAGCGTACCAGATATCTGGGCTAAATGCTTGATTGAGACCACATGGCTCTGCACTTTTGGATCGTATGACCAATTGACGATGTTGTTTTAATTGATCAATGTGAGTGATTTGCTGCTTTGCTAAAGGATGTGTTGAAGAGACATAGACATCAAATGCAATATTGCCAAGATTGGTGAAATCGATGTGCCTTGGCATTTGTAAATCACTCAAAATAATCCCAGTCGTGGCGCGTTCCGACTTAACCAATTCAATGATATCAGGGCTTGATGCCGTTAAGCATTCAACTTGTAAGTGTGGAAAGCGTTGCTCTAACTTCTTTAGCACATCCGGCAAGCGAGTCAGAGGAATCCCTTCATCAATAGCTAAGACTAATTTGTTCGTTGGCGTGGAAAAGAGCTGCGATGCCCTATTGTTTAGGCGGTCGAGTTGGCTGATTGTTGCTTGTGCATAAGGTACGAGCGCGAGGCCATTCTCAGTTAATTTAGGGTACCTGCCTGATCGATCAAAAAGCTCAACGCCACAGTCGATCTCCATATTCATGATGTGCTGGCTCACTACAGATTGAGCTCGCCCCAGTTTTCTAGCTGCTCCTGAAAATGATCCTGCTTCTGATGTAGCAATAAAAGCTTGCAGTTGTTCGATGGTAACATATCGCTTAAACCGATGGTATCTAACTTTTGGTTATCTAAATAATAGATAAAATTCTAAGCATTGAGTAGAACTATTTGGACAGAGAAATATGACTCGTAACGAACGAATTTTTCATGCAGTACTTTTTGAGTTAATCGCACTCGCGATTATTGTACCAGCGGCTTCATTGATCACTGGAAAGGGCTCTAGTGATCTTGCGTTGGTTGGGGTCGGGTTGAGCATGTATACCGTGATATGGAACTACATCTACAACTTGTACTTTGATAAGTGGTTTGGTGGCAATCGAGCTGAGCGAAGTTTAGCGATGCGGCTTGGACACACTGTTGGTTTCGAGGGAGGATTGATCTTTATCTCTCTACCTGTGATTGCCTGGTTCTTAGAAATTACGCTTCTTCAAGCTCTGATGCTGGAAGCCGGCTTCCTCGTTTTCTTCCTATTTTATGCTACTGGTTTTAACTGGTTGTATGACAAGGTTCAACCATTTAGCAAAATGAAAAAGCGATTATTGCCGCAGGCATCGACAGGAAAAATATAGGACTAAAAAACGCCACCGAGTTCGGTGGCGTTTTTTGTTCAAATTACACAGACAAAACTCTTAAAATCTTATCTGCATGTTCTGCAACTTCAATGCCTTCGTCTGTTAGATAACCACCGTCAGGCTGTGTACAAAGTTGCTTCTCATATAGACGAGCAACGGCTGCCTGCATTTCTTCTGACGCGTCTGTATGAACTTTAATACCAGTTGCAGCACTACTTAGGTCGAACTGAAGAAGTAGATTCAATTCGGCGATATGTTCAGCTGAATATTTCATAAATGATTCCTTTGCGCTTTTTTTACCAAGCTAGTCTGAAAAGTAGCGTTGGGCAACATTCAACGACAAGAAGTGTTAAGTATGGCGCTATCAGGCTGATATAACGCAGGATCTTTGTTCGAAAGGCCGAATACTTGTTAAGTATCAATGATACTTACGGTAGCGAATGATAGGCGCTATTTATTGCTTAATCTCCCAATAACAACGATTTTAGTAAACACGCCAAATAGCACTTGAAAAAATAGGGAAATAGAGCGATTATCCGCGCCTCTTTAAATGTTTCTAAATGTTACACCAGAATGAACTTTAATCAGTTTGACTCACTATTACCGCCACAAGCTGCGGAACGCGCGGCTGAAGTGGGGGTAGGCAAAGCAACGAAAGCTCCAATCAAATCTTTTCTGCTCGCCATTTCTGCGGGGCTTCATATTGGTATTGCTTTCATCTTCTATACCACAGTAACGACAGGCGCAGGCGAGCTGCCTTGGGGCATTACACGACTCATTGGTGGTCTGGCATTTAGCCTTGGTTTGATTTTGGTGGTGGTTACTGGCGGCGAGCTTTTCACTAGCTCTGTGCTGACACTAGTTGCGCGTGCGAGTGGAAAAATCTCTTGGCAAGCACTTATCAAAAACTGGTTGGTGGTTTACTTTGGCAATATGGTTGGGGCCATTTTGCTCGTGGCCTGTATGCTAGTTACCAAGCAATATATGTTTGATCATGGCCAAGTTGGTCTCAACGCGATGGCGATCTCCCAACACAAATTACATCATGGTTTCTTTGCCGCTGTTGCGCTTGGCATTATGTGTAATGTATTAGTTTGTATTGCAGTTTGGATGACGTTTAGTGGGCGAACATTGACAGATAAAATAGCGGTCATGATTTTGCCTGTGGCTATGTTCGTGTCGGCAGGTTTTGAGCACTGTATTGCGAACATGTTCCAAGTACCTATGGCGATTGGTATTAAGTACTTTGCGCCAGAAGCGTTTTGGCAAATGACAGGGGTAGATATTGCAAACTACGCGGACTTAAACATGATGGGGTTCATCGTAAACAACCTAATTCCTGTTACGATAGGAAACATTATTGGTGGTGGCGTATTTGTTGGCATGTGGTATTGGATGATTTATCTACGCGATGAAGATAACCATTTGCGATAAGTTTAGAAGATCACAAGAAAGGCGAACCAGATGGTTCGCCTTTCTTTTTATTTGTCTCTGCAAATGTCAAATAAGTCGAGTCATGCTAAATCAACTCTTCGTTGATGCCAAAATCGGTTGGGAGCCAATGAGAAGTTACTTCCTTTGGTTCTTGAACGAGCCAATCCAGAGGTGCATCGGACAGGAGTTCATCGTAATTTTCTTTGATCATTAAGACATCCATGTACGTCTCTCCAAGTTTGTGGTCACTGCCTTTACTTTAAAATTAGAACATGTCAGTCACGTGATCAATGCATGACGATTCGATTGATCACTTATGTTGCTATGTTTCTGGTTGCGTATGGGTTTTGGGGGCTTATCCACATTTTCTGTGGATAACCTGTATCAAAGGTCGTGCGTATCTAAACTTGCAAAGAAAATTTCATAAAATTAGAGGCTTATATCAAAAAGAATTCTGCCTGACTTTTCATCTGAAAGCGTCTTGATGAGTGTTCGAAGAGTACGTTCGACTTGGCACCATAAGTTGTTTAACGGGCTTTACCCACAAGCGCCAACTAACCGTGAGTTTTGGTCGATTCGGGTTGCTCGATTTTTATCTTGATTCGGCCTTCTTTGGTTTGTACCCAGCGCAATGTCATTTCTAACGTTATGGTTACGGAGGCACTCAACATGACGAAAATAGCTAGCATAATCACTAACTGGTATTTAATCGCAACCATCGGGCTCGCGCCACCTAGAATTTGACCGGTCATCATACCCGGTAAGGTAACCAGCCCTGTAGTGGCCATAGAAGCTAAAGTCGGGGCAAGGGACTTTCTAAGAGCCTCCTGAATGAAGGGGAAGGATGCGTAGCGAGGAGAGGCTCCAAGTGAGATTGCAGCCTCATATTCTGCTTGTCTCTGCTCAAAAGCCGTAAACAAATTCTGAAGAGCGATGATATTACTACTCAAGCTGTTACCCAATAACATACCAGCAAGTGGGATCATGTACTGCGCATTGTAAATAGGGGATGGTTGCACTAGGCCTGCTGTAATTGCTATCAGAAGTGGTATTAGACCACAGGTAAGGCCCGTTAGTAGCGGAAGCATAAGTGGCTTTTTAGGTAAGTGAGCTTTTCCCGCAATTGAGCTGGCACCAATCAGTAGCATGATGGCAAGCCAAAGTATATTGACAAGTAAACTGTTTAATTGAAAAAGATATTCTAAATACACGCCAATCAATATGAGCTGAAATGTCATTCGGATAACACTGATTATCGTGTCTTTTGCTATCCCTAATTTGTAGCGAGCATTGATAAAAAAGGGGACCAATAAAATCAAACCAAACAGTGCCAGTTTGACCCAGCTTATATCCACCACGTTATCCATAATCGCTCCTTGAAAGTACGCGAATAATTGTATCTAAGCCTCTCCTTTATATGAACCACTACGTGCACTGTTTGCTGTTCTTAAAGTAAACCTTGAGTGCTATTTTAGACATTAATACGCAGCATTTTGTTTACAAGTGGTTATCTTTTCCGGAGTTTTTAAGTCGATTTATGGCATGATAATTACGAGTTAAATGTGATCGATGTTTCTTAAATGTTGTTTATTTAACAACTCCTTAAAAGACTTATTTTGTCACATCTGTTCATGTTTTTTAATAAATAACATCAATCCATCATATCTCTGGATGAGCTCAAAAAAGTGTTGAATTACAAGGTCTGAGGTCGCTTATTTGATTGAACCCTACTATTAGTATGGTCTAACATTTTCCATTAGAGATTGTAAAAACTTAAGCTTGGTTACGCGGGCTTTTCAATAACACTAGATACAAAATAGGCAAATGTATGAGTGATGTTAATAAAATTGAGAGTGGTGAAAAACGCTCCCTGGAGTGGAAGTCGTTCCTCTTCATTGCAGTTGTTCTCTTCCCAATTCTGAGTGTGGCCTTTGTCGGCGGCTACGGGTTCATCGTTTGGATGTTGCAAGTCTTCTTCTTTGGACCTCCAGGCGCGCACGGCATGTAAGCCAGTGAGCTCATAACCACACTTTTGAAAAGATTTTAAGAGAGCAAATAATGAAATCATTAATCATTAAACTGTGGCGTACCATGACGCGCCCAGCTGTACATATCAGCCTAGGTGTGCTGACTATGGGCGGCTTTATTGCTGGTGTTATCTTTTGGGGTGGCTTTAACACCGCTCTAGAAGCAACCAACACAGAAGAATTCTGTATTAGTTGTCACACAATGCGTGACAACGTGTACGTTGAGCTACAAGAAACGGTGCACTGGAAAAACCACTCTGGTGTTCGTGCTACCTGTCCTGATTGTCACGTTCCACATAACTGGACAGATAAGATCGCTCGTAAGATGCAAGCTTCTAAAGAAGTATTTGCACAAGTATTTGGCAACTACGACGAACCGGGTGTGTTCGAAGAGCGTCGTATCGAACTTGCTAAACACGAATGGGATCGTTTCTCGGCAAACAAATCTCTGGAGTGTAAAAACTGTCACAACTACGAATCGATGGATTTCGAGCAAATGTCTCCTACGGCTCGTATCCAAATGAAGCAAGCCGCTGAGAAAGATCAAAGCTGTGTTGACTGTCACAAGGGTATTGCGCACAACCTACCAGCAGGCATGGACAGCATTGGCGGTATCGTGGGTGATCTAGAGGGTATGACTTCTAACACGGATTACGGCGTTGGTCAGCAACTCGTGAGCGTTCGTCACCTACCAATTTACTTTGATGCGCAAGGCAGTAAAGAAGCTGGTCTTCTTAATCCTGCATCGACCGTTAAAGTTCTTGAAGACAAAGGCGAGTTTGTTGAGATCGAAATTGACGGTTGGCGCAAAGCAAAAGGTTTTGGTCGTGTAATTCAAGAAGACTTCGGTAAGAACATTGCGACTGCGTCTCTGATGAAAGAAGCAGCAACAGACAGCAACATTGTGACGACTGGTGAGAAAAAAGTGGATGAGTTAACAGGCCTTCCTTGGGAAAAAGTAGCGGCGAAAGTATGGATTAAGAAAGAGTCTATGCTGAACGACATCAATCCTGTTTGGGAAAAATCTCGTGAAGCCTACAAGACCAATTGTTCTGTATGTCACACTCAACCTGCGGAAGCGCACTTCGACGCGAACACCTGGCCAGGTATGTTCGACGGTATGTTGGCGTTCGTTAACCTAGATACAGACAGTGAAGCACTGATCTTGAAGTATCTACAGAAACACTCTTCAGATTATGCTGAAGGTCACCACTAATAAGCGTCGGATTGGAGTAATTTTAAATGGCTATTACACGAAGAAGTTTTCTTAAAGGTGTAGCAACCACAAGTGCAGCGTCAGTAATTGGTCCTAGCTTATTGGCGTCCGCCTCTGCAAATGCCGTTGAGACGACAGGTACTTGGAAAGTAACCGGTTCTCACTGGGGCGCGTTCCGCGCCCACATCTACGCGGGTAAAGTTCAAGAGATCAAGCCGCTAGAGCTAGACAAAAACCCAACAGAAATGTTGAACGGTATCAAGGGCATTATCTACAGCCCTTCACGTGTTCGTTACCCAATGGTTCGTCTAGATTGGTTGAAGAAACACAAATACAGCGCAGATACTCGTGGTAACAACCGTTTCATCCGAGTAACTTGGGATGAAGCGCTAGACTTGTTCTACCGTGAGCTAGAACGTATTCAAAAAGACTACGGCCCATGGGCGCTGCATGCAGGTCAAACAGGTTGGAACCAAACAGGCTCATTCAACAACTGTACTGCGCACATGCAACGTGCAGTAGGTATGCATGGCAACTTCATCACTAAAGTAGGTGACTACTCGACGGGTGCAGGTCAAACCATTATGCCGTACGTGCTAGGTTCAACCGAAGTGTACGCACAAGGTACGTCTTGGTCTGAAATCCTAGAAAACTCTGACAACATCGTTCTTTGGGCTAACGACCCAGTGAAAAACCTTCAAGTAGGTTGGAACTGTGAAACGCATGAGTCGTTTAAGTACCTTGCACAACTAAAAGAAAAAGTGGCGAAAGGTGAGATCAACGTTCTATCTGTAGACCCAGTGAAGAACAAAACTCAGCGCTACTTAGAGAACGATCACTTGTACATCAACCCGCTGACAGACGTAGCGTTCATGCTCGCTGTGGCACACGTGTTGTACAACGAAAACCTGTACGATAAGAAATTCATTGATACTTACTGTCTAGGCTTTGAAGAGTTCATTCAATACGTTCAAGGTAAGACAAAAGACAAAGTAGAGAAGACGCCTGAATGGGCAGCAGCGATTTGTGGCGTGAAAGCGGACAAGATCCGTGAATTCGCACGCATGCTAGTCAGCGGTCGTACACAGATCCTGATGGGTTGGTGTATCCAGCGTCAAGAGCACGGTGAGCAGCCATACTGGGCAGCGGCTGTGGTTGCTGCAATGGTTGGTCAAATCGGTCTACCTGGCGGTGGTATCTCTTACGGTCACCATTACTCAAGTATCGGTGTGCCTTCTACTGGTTTCGCGGGCCCTGGTGGTTTCCCTCGTAACCTTGACCAAGGTATGAAACCGAAGTGGGACAACAACGACTTTAACGGTTACAGTCGTACTATACCAGTTGCACGTTGGATCGACTGTCTGCTAGAACCTGGCAAAGAGATCAACTACAACGGCGGTAAAGTGAAACTGCCAGACTTCAAGATGATGGTTATCTCGGGTTGTAACCCATGGCACCACCATCAAGATCGTAACCGCATGAAGAAAGCGTTCCGCAAACTTCAAACGGTTGTAACGATCGAGTTTGCTTGGACTGCGACATGTCGTTTCTCAGATATCGTTCTACCGGCGTGTACGCAATGGGAACGTAACGACATCGACGTATACGGTTCATACTCGAACAAAGGTCTGATTGCGATGCATCGTCTCGTTGATCCATTGTTCCAATCTAAGCCTGACTTCCAAATCATGAGTGAACTCACTCAGCGTTTTGGTCGCCGCGAAGAATACACTCGTGGTATGAGCGAGATGGAATGGATCGAAAGCCTTTACAACGATTGTAAAAAAGCGAACGAAGGTAAGTTTGAAATGCCAGAATTCAACGAGTTCTGGGAGAAGAGCGTACTAGACTTCGGTGAAGGTAAACCTTGGGTTCGTCATGCGGACTTCCGTAAAGACCCTGAGCTTAACCCACTAGGTACACCGTCTGGCTTCATCGAGATTACATCACGCAAGATCGGCCGTTACGGTTACGAACACTGTCAAGAGCACCCAATGTGGTTCGAAAAATCAGAGCGTTCACACGGTGGTCCTGGTTCAGATAAATACCCATTCTGGTTGCAGTCTTGCCACCCTGATAAGCGTCTGCACTCTCAGATGTGTGAGTCTGAAGAGTTCCGCGCGACTTACGCGGTACAAGGTCGTGAGCCGGTTTACATCAACCCAGCGGATGCCAAAGCAAAAGGCATCAAAGATGGTGATTTGGTACGTGTATTCAACGGTCGTGGTCAGCTGTTAGCTGGTGCTGTTTTGACTGACAGCTACCCACGTGGCGTTGTTCGTATCGAAGAAGGTGCATGGTACGGTCCTCTAAACGAGAAAGAGGGCGCAATCTGTACCTACGGTGATCCTAACACGCTGACGCAAGACATCGGTTCTTCTGAGCTTGCACAGGCGACTTCTGCGAACACATGTATCGTAGACTTCGAGAAGTTCACAGGTAAAGTGCCACCAGTCACTTCATTTGGTGGTCCGATCGAAGTTGCTTAATTAGTGCAGTTTGCATAAATCGAAATACCAGCCTCAGGGCTGGTATTTTTTTATCAAAATTTCAGTGAGCGTTGTCTCAATAGTAACTTCATAACGTTAAACGAGACTGGTATTCGTGATGATGGTAACGAATTGGGTGAGACAAGCAGGAGATAATGCGCCAAGCTAAACAATAATAATTAAGTGAGTAGACTCTTTATGGCTCAGAGCATTCAATTGGCAAATCACACTGAGATCACTGTGAATAACAATGACTTCCAAGTTGAAGTCGAGGGTAATCAATTACATTTTTCTTTTGCTGGTCTCCACAATAAAACCTTTACCGACCGTGAAGTGTTGCTCGAAATGCCGTTTTTGTACGAGCACGAGGCCAACGTAATTGGGGATGGTTTTCAAATGTTGGCGCAAACGGCGGGAACGATCAATCACCCCGTTGATATTGGTCGCTGCCCAGACAATAATCCTTCTTATCGAATCTACCCTAAAGATGCCCCTAAGCGTTATTACAACTATTTAGTGGTGGAAGGTTCAGCGGGCTACACATTATTTGGCTTCACATCATGTCATCGCTTTGCTGGCTATTTTGATGTTGTACTGCGTGATGGGCATTGGGTTTTATCAGCCGCAATTGATGGTGAGTTGACTCAAGTGGCGGATTGGGAAAGTAATCAACTTGAATCCGTGGCGGTACTCTGTGGTCAATCGCTGTCCGAGCTTTATCAAACCTATGGCGAGATGATTGCAAAGCATCATCCTGTTCGCCAAGGTGTGACACAAGATGCGCCTGTCGGTTGGTGTTCGTGGTATGCCTACTACGCAGACGTGACAGAGCAAAACATCATGCAGAACGTAGATTGCATGCAAGATAAGCTCGAAGACCTAGAGTGGGTACTTCTGGATGATGGCTATCAAGCCTTTATGGGCGATTGGTTAACCCCATCAGATAAGTTTTCTGGTGGCGTAAAAGAGCTCATTCATAACATCCGTGCAAAAGGCAAAAAGCCGGCGATTTGGATGGCGCCCTTTATTGCTCAACCTGAGTCGGAGATCTTCAAACAGCATCCAGATTGGTTTGTTCGCCACAAGGATGGTGGCTTACTTAAAGCAGAAGATGTCACATATGGTGGTTGGCGATGCACGCCTTGGTACATACTCGATACCTCAAACCCAGAAGTGCAAGACCATCTGACGCATGTAGTCTCTGTCATGAGACAAGAGTGGGGCGTTGAGTTGTTCAAGCTAGACGCGAACTATTGGGGCACCTTAAAAGGTGTTCGTAAACAATCAGGTATTACAGGCGTTGAGGCGTATCGCTTAGGAATGGAAGCGATTGCCAAAGGCGCTGGTGATGCGTGGCTTTTAGGTTGCAACGCGCCAATGTGGCCATCTCTGGGGCTTGTGGATGCAATGCGTGTTTCTGACGATGTAGAGCGTCATAGTCATCGATTCGAGCAGATAGCCAGAGAAACCTTTTACCGTAGTTGGCAGCACCGAAAACTGTGGCAAATTGACCCGGATTGCGCGACATTCACTTCACTAGCTAACCAAGCCGCATCCAGAGAAGAGTATGAATTTCATCGCACGGTGTTATTAGCGAGTGGTGGTTTGCTGCTGTCTGGTGACCCGCTCCCTGAGATTACGCCGTTTGCTAAGAAGACACTGTCTAAGCTCATGTTACGTCAACAACGTAACCAACAATCTGCAAAGTTTACCGCTTTGAGTTTAAATCACGCGTTTTTAAAACTAACGACGAAGAATGACCTCCATTGTTTGTTTAATTATGCGAGTTACGGAGCGATGGAATTTACGCTGACGTCTGATCAACCGGTGGACTGGTATGATTACTGGACAGGGGAAAAGCTAAACCAAGAACCTTGCCAGTTGTTAATGGTGAGCGTGGATAAAGGGCTCAATGCGAAAGCGATCGTTACAGCATAACGTGAAGTAAATCGCCCAATACTAAGAACAAGAAAGGAGCCTATTGCGGCTCCTTTCTCGTTTGATGCCCTGAGCGTTAGAACTCGAATAAAAAGTAATACCCGTATCCAACAATAAACGCAGGAATGGACGAGTAAATAGTCGCGACCAAAGCAGCTTTCGGTGCCATTGCAATAGCGGGGAATAGGGCGTCACCATCGTTAGAAATCGCATTGGCCAGTTGCGCAGAAAGTGGCGCTGCACCAGAAATGTATAGGCTAGTGACTAAAATTTGCGGTCCACAACCAGGCAACATACCAATGGCTAGGCCAGCTAATGGCATCCAAATTCCCCAATGAGAAAAGGTTTCTACAAGGTCGAGTCCAGAAAAATAGGTCGTCAGTTCAAACGCCAGAAACGCCACGATCACCCAAGCACTGACGAAGTTTGTGTCTTGAGCCGCTTTTTGAATTGGGTGCGAGTCCACAATTTTTTCATCTTCAGAGACTGTTGACTGATAATCGCCGAGCTCTTTTGTCATCGCCCACAACGACATTGTGATCACCGCGAAGATAGCGCCTAGCCATTCAATGGTATTGGTCTGCAAAGACAACAGCTGATTAATATCGATTTGGAAAGACATTAACACAGCAACGACACTAGCAGGCACAATAAGCCATTTCCAAAATGCGCCTTGTAGATTGATTGCACGTTGTTCAAGAGGTGTGTGTCGGTCTGTCTGGTGTTGGCAACAAGCATGTGTCTGAGGTGCTTCTTTTGGTTCTGGTCGCAGAAAGTTATCAGCATGAAAAGCATTAACGACCAGTCCTGAAAGAGTACCCACGATAATGCCTAATCCAACCACGCCTAATCCTACACTTGGCTTGGCGGCAAGAAGTAAAAAGGCAGCGTCACCCATTGTTGAAGTAAGTACCGCGACAATCGCACCAAATCCCACTCGGCCACTAATAAATTGCGTTGTCACAACAATAGCGCCACCACAGCCAGGCAATGCGCCCAATAAAGAAGCAAAGAAAACCTGATGATTACGCGAACGATGGTATAGCTCGGTAATTCGATTGGTTTTCGACATAAAGTTTGAAAGATAATGATAAATAGCCAATGTGGCAGCAACATAGCATGACACCGCCCAGAATGAGTCGGATAGCGTCTGTACGGCAACGTCACGTGTATTTTCATTGCCTAGCAAAATGAGCATGACGATAGGGATCAGCAATCGCTTATAAGCTAAACGAAACTGAGTAGGCTGAAACAACTGTTGTGCAGAGTGTAATAATTGGGTCGCGTTCATCGTTTACTCAAATGCAAATAGGAATAATTATCATTATATGTAAATGAGATTTATTCGCAATAGCATTGTGAACTTTTCTTCGTGTCAAACTCTCTGAAATCAGGTAAAGTATCGGCCTTTGTGAGCAAACACGCCCTAATTAACTGTATTAGGCGGCGTATAAAATTGACTTGAATAGGAAGAAACATGATTCTAGTTGTAGGTCATAAGAACCCAGACAGTGACAGTATTTGTAGTGCACTCGTTGCAACTGAACTTCTAAAAGCGCGTGGTGTTGAAGCTATGCCAATTCGCCAAGGCGAAATCAACCGTGAAACTCAGCACATCCTAGAAGTTGCTGGCGCTGAAGTTCCTGAGCTTCGCACATCAGTTGCGGGTGAGACCGTTTGGCTAGTAGATTACTCAGATCTAGCACAAGCACCAGACGATATCGCAGAAGCTGAAATTGCGGGTATTGTTGACCACCACCGCCTAGGTGACGTGATGACAGTAAACCCAATGGAAGCATGGATCTGGCCTGTTGGTTGTACCAACACTGTTCTATTCAACATGTTCAAGATTGAAGGTCACGCGATTACTCCACAAATCGCTAAGCTAATGATGTCAGCAATTCTATCTGACACAGTAGGCTTCGCTTCTCCAACTTGTACACAAAAAGACAAAGATGCCGTTGCTGAGCTAGCGGTAATCGCAGACGTACAAGATGTTGACGCGTTCACTAAAGATCTTCTAATTGCTAAGACAAACATCGAAGGTCTATCTGCGGCTGAGCTTGTTGAGAAAGACCTTAAAGGTTACCCATTCAACGGTCGTGACGTAGTGGTTGGTCAGGTTGAACTTGCAACTCTTGAGCAAGTTGACGGTATGATCGAAGCACTAGAAGCAGACCTAGAATCTCGTTGTGAGAAAGATAACCTAGCGTTCGCTGCTGTAATGCTAACAGACATCACGACTGCTCAAACTCGTCTTCTATACAAAGGTGAGTTGGCTGAGAAGCTTGTTAAGCACGAAAAAGACGGCATGCTAATGATGGAAAACACGCTAAGCCGTAAGAAGCAAGGTTGGCCTTGGCTTCAAACTGAGCTAGCTTAATTTTCTAGCATATACTTTAAATGCCCGCCTAGCTGCGGGCATTTTTCTATGGGAAATAGGAGACGAATATGTCTGAGCAACTGACCCAAGAGCAGATGGATACCATTAATCGCTACAATGAAGAGCAACGTTTAAAGTACTGCGTAAAAGAGATTGTGGCGAATCGTAAGGTTTGGATTCTGAAAGACGAACATGGCTGTGTCATGTTAAATACAGAAGATGATGATTGTGTACCAGTATGGCCAAACGAAGAGTTCGCTTTGCAATGGGCGAATGGTGATTGGGAAGATTGCGAGCCTGAGGCGATCTCTTTAAACAAGTGGCACAGCCGTTGGACCTCTGGTCTAGAGGATGACGAGCTATCGATTGTTGTATTCCCAAATCAAAATGAAGAAGGGGTCGTATTGTTTCCTGACGAGTTTGATTTTGAACTGCGCAAACAAGCGAGCCGCCGTTAGTTCTTTGATTAGTAACCATGCAATAAAGAAGCCTGCGTTAAAGCAGGCTTCTTTACATTTGAACGATTACATCTTTGATAAGCTATTTTGTTTGATGGCTTGGCGCTTTATAAAAGTGGCTTTCGACTAGTCGTTGAGTAATAGGATGCTCGGGATGAGTCAGTACTTGGTTGGTCTCGCCAAACTCGACCACTTCACCTTCATGCATCACCATCACTTTATCAGTAATATGCTTAACAATGCCAATGTGCTGAGACACGTACACAAATGACAATCCCATCTCTTCTTGCAACTCGAGGAATAAGTTAATGATCTGCGAGCGCATTGCCATATCCAAACCGTTTAACGCCTCATCAGCGACAATGATGGAAGGTTGAAGAATAAGTGCACGAGCCAAACACACGCGCTGTTTTTGACCGGCAGCTAGCATTTGTGGATAAAAATAGGCGTGCTCAGGCAGCAATCCTACGCGGAGCAGGGTGTTCTTTACACGCTGCATGCGCGCATCTGGCGGCATGTTGGTATTTCGCTTTAGCGGACCTTCTAAAATACGACCAATCTGGATTCGTGGGTTTAACGATGTGTTTGGATCTTGGAAAATCATGCGGATGAGCTTGCAGCGTGTCGCGTAATCTTTGTGCTCCAATCGTTCGCCATTCACACGGATCTCTCCGGAGCTTGGTTCAACAACGCCAGCAAGCATACGAGCTAGTGTGGATTTTCCTGACCCGTTTTGACCAATAAAACCAATAGTTTGCCCTGGCTCTAAAGTAAAGCTTACCGGTTTAACTGCCTCATTAACCTGACGTTTGAACAGACGGGAGCGCGTAACAAATTGCTTCGATAAATTATCGACTTCAAGTAACGCACTCATGACTTTTTCTCCGTGTTCAATGGAAAGTGGCAGTTAAATTTATGATTCTTAATTCGTCTGGTGTGTGGAATTTCTACACATTGTTTCTGCGCATATGGGCAACGTGGTCCGAGGCGACAACCGATAGGTAGATGCTGCAATGGCGGAATCGAGCCTGGTAGGGATTGGAGTTTTTGCTTGTGTGGTACCCAATCATTAAAGTCAGGCATCGCTTTAAGCAAGGCATCGGTGTACGGGTGCTTGGGTGCCGCAATGATTTTACTGGTATCGGCAGACTCCACCGACTGACCACAATACATTACCGTAATACGTCCTGCCCACTGTGTTATGGTCGCTAAGTCGTGGCCGATAAGCAGAATGGTTGTGTTATTAAGTTGGTTCATGCGGCTCAACAGACGCAAGATTTGCGATTGGGTAATCGGGTCTAAGTCGTTGGTTGGTTCATCTGCTATCAGCAATTTAGGTTTGGTCGCAATCGCCATGGCAATCATGACCTTTTGACACTCACCATCAGTCAGTTCATAAGGGTAGCTACCCATTAAACGCTTGTGATCTTTAATACCCACTTTATGCAAAAGCGCGATGGCCTGTTTTTTACGCCATTTAAATCGCTCCCACCATTTCCCTTTAAATGCGCGAGATGGAATGGATTCAATCAATTGACGCCCGACTTCCTCTGAAGGGTCAAGACAAGTTGAAGGCTCTTGGAAAATCATCGCAATATCACGAGCAATGACGCGCCGACGCTCTTTTGGCGTAAGCTGAAGCAAGTCAATATTGCCAAGGCGCATACGGTCAGCGGTGATGCGCCAGTTATCTTTACTTACCCCGACAATCGCTTTTGCAACTAAGCTTTTCCCTGAACCAGACTCACCTACAAGACCACGAATTTCGCCTTCGTTCAAAGTTAGGCTCATTCGGTCAACGGCTTTGACCAACCCTTGAGGTGTTTCGATCTCAATGGTCAAATGTCGAATATCTAACAACGGCATTATTCGATCCCCGCATTAAGCGCTTGACGTACACCTTCACCTACTAAGTTTAGGGTAATAACAGTAAACATGATGGTCAGGCCGGGTAGGGTCACTGTCCAAGGTGCAATATAAATAAGCTCGACAGAGTCACCTAATATTGCTCCCCACTCGGTGCTTGGGGCCTGTGCGCCTAGGCCAAGAAAACCCAGTGCCGTAATATCTAAAATCGCAGCAGAGAGCGCGAGTGTGATTTCAGCGGCAATGACCGTCAGAATGTTAGGAAGAATTGAACTCCACAGTAAGTAGAAATCATTAGCGCCATCAAGGCGTGCTGCCATTATGTAGTCTTTTTCAACTTCGGTGTGGACTGCGATATAAACGGAGCGAATAAAACGCGGAATCAAAGCCAAGCAGATTGCGAGTAAAATATTGAACCCACCAAAGCCTAGAAATGCCACAAAAATGATTGCTAATAAGAGCGACGGGATCGACATGACGGTATCGAGCAAGTGGTTGAGAGTACTCGACAGTAAGCCTTTCGTCATACCTGCCAATACGCCAATTAAACAGCCTACAACGGCAGCAATTGCGGTGATGGCGACAGCAGCGCCAAATGTCAGCTGAGAGCCCATAATCAGGCGCGAAAGAATATCTCTACCTAAGTCATCGGTCCCCAAAAAGTAATCAACCGTTCCTGCTGGGGCCCATGATGGCGGCACAAGCAACTCACCTGACTGTGCTTGGGCGTCAAATGGTGCAAGTAGGGGGGCAAAAATGGTAATAAGGACGATAAACACCAAGCACCACAAGCCAAACATGGCTAGTCCGTTGGCGCGGTAGCTTCGCCAAAAACGCTCAAACTGTGTTGGAATGCGCTCTTCCTGATAAACGTTATTTGTTAGCATACCATTCCTTTCGAACTAAAGGGTTAATCATCGCGCCAATCAAATCCGAGAGAATGTTAGCGGTAAGAACCAAAGTCGCAAGTACCATCACGCCAGCTTGGATAGATGCATAGTCTTGGCTTGCCAGCGCATCTAAAAGCCAACGACCAATACCTGGCCAGTTAAAAATAGACTCCGTGATGATAGCTAAGGTAATCATACTCGAAAGTTGAACACCAACTTTGGGAATGATAGGCGGTATCGCATTCCGCAATACATGTTGAGTTACGATTTCGCGGTTAGAAAGACCTTTGATTCTCGCTGCACGGATGTAGTTTTGGCTCATCACTTCCGCTACCGAGGAACGCATTAGTCCGACAACCTGGGTGGTTGGAGCCAAAGCGAGCACCAAACATGGCAGCACCATATGCTCAATAACGCTTTGCAGTGCATGAGCGCGGTATTCGCCTTTCGCCATGAATGCGTCGATAATGGCAAACCCGGTTACATGATCAATTTCGTAAAGTAAATCATACCGTCCCGCAACGGGAAAGAGTTGGTATTCCAATGAAAAGACCATGATAAGTAACAGAGCTACCCAAAAGATTGGGGCGGAATAACCAGACATTGACATGAATGAAATGCTGGTATCGAGCCATTTACCTTGCTTCATCCCAGCCACGGTTCCAAGTGGAATGCCGATCAAAAGGGACACCAAAAAGGCAAAGAAACACAATTCCAAAGTGGCTGGGAATACAACGGCGAGCTCGTCGTAAATCGCATTGCCGTTTTTACTTATGCCAAAATCGAGTTGAGAAAGGTTGATCAAGTAAGTTTGCCAGCCAGACCAAAAATCAACGTTTGCCCAGTGCGAGAGAGGGTCAAGGCGCAGCAGAGAAAAACCCACTAATGTAAGGATCATCAAAGTGATGATAAATAGGTTAAAGCGTCGAACGGTATACCAAAACATCAGTGAATTCTCTCAACTCTATCAAACGGTTGGGCATTGAAAGGGCTTGATTTGAAGCCTGTCAGCGATTTGTCGTGCACACGGAACTGCACGCCATGCGCCAGAGGAATAACCGGGAACTCTTGATTCAAAATGTTCTGTGCTTGGCGATATAGGTTCAAACGGTAACGCGGTTCTTGAGTTTCTAAAGCCAAATCGAGCAAGAAATCGAAGTCATCGTTACACCACATGGACACGTTAAGGCCAACGCGGTCAGACTCGCAAGATAATAAAGGGCGGAAAAAGTTGTCAGGATCCCCGGTATCACCAATCCAACCAGTTAAAAGTAAATCGATATCGTTGATGTTCTCCAAATCCACACGTTCAAACCTATCATCGGTAAGTAGCGTTAATTTAACCCCAATATCGGCAAAATTCGCTTGGATTAGCTCTGCGGTCTTGCGAGGGCTTGGGTTAAAAGCACGTGGTTCAAGTGGTACCCACATGGTCAATTCTAGGCCGTCTTCGTAGCCTGCATCTCGAAGTAGTGCCAATGCATAATTCCGGTCATAACGAATTTTTACGCTGTCTTTTTGATAAGCCCATGAATTAGGTGGTAGCAAGGTATAAGCTTGGGAGCCAGTTCCGTAGTAAACCGAATCTAAAATATTTTGACGGTTGATCGCTAAGTTAAGAGCTTGGCGAACTCGAGCATCACTCAGCGCGGTGGTTTCTGTGTTTATCGCAATAAAGGAAACGTTGTTAGCTGGTGTAGCCGTTAGCTCAAGGTTGTCATTTTCTTGAATGACAGGTATTTGGCTCGAAATAGGTGAAGAGAGTACGTCACACTCTTTTCTTAAAAGTTTAGCTAATGTACCCGTCCCTCTGTGAGAGATATCGAACACCACTTGTTCCATTTTTGCTGGTGACTTCCAGTAATTAGAATGACGCTCTAATCGAATCAAGTCGTTCACTTGGTACTCTTTTAATTGATAAGGGCCGGTACCGATAGGAAGTTGGTCGATTTCTTCTTTATGATCTTTTGCTGCCAATTGCTGTCCATACTCCGCAGACAAGATAACCGCATGGCTGGTGGCAATATTGGCCAAGAAAGAAAAGTTTGGCTGAGATAACGTAAACCTTACCGTATACTCATCTATTGCAACCACGTCTTGGAGTAGGTTTTGAAAATCTAACCCTGCAAACCATGGATAAAAACCACCACCTACTTGGTGAAAAGGATGGTCTACATCGATGATTCGCTTGAAGCTAAATACCACATCTTTTGCATTCAATGGGCGAGTGGGTGTGAACCAAGGCGTGGTTTGGAATTGAACACCACGTTTAAGCTTAAACGTGTATTCCGTCCCTGATTCATTTACTGACCAACTCTCGGCGATGCTTGCCACGGGCTGATGTGATTTAGGATCGAGCGAGAGCAGCGTATCGTACAGCTGCGGGCTCAGAGCCTCTGCGGTAATACCGCTATCAATAAGCTGAGGGTTAAACGTGGTCGGCTTACCTTGTCCGCAAAACACAAAGCCAGCTTTGCGAATATCATTGTGGTCAATTTCATCGCCACAAGCGGTCAGTAGGCTAATCCCAATAAGGCTCAGCGATAATCTTATAAAAGCATTCATAATATGAAATGTTCATTGGATCTTGCTCGTTTCGTTTGATCTTACTCTTTCAAAGCTAACAAGCGAAAATGATCTCGCTAATTTATCACCTTTGTGAACTCGCTCCAAACATAAAATCCATACACTGTAAGGTGTTATGCCATAAATGCATGCGAATTAGAGCGCAGTCACGAGCTCGTGTATTGATTGAGTACTCTCGGTCAAGTTAGCTTTGTCCGACCAAACCATATTTTCTAACCATCCCTCGTAATTGGTGATAGCTCAAGCCAAGTAGCTCGGCTGCTTGTCGTTGATTAAACTTGGCTTCTTCCAATGCACGATTGAGTAAATGGATATCTTGTTCCTCTTGCCATTGTTTATAGTCTAGAGGGAATTGGATGGTGTTGCTTGATGCTTCCTCTTCTTGTTGCTCTGCTTGTGTTGCACTATGGCCAAGCGCGCTGAGCCAAACTGTTTCAAAAGGATTGAAAATTAGTTCATCAATTGGGTGAGCATTCAGACCATGTTGGTAAATCGCACGTTCAATCACGTTTTTTAGTTCGCGGACGTTACCGGGCCATTCATATTCAATAAGCGACTGCTGCGCTTTTGGGGTAAAACCGACAAAGTATTCCAGTTGCAGTTCACGACACATTTTCATCGCGTAGTGCTCTGCTAAAGAGAGAATGTCTTCTTTGCGCTCGCGAAGAGGGGGTAACATAATGACATCGAAGGCTAGCCTGTCGAGCAGATCTGCACGAAAATCACCTTGCTCTGCCAACTTTGGTAGGTCGGCATTGGTTGCACAAACAAGTCGAACATCCGCATTGAGAGCGGTATGACCGCCAACTCGTTCATATTCACCATATTCAATGACACGTAATAGCTTTTCTTGAACTAAAAGTGGTGCGGTTGCCAGCTCGTCAAGAAACAAAGTACCGCCCTCGGCACGCTCGAAACGCCCTTTATGCTTACCTTTAGAGCCCGTGAAGGAGCCGGATTCATGTCCAAACAATTCGGAATCTATTAGCCCTTCGCTTAATGTCGCACAGTTGAGTGATAGTAGTGGTTTATCCCAACGTCTTGATAAATAATGCAAACGCTGAGCGATGAGTTCTTTACCCGTACCTCGTTCACCAATGATGAGGACAGGGCGCTCAATGGGTGCAAGTTGTGATACTTTATCTAGTACAGCGAGAAAAGCAGGTGATTCACCAATCAGGTTTTGCTTCATAAAATCCTTCTTATTTAACAGCCGAGCCATGATTCAGGGATAGAGTTGGTAAATTTCACCAACAGTTGGTGAAAAACATCATAGCACAATAGTGTGTAACGACAACAAAATGAATAACACTCTGATTTAAAAGAAAATTATAAGTTGGCACGTTACTTGTTATAAATTCAGGGAGACACAAGGTTAATCACCACCTTGTCGAGTTTTAATAGGAAAAAAGAGGAGTTCCGTTATGGGTATTTTTTCTCGATTTGCAGATATCGTTAACTCAAACATCAGTGCATTACTGGACAAGGCGGAAGATCCTGAAAAAATGATCCGTCTTATCATTCAAGAAATGGAAGACACACTTGTTGAAGTGCGTACTAACTCGGCTAAAGCGATTGCAGACAAGAAAGAGTTGGCTCGTAAGGTTGAAACGTTAGAAGAGCAAATTGGCGAATGGGGCCAAAAAGCGAGCTTAGCATTAGTGAAAGAGCGTGAAGATCTAGCTCGTGCAGCGTTAATTGAAAAGCAAAAGCTAGAGCAAGTGATTAAAGGCCTCCACACTGAGCAAACCTTAGTGGAAGAAACGATCGATAAGCTTACTGGCGAGATTGGTAAGTTGGAAAGCAAAATTGCCGAAACGCGCGCAAAACAGCAAGCACTAGCAATTCGTAACCAAACTGCATCTAACCGTCGTGATGTGCAAAAACACCTGCACACTAGCCGCACTAATGAAGCGATGGCGAAATTTGAGCAGTACTCACGTAAAGTGGATGAAATGGAAGCGGAAGCAGACCTGTATGCTCAAACTGGTAATGCTAAATCGCTAGAACAAGAGTTTGCAGAGTTGCAGGCACAAGACGAAATTGAAAAAGAGTTGGCAAAACTGAAAGAACAGATGTCATCGAAAGATAAATAAGAAAGGAGCCATCTATGTCGGCATTTTTTATAGCAGGACCAGTGATTGTCTTTTTAATCTTTGTCGCTCCACTATGGCTCTTCTTACACTATCGCAGCAAACGCAAAACAGATAGTGCACTGTCGAGCCAAGATTTAGAGCGCCTTCAGGTACTATCTGAAAAAGCGGAAGCGATGCAGTCCCGAGTTGATACATTGGAGCGCATCTTGGATGCTGAGTCACCAACATGGAGACGAAAGTATGAATAATCGAGAACTGTATCGTGATCCAGTAAATGGCAAAATCTCCGGTGTTTGCGCCGGAATTGCCAACTACTTTGGTGCAGAAGTTTGGTTGATTCGTATTGTAGTGATTTCTGCAGCGCTGTTAGGTGGTACGTTTTTGGTATTGTTAGCGTACATCGCGATGGCGTTTATGTTAGAAAAGCAACCAGTAACGTATTCTGAAAATATCAGAGCGCAGCAAGAGCATACGCTCAAAAGTAAGCCTTGGCAGAAAGGGCAAAGCCCTGATCAACTGCTCAGTGTGTTGGAAAGGGATTTTGACCGTCTTGATGGCAAAATTCGTAACATGGAAGCGTATGTTACGTCTGATACATATAGGGTGAACAGAGAATTCAGTAAGCTCTAGGCATTTTGTATCCAAAGAAGATTTAACTGAAGCAGGCATAAAGCCTGCTTTTTTATCACAAATTACTAATTTTAAAGCACTATTAATCTTTTCTGCTCTGGAAGTTCGTTCAAAATTCATCTACTTTAAAAATAATCCCCCAATTTTTATGGATGAATGTAATGAGAAAATTGCTCATTCCTATTGCCATCTCGGCTGTCTTGTCGGGGTGCGGTAAAGAACTTCCTCCTGTTCCTGAACCTGAATCGCGCCCTGCGAAGCTATTTACAGTATCTGTTGGCAATGCCCAGTTTGAGCGACATTTTCCTGCCACGACGGAAGCTGGCGATAGAGCAGTACTGACATTTCGAGTTCCTGGGCTTCTTCAAACGATAGAAGTGAATGAAGGTCAAGTCGTCAGTAAAGGTGATGTTTTGGCATCATTAAACCCAGATGAATATTCTCTGCTCGAACAGCAAGCTCGGGCAAATTTTTTGCTCGCAGATGTGCAATACAAGCGATACCAAAAGCTACGTAAAGACCAAGTAGTATCTGAGCAAGATTTTGATGAGGCAAAAGCGAATCACAACTCGGCAAAAGCTCAATGGAATCAAGCAAAGGCAAACTTAAGGTATACCAAACTTGTCGCGCCATATGATGGCACTATTTCGTACATTCCAGCAGAAAACCATGAATATGTTGCCGCGAAAGAAGGGGTGATGAATATTCAGTCCAACCAACTCCTCAAAGTGATATTCCAAATCCCAGACTATCTTCTAAATCGTTACACGCAGGGGAGCGATGTCTCTGCCAGAATGATATTTGATGCGTTCCCCGAGCGAGCCTTTGACTTAACCTTTCAGGAAATCGATACAGAAGCCGATCCTAAAACGGGCAGTTACAAAGTCACGATGGTCATGGAGCGACCAGCAGAAATAGGCCTTTTGCCGGGAATGTCTGGCAATGCTTACCTCCTGTCCAAAAGTGCAGGAGCGACAAAGATTCCTAACTCCGCGTTGCTAGAAGAGAACGGCAAAACATACGTTTGGCGTGTCGATGAGCAAGGCATTGTGTCCAAAGCCGCAATTGAGATGAATGACAAAAATCAAGTGTTAGCCGGGCTTAGCGATGGCGACCAAATCATTATCTCGGGTGTCAGTGTAATTGAACCCGGAATTAAGGTAAGAGCGTGGATTAAGGAAAGAGGGTTGTAATATGAAAGGAATCATCTCTCTAGCGACTTTACTTTCAACGCTTTTTCTCGTTGGCTGTGGGGATAAGGCGCCAGAAAAAGAGCTCGAAACGCCACGAGTTAGAGTTACGTCATTAGCGGGAAACAAGGTGGACGACAACTTGTACTTCCCTGCGGTTGCGAATGCAGCGGATCGCTCTCATTTGAGCTTCAGAGTGGCAGGAGAAGTCAGCCGCATCATGGTAAAAGAGGGCGACAAAGTCACGAAGGGTGATGTTATTGCAACGCTAGATCCCACGGACTATGAGTTGGATGTAGATAATGCGAGTGCGCGTTTTTCTGTTGTCGACAGTCAGTATCGCCGCTCACGCCCTTTGGTTGATAAAGGCCTATTAGCTAAGTCTCAGTTTGATGAAATTGCAGCACAACGACAAATCGCCTTAGCTGAGCTTCAGTTAGCCAAACTTCGTCTATCATTTACTGCCTTAAAAGCGCCCGTGGATGGGATTATTTCGCGAGTTAATATCGACCAATTCGAAAATGTTCAAGTCGGACAGCATATCGTTAATATTCACAGCTTGGAGCGAGTCGAAGTGTTGATTCAGCTTCCAGACCGCCTCTATGTGAACCAACCGCCAACGGAAGAAAGACTCACAGCGATCAAAGCATTGGTGCGCGTGCCCAGCGGTAACGAATATAACGCGACGGTAAAAGAATTTACGACCGAACCCGATCCAACAACAGGTACGTTTACTGTCACACTGTCGCTTCCTATGCCGGAAGAAGAGTACATCCTAGATGGTATGGCTGTTGAGGTAACGTCTAAAGACGAGAATGTTGGGCTTGATCTCAACCTAGGAATTAATGTCCCTATCGAAGCCATTTTTAATGCGGACGGTGACGAGCTGGGGCGCGAAAACAAATTTGTTTGGGTACTGAATGACGACAATACGGTATCGCGCAAACAGGTGCGAGCAGGTAAGGCATCTAAAACGTCCATTCAAATCCTTGATGGTCTCATGCTCAAAGACAAAGTCGTGATTGCCGGTGTTTCTCGATTAAGGGATGGCATGAAAGTGGAAGTGATACAGGAAATGGCTACGCAGGAGGCCGGTCTATGAGCGATCTTAATAAATCAGTGCCTCAAAGTGATGATGATGTGACCGGTATTGCTGCGTACTTCATCCGCAATCGCGTCATCAGTTGGATGGTCGCACTGATATTTTTGATTGGTGGTATCGCCGCATTCTTTGGTTTAGGGCGTCTTGAGGACCCTGCTTTTACTATTAAAGATGCGATGGTAGTGACCTCTTACCCTGGTGCGACACCGCAACAAGTCGAAGAAGAAGTGACGTACCCAATCGAAAAAGCGATTCAGCAGCTTACTTATGTTGATGAAGTAAATTCGATTTCTAGCCGGGGATTATCGCAAATCACGGTCACGATGAAGAACAATTATGGCCCTGATGATCTACCACAAATTTGGGATGAGTTGCGCCGTAAAGTGAACGACCTTAAAGGGACGTTGCCTCCAGGTGTGAATGAACCTCAAGTGATCGATGATTTTGGTGATGTTTACGGGATTTTGTTAGCGGTGACTGGCGACGGTTATAGCTATAAAGAGCTACTGGATTACGTCGATTACTTACGCCGAGAGCTCGAACTGGTTGATGGTGTGAGTAAAGTTTCGGTATCCGGGCAACAGCAAGAGCAAGTTTTCATCGAAGTATCGATGAAAAAGCTGAGCAGTATAGGTCTTGCTCCGGATACCGTGTTTAATCTTCTTTCGACGCAAAACGTGGTTTCTGACGCAGGAGCGATCAGAATTGGTGACGAGTACATCAGAATTCAGCCGACTGGCGAGTTCCAGAGTGTGGAGGAGCTGGGTGATTTGTTGATTACTGAGTCGGGCGCTCAGGGGCTCATTTTCTTGAAAGATGTGGCGGAAATAAAACGCGGGTATGTAGAAGTACCGAGTAATATTATTAATTTTAACGGAAGTCTTGCACTAAACGTCGGCGTTTCTTTTGCTGAAGGCGTCAATGTGGTTGAAGTCGGAAAAGCATTTGATCATCGCCTTGCCGAGCTAAAGTACCAACAACCTGTCGGTATCGAAATTTCCGAAATTTACAGTCAGCCTAAAGAGGTGGATAAATCGGTTAGCGGTTTTGTTGTCAGCTTAGCTCAAGCAGTCGGTATCGTTATTATCGTACTTCTGTTCTTTATGGGGCTACGTTCGGGGCTACTTATTGGTTTAATCTTGCTGCTGACGGTATTGGGTACGTTCATTTTCATGAAGTATCTCGCGATAGATTTGCAGCGGATTTCATTAGGTGCCTTGGTTATCGCGTTAGGTATGCTGGTGGACAATGCCATCGTTGTGGTTGAGGGGATTTTGATTGGTACTCAAAAAGGGCGAACTCGACTCCAAGCAGCGACCGACATTGTTACCCAAACAAAGTGGCCATTACTTGGGGCAACTGTGATTGCGGTAACTGCATTTGCGCCAATTGGACTGTCTGAAGACTCGACGGGCGAATACTGTGGCACTTTATTTACGGTTCTGCTGATCTCTTTAATGTTGAGCTGGTTTACCGCTATTTCGTTGACACCATTCTTTGCTGACATCTTCTTTAAAGGCCAGAAGATTAAACAAGGTGAAGGGGAAGAAAATGATCCATATAACGGGGTTATTTTCGTTATTTATAAAAAGTTTCTTCAGTTTTGTATGCGTCGTGCTTGGTTTACCGTTGTGGTGCTGATTGCGGGATTAGCGGCAAGTGTTTACGGGTTCACCTTTGTGAAGCAAGCGTTTTTCCCATCTTCGACAACGCCGATTTTTCAGTTAGATGTATGGATGCCAGAAGGAACTGATATTCGAGCAACCAACACAACGCTTAAAGAGTTAGAAAGTTGGTTAGCTAAGCAAGAGCATGTTGACCATATCACGACGACCGCGGGTAAAGGCTTACAGCGCTTCATGTTAACGTACGCGCCAGAGAAAAGTTATGCGGCTTATGGTGAGATAACCACTCGTATGGAAAACTACGAAGCGTTAAAACCATTAATGGCGAAGTTTCGAGAGTATTTAAAAGCCAACTACCCAGAAATCAATTACAAGCTCAAACAGATTGAGTTAGGCCCTGGTGGTGGTGCAAAAATTGAAGCGCGCATTATTGGTTCAGATCCAACCGTCCTTCGTACGATAGCCGCTCAGGTCAAGGACATCATGTACGCCGATCCTCAGGCAACAAATATCAGGCATGATTGGCGTGAACGAACCCAAGTTCTTGAACCGCAGTTTAACGAGAGTCAGGCACGTCGCTATGGCATTACAAAATCAGATGTCGATGACTTCTTGTCTATGTCATTCTCTGGAATGACGATAGGCCTTTACCGAGACGGCACGACGCTCATGCCTATCGTGGCTCGCTTACCTGAAGATGAACGTATTGATATTCGTAACATCGAAGGCATGAAAATATGGAGTCCAGCACAGAGTGAGTTTATTCCACTTCAACAAGTCACAATGGGTTACGACATGCGTTGGGAGGATCCTATTATTGTGCGTAAGAACCGTAAGCGTATGCTCACTGTGATGGCAGACCCTGATATTCTAGGTGAAGAAACCGCATCGACGTTGCAACAACGTTTACAGCCCCAAATCGAAGCGATTCAAATGCCTCCTGGCTATTCACTAGAGTGGGGTGGTGAATACGAATCTTCTGGTGATGCTCAAGAGTCGCTGTTTACTACCATGCCAATGGGGTACTTGTTCATGTTCTTGATCACTGTATTCCTATTTAACTCTATCAAAGAGCCACTCATTGTTTGGCTTACCGTGCCGCTGGCGTTAATTGGCGTCACCACAGGTTTGTTGGCACTCAACACGCCGTTTGGTTTTATGGCATTGCTCGGCTTCTTAAGCTTATCGGGAATGGTGCTCAAAAATGGCATCGTATTACTGGACCAAATTGAAATTGAAATGAAGTCCGGTAAAGAGGCTTATGACGCGGTTGTTGATGCTGCGGTAAGTCGCGTCCGTCCCGTTTGTATGGCTGCTATCACGACGATCCTTGGTATGATCCCACTGTTGCCAGATATTTTCTTCAAACCAATGGCGGTTACGATTATGTTTGGTTTGGGTTTTGCGACAGTCCTGACACTGATTGTCGTGCCAGTGTTGTATCGTTTGTTCCATAAAGTGGCAGTACCGAAACAGGCTTAGTGCTACTGATATAACGATGAAAAGTATTGCGCCTCTAGCTCATCAGTTAGAGGCGCTTTTTAAGGAAGAATAATGACAGAACAAAAAACGTGTGCGTGGGCGATGAATCACCCATTAGAGCGCGAATATCATGATTCCGAATGGGGCGTGCCAGTATATGACGACCAAGTCCTGTTTGAATTTATTACTTTGGAAGGTGCGCAAGCTGGTCTTAGTTGGATCACCATCCTTAAAAAGCGCGAAGGTTACAGAGAAGCGTTCGAGAATTACGATCTAGATGCGTTGGAACAAAGAAATGAAGAACGCGCTGAATACATCGTGGAAAACTTCGATGTTGTGAGACATCGCGGAAAGATTAACTCGGTATTCAGTAATGCCAAAGCGGCCAAAGCGTTAATTGCTGAATACGGGAGTTTATCAGACGCGTTGTGGCAGTTCGTGGACGGTGAACCAATCGTCAATCAATGGCAACATATGAGTGACGTACCAGCTTCGACAGAGCAATCCAAAGCCATGAGTAAATTCCTAAAAAAGAAAGGCTTCAAGTTTGTCGGTGAAACCATCTGTTATGCTTTCATGCAAGCCGTCGGCATGGTGGATGACCATATCGTTGGATGTCCTAAAAAGCAGAATAAGTAACGTTTGGCGATTAAGCTAATGTTGTTAGTTCTGGCTATCATGAATACGTTCCAAAGCTTCGATTCGACGCCATTGAGTGGTATCGAAGCTTTGTTTTCTTAAAGCAATGATTTCTGCCTGTTTTTCGTCTTGCCCTAGAAAATCTCTATTCAGAATATTTTGACGCTGCTTTAAGTAAGTGGCGAGTTGAGTCTCAAATGATGCTCTTTGCTCATCAAGCTTTTGCAGCCTCTGCGCTCCGGCATCTCCTACCAGAGCAACACGGGCGATGTACTTGTCTTGTGAATCAAGCTGAGAAGCTTGCTCGAGCTGCTTTGCTAATGCGTTATTGCGTTCACTTTCTCGTATGTAATCCGGTTGTTCTGATAACGCTTGATTGAGAAGGTGTTCTTGACTCTCGATATCCGATGCCTGTGTTTTAATCGTCAGCTTTTCTAAAGCAAGTTGGCGAAGTCGGTTTTCTTCGTCAAACAATTGGGTTATCTGCGCCTCGCTAAAGTATTGAAGCTGTAAGTTCAGTATTGCTTCATTCAGCATGGTTAACTGTTCAAGCGTTAGGTGGTTGTGCTCAAAAGGCTCTAATGCAGAGAGTGCTTGCTTGTAGGAAAGGTAGGTTTGAAAAAGTTTGGCATCAATATTCAGAGTTTGCTTTGCTAAAGTGTCATCATTAACTTCCGCTTTGATCGTATCGAGATCTTCTTCGCCCAGCCGGCTAAGAGAATATTCGAAGAAATCTTTTGGGGAAGAGACATCGGCGGCTATATCTTGCTGAGATAGCGAATGGTTAGAGGTTATCTCTTGTTGTTTGTCGCTTTGCAACAGAGAAAGTGCTCCCACGCCAAATATCGAGAGCAGGATAAAAGTGGTGAGAGCGACTTTCTTCATTGTGATGACCTCTTATAAACCTTGAAGTTTGAGACGATTTGCATGTTGGCGATAAAGCGTGACTGGATCGGTTTCAAAAAGATGATGAATACCGAGTAGGCCGTTAATTTCATCCAAATGGTTCATTTGATAATCATCACGTATGACTTTGCCCAAATGTGTGCTGCACGCACCAACTAAGCCATCATTTGGCCCATCAAAGGCTAAGCCAAGTACCATCATGGCAGCGTCGGTCGGATCGAAAACGTTTGTAAAAGTGGATGATCCGGTCCATGAGTAGTAATAAACGCCATTTGAAGCCAGCAAGTCACCATTACCACATTCACTGGTAGGGACTCCCTCCGGGTAGTGTTGGTTAAACGCTAATGATCCTTCCGTGGTTAATGCTGCTAGTGAGGCTAAAGGGTCTTGGTCGAGATCAGAACCACCTGATAGAAGATTAATAAGAGTAGTTAAGCCTTGCGCCAGTTTTACCGCGAGCTGCTCACTACCCGAACCCTCAGATACGGTGCCACGAACTAAATCGGCTACTTTAGACCCTTTATTAACGCCTCCTATACTCGTAACTGATGCGACTAGGTCAGGACGGACAGAGGCAACATAGCGCGTTGTTGGACCACCATGACTGTGACCAATGAGATTGACTTTCTCTGCGCCTGTTGCTGCAAGTAAGGTTTCTACTTGAGCAAGCAGTTGCTCCCCTCGAACTTCGCTGCTATTGGTCGCGGATACCTGTGCAACATAAACCGTAGCGCCATCTTTTGTTAAGGAATGTGGTATTCCGAAAAAGTAATCAACGCCTGCCAGGGTATCAAAACCAAACAAACCGTGAACCAGAACAATTGGATACTTGGTTTGGGTATAACCTGTTGCAGCGTATACGGAGGTTATTGGGACGGTAACTAAGGTAAAAAGTATTAGCGCTATAAATTTGAGTTTCAAAACTATCTCCTTGTGGTATGACCTCTTATGAATGATAAAAAGTAGGAGAGAAACTCTAAATTTGGAAAGCCTATTTGTGGCACATTATTTCATTCTGTGACTGCTCAATTGAAAAACAACACAAATGATTAACATCAATTAATGGCTCGGGTGAATGTTAGTTAATTCTAATTAAGTCAGGGGTTTATAAAAACGCCCCGCAATGCAGGGCGATTCAATCTTTGTTATAGGGAGACTTCTTTTTCAAGCATTAAGGCGTTATAACGCGCAAAACCAGCCTCTAAATCAGCGATCAAGTCATTTACGTCTTCTAAGCCAATATGAATACGAACCAAAGTGCCTTCAAAGTGTGGGTGAGCTATGGTTCTCAGGCTGTTAAAGCTCTTAGGTTCGTTAGCTAGAATGAGGCTTTCATAACCGCCCCAAGAGTAACCCATACTGAAGTGTTTCATGCCATCAAGCAGAGCCGTCGTCGCTTTTGGATAAGACGTTTTGAGAACAAATGAAAACAAGCCGTTTCCACCTGTGAAGTCTCGTTTGAAAAACTCATGGCCAGGATTTGTTTCTAAAGCGGGATGGCGGACATGATCAACTTCTGGGCGAGAAGCGAGCCACTGAGCGACTTTTAAACTGCTTTCTGCGTGCTGTCTTAGGCGAACATCCAACGTGCGAATACCTCGAAGACCTAGGTATGCGTCGTCAGGAGAAACGCACTGACCCATCAGGTAGCTTTGTTCACGAAGCTGATCCCAATACTTTTCAGAAGCAACAGCAGTACCTAGCATGACATCTGAATGTCCAACGATATACTTAGTCGCCGCTTGAATGGAAATGTCTACGCCATGCTCGAAAGGAGAGAAGTTCACGCCAGCTCCCCATGTGTTGTCAAGCATCACAATGATATCTTGCTCGTGGGCAATGCGCGCTAATGTAGGTACATCTTGGACTTCCATGGTTATTGAACCAGGAGATTCCAAGAAAAGGACTTTGGTATTCGGCTGAATCAAGTCTCGGATACCTTCACCGATCATTGGGTCATAATAGGTGGTTTCGATGCCCATCTTTTTCATGATGGTGTTACAAAAGTCACGAGTTGGTTCGTAACAAGTGTCCACCATTAGAATGTGATCGCCAGTTTCAACGAAAGAGAGGATGGCATTTGAAATTGCTGCCGTTCCACAAGGGTAAAGCGCGCAACCAGCTCCACCTTCAATCTCAACCATTGCGTCTTGGAAAGCAAAGTGCGTGTTGGTGCCTCGGCGACCATAAAACAACGTTTTGTTTGCACGATTAATGGTGGCTTGGTTCTTTTCTGCAACTGTATTGAATACCACAGTTGAAGCGCGTTGAACGGGTGGGTTTACAACACCATTTGTCCACTTTTTATCGCGGCCAGCGGTAATGAGTTTGGTTTTTTTTCCCTCTGACATAAAAGTTCCCTGTCTTAAATATTGCGGTTTGGAATATTTAAAACATGGACGACGTAGGTTATGCAAGGGAAAAGTCAACTATCAGCCAATAACAGCCAAGATGAAAGGTAATGATGTCGAGAGGTTTCGTGTAGATAGGGAGCTAAAAGAACAAACCTCCAGCAGGATGCATGTAGCGCTGGAGGTTTTTTTAGCCTGTGTATTTGAGGTATTAGAGGAGTGGATTGAAGAGATAGAACACTCGCTCTAAGAACCGAGAAAATAGGCTCCTTTTCTCCCATTCTTCCAATACAACAGTGTGAGATTGCTTAATATAGCTATCTTGTAACCAAGACATTTGCTTGGTGAACTCTTCGTCGTCAACGGCGAGGGTCACTTCGAAGTTCAGCCACAAGCTGCGCATATCCATGTTTACGGTGCCAACTAAACAGAATTGGTCGTCAATTACGACAGATTTTGTATGCAGCAAACCACCATAAAACTCATAAATCTTGACCCCTGAACTCAAGAGCTCACTATAAAAAGCGCGTGACGCCCATTGCACCATCATAGAGTCATTTTTATGTGGAATAACGAGTTCAACGTCAATGCCTCGTTGTGCTGTCATCTTTAACGTTTCGAGTAAATCAGCATTGGGCACGAAATATGGTGTTGTGATTCGTACCGAGCGATTGGCTTGGTTTATTGCCAATGTTAATACTTGATAGATCAGATATTCCGGCATACCTGGGCCAGAAGGCACAACCTGAATAGGGTGTTGGAATTCACTCTCATCGATCTTGCATTCAGGTAGTCTTGGTAAATGACGTTCGCCAGTTTCGACTTCCCAATCCCAACAGTGGATGGCACTCAATACGTTTACCGTTGGTCCTGTAATACGAACCATGATATCCACCCAATGCCCAACGCCACTATTTTGCTTGAAGTAAGCCGGGTCAACCAAGTTCATTGAACCTGTATAAGCAATTTCATCATCAATTACGATGATCTTGCGATGCTGGCGAAGATCAAGACGACGTAAGAAAATACGCCACATCTTCACTTCTAACGCTTGAATAACTTCAATTCCAGCATCCTGCATCATTCGATACCAAGGACTTCTGAAAAAACGCGGGCTACCTGCTGAATCGAGCAATAGCTTGACATTTACGCCGCGTTTAGCCGCTCGGATAAGTGCAGAAGCGACAGAGTCAGCCAAACCACCTGGATGCCAAATGTAGAATACCATTCGAATACTGCTCTGCGCGTTTTCGATGTCTTCAATAATGGAATGCAAAATCTCATTAGGTGACTGTTGCAGCGACAATGTATTACCGCTCAATGCGGGAAGACCAAGGCGGTTGTTACATAGTTCATCAATTCGGTAGATGTGCCTTCCCATCGTTTCTGGGTTGTGCGCGTTACAGTCGTTAAGCTGACTGAACCACTTCTCGAATGGTGTAAACATCTCTTTTGCGCGTTCGGCCCGTTTTCTGCCTAAGTTCAGTTCACCGAAGAGGAAATAACACGCGACACCCAGAACGGGAAGGATATAAATGATCATTAGCCAAGCTAAAGACACGCTCACTGCACGGCGCTTTAAAACGACACGAATGGTCACACCTGCGACCAATAACCAATATAGCCCGATGCCAGCTAAAGTAAGAAAGTGATAAAACTTGTCCATATACGCTCAGAGTAATATGCCCTTCTAGGATATTAAGCATAAAAGTGGGTTGGGGGAATAGATTTCCCATTTAGACATGGGATTGACCTTATATGAGGAACGAATTTCATAACAGCTGATTCTGTTATTTTAATGTGAAAAATAAGGTCATTCTTTAACTTTTGAACAAAAAAGCAGCATTTAACCTGCGTAACTCGACACTTGTGCGATAAATGTACTTTTTTGGGGTTCCAATTTTAAAGGGGAGCTGCTTTACTTTCTAGACATAGTGCGTCGAACGCTTATTTTATAAGTGTACAATAATTTTTACATAAACTTTTTAGACGCCTATCTCTATGCATACACAACAAACTAATTTTGGAGAAAAAGCGTGGCTACAACTAATACAGCAGCACCACGTGATACGTGGGGGTCTAAACTAGGCTTCGTAATGGCAGCAGCGGGTTCCGCTGTCGGTTTAGGCAATATATGGAAATTCCCTTACACAGCAGGTGAGAGTGGCGGCGGTGCATTCGTTGCTATCTATCTTATCTTTGTAATTTTTATCGGCTTTAGCGTGATGCTGACAGAGTTCGCTATTGGTCGTAAGACAGGTCTTTCTGCCGTAGGTGCATTCAAAACAACTGACCGACGCTGGACGTTCACTGGCGTTATGGGAGTCTTCAGTGGTCTTTTGATCATGGGCTTCTACCCTGTGGTTGGTGGTTGGGCATTGGCCTACATCTTTAAAGTGGGTGGTGGTCTACTCAGCGCGCCAGAAGCAATTGGCGACAGCTTTGGCGGTTTCATCTCAGATCCGATTCAACCTTTAATGTGGATGGGTGTTTACCTGTTCCTTAACGTCATGATTGTGATGAAAGGGATCTCGGGTGGTATTGAGAAAGCTGGTAAGGTTCTGATGCCGCTTCTGTTCTTAATCCTAATCGTTGTTTCTGTTAAAGGCTTGATGCTGCCAGGTGCAATGGCGGGCCTTGAGTTCTTATTCATGCCGGACTTTTCTAAAGTCGACAGCAACGTAGTTCTTGCTGCACTAGGGCAGGCGTTCTTCTCACTTAGCTTAGGTATGGGTTGTATGATGACGTACGGTTCTTACCTGAAGAAGAAAGAGAACCTAGTTCAAACAACCGGTATGGTTACTGCGATGGATACAGGTGTCGCGATTCTTGCTGGTGTTGCTATGTTCCCAGCAATGTTTGCCTTTGGCATGGAGCCTGCAGCAGGCCCTGGTCTTGTATTCGTTGTCGTTCCTCAGCTATTTGCTGAAATGGGCGGAGTGATTGGGTTGCTATTCGCGTTGCTATTTTTCATCGGTTTGACGGTGGCGGCATTAACTTCTTCAGTATCACTATTGGAAGTTGTCGTGTCTTACCTAATCGACGAGAAAGGCATGAAGCGCTCTAACGCAGTTCTGTCTGCAAGCGCAGTTATGGCGGCATTATGTATTTTTGCGTCACTATCGTTAGGTGGAATGGGACCAACGCTGTTTGGTACCGGTGCCTTTGATATCTTCGACTTGCTAACGGACAAAATCTTCCTAGCGGTTGGTGGTATGTTGGTTTGTATCTTTGCTGGATGGCGCCTAAGCCGTGCTGAGCTAGAAAAAGAGATCACTAATGACGGCGAAGTATCCTTCCCGCTATTTGGATTGTGGTACAACCTAGTTAAATACCTGATTCCTGTTGCGATTGCTATTGTTGCCTTCATGGGGATTAAGTCTGGCTTTGACAGTGGCAAAGGTGAAATCATGCTGCTGGGTATCGCAATCATTGGTCTTGCTGGCATTTTCTCGAAGAAGCTTTAGCAAAGACCTTGGGGGCAAGCCTCGATAGCTTTGTCCGATAACTTATGTATACTGCTGGCTCCAAACGTGGAGCCAGTTTTTTATGTTCGATATTCTACATACCCATCCCGATTTTCTGATCATCAATAAGCATCCCAACGTCTCTGTTCATAAAGACGATGGCGACACAATGCTGCTGCAAGAAGTGGCTAAGCAGAGTGGTGATCAGCAGCTCTATCTTATCCATCGCTTGGATAAAATGACATCGGGTATTCTGCTCCTCGGACGCAACGCCAAAGCGGCCAGTGCGTTATCGCAAGCCTTCGCTGACCGCCAAGTAGAAAAGTTCTACCTAGCGATTGGCTCTAAAAAGCCGAAAAAGAAACAAGGTTTGGTCGTTGGTGATATGGAGCGTTCGCGCCGTTCATCATGGAAGCTGGTCAACAGCAAAAATAACCCAGCCGTCACCCAGTTTTTCTCTCTTGCGGCAGAGCCCGGAGAGCGCCTATTTTTATGTAAGCCACACACTGGTAAAACGCATCAAATCCGCGTGGCATTAAAATCGGTTGGCTCAGGCATTGTTGGCGACCCGATTTACAATGCAGGCAATGAGGCTGATCGCGGTTATCTGCATGCATTTTCACTTTGCTTCCAATACCGAGATGAGCAATGTCGCTTTGTTTGCGATCCACGAGAATACAAAGTGCTTGGTAACAAATGGCACAGTGAAATCGTCTCTCAGGGTTTGGATACTTGGCTTTCCCCTTGGGAACTGAACTGGCCTACGATCAAATAACCGTCACAAAGAAAACTAATAAGAGAACTCGATGCAAGCATCACAACTTCCGCTGTTTTTTCAGCATCTAGAAACCGAGCTCGCGCAAGCTCCGAATGAAATTCGTCGACTGTTTCACGGTCGTGGCCGTCGTTTTGAAGGTCTAGAGCAAATCACCTGTGACTGGTTACAAGGTCAGTTGATCATCAACTTGTTTAAAGAAGTCGACGACGCGTTTCTCGCTGAGCTGAAAAGCGGCCTGAATGCGTTGGCACAATCACAACTGTGGGCAGACAAGCAAGGTCGCACCATGGTTCTTCAGCACCGTTATGCCGATGGTGCGCCTTCAGAAGTGCTTGTCGGTGAATTAGACGCTCGCCCTGTCGTTGAAGAAAGCGGCTTGAAATACCAATTGGATATTGGCCGCAACCAAAACTTCGGTCTGTTTTTGGACATGCGCTACGGTCGTGATTGGGTTCGCGAAAATGCGAAGCATAAAAACGTGCTCAACTTGTTTGCTTACACGTGTGGCTTTTCTGTCGCTGCCATTGCGGGTGGCGCAGATAAAGTGGTTAACGTCGACATGGCAAAAGCGTCGCTGTCTAAAGGTCGTGAGAACCACAAGCTAAATGGTCATAACATCAACCAGGTAAGCTTTATGGGGCACGATATCTTTAAATCGTGGGGTAAGATTAAAAAATCTGGTCAGTATGACTTGATTATCATCGATCCGCCTTCATTCCAGAAAGGCAGCTTTGCGCTGACGAAAGATTACAAAAAGATTCTACGTCGATTGCCGGATTTGTTGGCAGAAGGCGGTCAAGTGATGGCATGTGTGAACTCGCCATCTGTGACAAGCGACTTCTTGATTGAAAGCATGAAAGAAGAAGCGCCAGAGTTGACATTCCGTGAGCGTCTGGATAACCCACCAGAGTTTATGGACGTAGACAGCGAAGCTGCATTGAAAGTGTTGTTATTTAGCTAAAAGACTTTTGTTGCAACAGAAGTAACATCAAAAAAAGCGCCGCGAAACAACTAGACAGACGTATCGCGGCGCTTTTTTGTATTTGGAAAATTAACCAATCTGCAGTTCAAGATCCGCTTCGATGGTTGATGAGCAGGCGAGCACATAGCCTTGTTCAATTTCTTCTGGCGTTAATGTTTCTAGGCTGGTGGAAGAGACGCTGCCTTGACGAACCTTGCATTTGCACGAGCCACAAATGCCGCTACGACAAGCGACGATTAATGGTAAACCTGCGCCTTCAAGCACATCGGCCAGTACCTGACCTTTTTGCGCATCGATGGTTTGAGCAAAGTCAGGAACAGAAACACGAACAACTTCATCGGAGACCGATGTTTCTGCGCCAGTCGCTGGCGTAAAACTCTCTTGGTAGAAGTTCGTCATGTCAAAACCAAGGTCATTCAAATAGCCGTGAACATCTTGCATAAACTGGCTTGGACCACACAGGTAAACGGTGCGCTGTTTGAAATCAGGAACAAGCTCTTTAAGCCAGTCGGCATTCAAACGACCTTGTGGGTGTGACGTTCCTTCGCGGTTTTTCAGCAACAGCTTTAAATGGAAGTTGGGATACACAGCGTCGAACGTTTCTAGCTGATCGTAGTAAATCGTCTCTTCTGGGCTGCGTGCGATATGAAGAAATGCGATGTCCACATCGTTGTCGTTTTCATCTTGATTATTCAGCCAGTGTTTTGCCATCGAAAATACGGGCGTGACGCCGCAACCTGCACTGATAAGCAAGGCTTTTGTTTCGCCATTACGTAAAACGGGTGGGTGGTCAATGCAGTTAAACTCGCCCGCTGGTGGTAATGCTTGAACGGTATCACCAAGCAGCAGCGAGTCAACGATGTAGTTCGATACTTTACCGCCAGATACTCGTTTGATGGTGAGTTGAAGGTGATCGTCTTCATTGATCGAGCTGATTGAATAGGCACGAAACTCCATTTTTCCATCAATTTCGACGCCCAAGTTAATAAACTGGCCAGGCTTAAACTGAAACAGAAGTGATTCGGTTAGTTCGGCCAATTTGATGCTGACGGTGTCGTGTGTTTCGAAGTATTTGTCGATGCAACGGAGTGTGACGGGTTGGTTACCTTGCCATTCAAAAAACATAACAATCTCTTTGGTTGTGGCTATTTTTAGTTCGAAATAGATAGCGCCTCCACGTAAGGAGGCGCGTAACAAGCAGGTTTATTAAGCTGCTAGGATGGCTTTTAGATCATCCTGAACATTGCCAATACTGCGCATATCGAACTTCTCTTGGATGATGGCGATTAGGTTTGGCGTTAGGAATGCCGGTGCAGTAGGGCCTGTGTAAATGCCTTTCACGCCCAATGCAAATAGCGTTAGCAAGATAACGATCGCTTTTTGCTCGAACCAAGAAAGCACAAGCGTGAGTGGTAGCTCATTGATGTCACAGTCAAACTCTTTCGCCAGTGCAAGTGCAAGCTGGATTGCAGAGTAAGCATCGTTACATTGGCCCACATCCAATAGGCGAGGGATGCCGTTGATATCTCCGAACGTATTCTTGTTGAAGCGGAACTTACCACACGCCAAGGTCAGGATTAGCGTATCTTCTGGCGCTTCAGCCGTAAAATCGGTGTAGTAGCTGCGTTCCGCTTTATCACCATCACAACCGCCGACTAGGAAGAAGTGTTTGATGTTGCCTTGCTTCACTTGGTCGATAACCGCAGGGGCGGCGTTCATCAGTGCATTGCGACCAAAACCAACCGTGATGTGGTGTTCGATTTCATCGTGTTGGAAGCCGTCTTGCGCTAGAGCACATTCAATCACTTGGCTAAAATCATCGCCTTCGATGTGAGCTACACCAGGCCAGCCAACAATACTACGAGTGAATAAACGGTCTGCGTATTGACCCACATTTGGATTCAACAAACAGTTTGACGTCATTACGATTGCGCCAGGGAAGTTTGCGAATTCTTTCTGCTGGTTTTGCCATGCGCTGCCGTAGTTACCGACAAGATGAGGGTATTTCTTCAGCTCTGGGTAGCCGTGTGCAGGCAGCATTTCACCGTTGGTGTAAACGTTGATGCCTTTGCCTTCGGTTTGTTGCAGGATTTTTTCTAGGTCATGCAAATCATGGCCAGAGACAAGAATACATTTGCCTTTTACTGGTTTGACGTTCACCGTGGTTGGTTCTGGATGGCCGAAGGTCGTTGTTTCGCCTTGGTCGAGCATTTCCATCACTTTGTAGTTCATCAGGCCAATACGCATTGAGCAATCAAGTAGTTCGCCAAGATCTTCAGGATCGGTGCCCAACCACGCCATTATTTCATGGTATTCGGCATATATATCGTTGTTGGTTTGCTCAAGAACGCGTGCGTGCTCCATGTATGCTGCGGCACCCTTAAGGCCGTATAGGCAAAGTAGGCGTAGGCCAATAACATCTTCATGTACTTGGTCCTTACCACGGTTAACCGCGACTTGAGGAGCAAAAGCTAAGATCGCTTCTGCGCTGTTTGGTAGCTCGAAGTTGGCAACGGCAGGAATGTCAGTAAGGTTGGTGTTTGACAAAGTCGCAGCAGACATTACTTGCTCTTTTAACAATGCTTTGTACGTTGCCGCTTGAGAAGTTAGCTCTAGGACACGTTCAGGGTCAAAGTTTACGTTCGTCAATGTAGAGAAAAATGCCTTTGGTGCCCATTGGTTGATTTGATCGTTAATGGTGTTGAATTCAAGTGCTTTTGATGCCCAAAAAGAAACCCCTTGCAGTGTGTAAACCAACACGTCTTGAAGGTCAGATACTTCAGAAGTTTTACCACACATGCCTTGTGCAAAAGAACAACCTTTAACAGCAGGGGTTTGAATTGTCTGTTCGCATTGAATACAGAACATATTGGGTTCTCCAGTGATTGTTTTAATATTCGTGATGTTGACCACTAGAGAGCAGAATACGTGCCAATTATTATCTTGTTGATTTTTAATGATTTTATTTGTTTTTGATAGGGCGAGTGATGTAATTAAGACAACGTAAATGATGTCTTAATTACATCAGCTTCTTGTGGTCGGTTATTTATTGATCCCGAGCTTTTTACCCATCCGATATAAGTTCCCGCGATCCATTTGTAAAAACTCCGCTGCTTTTGCCCAAACGCCACCAGTTTGGCTCAAAGCATGTTCAATTAAATCACGTTGATAGCTTTCTATTAGCTCTCGCATTGGTTGGCTTTCTTTGGGTAAATAATGCGATGTGTTTTTTACATCATCGAGAGCCAATGAGGTGTCAAAATGGTTAAGCATGATCGTGCTTGCACCTTGTTGAATAGCGTGTAAAGCCGCGCGAGTTAAAGTGTGTTCGAGCTCGCGTACGTTTCCGTACCAAGGTAAAGACTCCAGTTGAGTCAACACTTTAGGGTGAACGTGCAGATTGGGCGCATTAAATTGTTGGCGTACTTTTTCTAACAGGTATCCTGCTAAAACGGGAATATCCCCGTCACGGGCACGCAGTGGGGGAACTTGGATTGGGAACACGTTTAAACGGTGGAAAAGGTCTGCTCGAAACGTGCCAGCTTCGACCTCTTTTTCTAATTGTCGATTGGTCGCGGCGATGATGCGCACATTGACCATCAAATGCTGATCGCTACCCACACGTTGCAGCTCGCCTTGCTGAATTACGCGCAGCAATTTTGCTTGCAAAATCATAGGCAGTTCGCCCACTTCATCAAGGAAAATCGTTCCACCGTCTGCCAGTTCAAACTTACCGGCACGGTGGCTATTAGCACCTGTAAATGCGCCTTTGACATGGCCAAACAGTTCACTCTCAGCCAGACCTTCAGGCAGGGCCGCACAGTTGACGTAAATCATCGGCTTATCGCTACGATGAGATTGCGCGTGTACCGAGTGCGCGACCAGTTCTTTACCAGTACCGGTCTCTCCTGTGATAAGTACTGCGTAATCTGATTGAGCAACAGTCGCAATGTTGTTTCGTAACTGGTTGATCTGTGGACTCAAACCTACCATTTCGCCATGTTGAGAGCGGGCTTGCTGGATAAGGGTTTGAGTGACGCTTTTTTGCTTCTGGTTTTGCGCTTTGAGCGCTTTTAACTGAGCAATGTTACGCAATGTCGCAGCGGTCAAAGCCGCAAAGGTTTCGATAGCGACAGGATCGATGCTATCAAACGCGCCCACCGTTAGTGCATCCATCGTTAGTGCGCCAACAAGTTGGCCTTCGACATACAAGCTAAAGCCCATGCAATCGTGAACATCAATGCATTGGTCTTCAGTTAATAGTGTGCCGTCGAAAGGATCCGGCAGTGAACAATCGGCATCGAAACGCACCGGTTCACGGCTATGAATAATGGCATCTAAGCGAGGGTGCGCCTTGGGGAAATAGCGACGACCTAAGACCGAGCTGGATAAGCCTTTTACCGCGACAGGAGTTAGAAAACCATCCTCATCGAAGATAAACAGGCAGCTCGCATCACATGGGAATACTTGCGCGACCCCATCAATGAGATTTTGATATTGCTGCTCGTGAGAGCGATTTGAGCTGAGGTTTAGCGCGATATTAAGGAGTACGTGGTCAACAGTCGGAGTCATAACAAGCCCAAAGTTATCTGGAATGGGCTCATGCTAGCAACTTGATGTCATTTGAACATCGAAAGGTGTGGGAGATTGATGTTCCATTGACGACGATCAAGTTTGATACGAAAAGAAACGCGCAAGTTAACAAGCCAGTGATGTGAGCTTGCGCGGGTTAGGTGTTTGAATTAAAGCAGGCCAAAGGTTTGGTTCGTCCGAATTAACGAGGAACGACTCTAGCGTCATTACCAGAAACATTGATTTGGACCGCTTGGCCTGGTTGGAAAATCATGTTTGGATTTGCTTCTTGAACAATAGAGATGATCTTTCCGTCCTCTAAACGAATGGTCAGATTCACGCCATTTCGTTTCGCGGTTGCTTCAGCCGCTTTGCTGCCTGCATAGCCACCCAATAGACCACCACCAATGGCAGCGATATCCGAGCCAGAACCGCCCCCAACTTTTGAGCCTAAGATCCCCCCCACGGCAGCACCAGCGATGGTGCCAATGGCATTGGATTGGGTAGAGGCATCAATGGTTACGGGTTCTACTTTTTCAACTGTGCCGTAATAAACCTGCTGAACTTTGCGAGTGTCGGATGAGCCGTATGCATCTCCGTACGGGTTAGGTGAGCTACAGCCGCCAAGCACGAGCGCACAAGTAATGGTGAGCAACATGCCTAAATTGATCTGTTTTTTCATATAGCCTCCGAATGGTTTCTTCATTCAAAGAGTATATACCCCAATTTAACCTGCGTTTTGGTGCTTTATAAAACAGTGGCTTAGCGGCCTATCCCTTAAGAAAACGCGATTGTCTAAGCAGTATTAATGATCGTTAAGCGTATGAAACCCTGAATAAATACGTGTAAAAGTTGTAAACCAGCATGCCGCGCCAAAGATATACGCGATGACGGCAAAGTGTTGCGGTAGCAAACAAAATAAAACCAAACAGCCAATGGTTTCTGTACCTTCGGTTAAGCCGCTCATGTAGTAAAGCGATTTGTTTTTATATACCGGATTATCGATGCCTTGTTTTCCTGCCATGATGGCAAAAGCTAAAAAGCTACTACCAGTGCCGATGAAGGAAAAAATCAAAAATGCGCCTGCAACGGCATTGTGCTCTGGGTTGGCAAGCACAAAGCCAAAAGGAATCAACGAATAGAACAAAAAATCTAAGCTGATATCAAGAAAACCACCCGCATCGGTAATGCCTTGAATCCTTGCCAGTGCACCGTCTAACCCATCACAGATTCTGTTCAGCAAAATAAACAGCAACGCCAACAAGTACTGTTCGGCGATCAAAGCAGGCAGGGCAAAACAGCCAAGCACAAAACCAAATACTGTCGTCTGATTTGCGGTGATGCCACATTTATCGATATATGTCGCACTGAGTGCCAGCGGTTTGCGGATGAGCTTTATACTCAGGCTATCAAGCATGATTTGTCTCCCACGGCCAGTTTAGGCAGCTGCTGCCATCAGGAATATCGTCTTCATCGTGCGTTACCATCAAAGTAGGGATGTTCGCTTGCTGCAATTGTTCGACCACCCAATTGCGAAATTGCACGCGCAGGTCTTTATCCAGCTTGCTATAGGGCTCATCAAGTAGCGCAACTTTTGGCTTTGCTAGCAGCATACGAGTCAATGAGATACGGGCACGTTGCCCTCCCGAAATTTGGTCAGGAAAGGACTCTGCTAGTTTGGTCAATGAAATGTTCTTCAGTGCTTGCATAGCGTGAGCTTTACGCTCTTCACCTTTGATTGAGTTTGGTAGCGCGAAGGCAAGGTTCTCCCACACCGTTAAATGAGGGAAGAGCAAATCTTCTTGGAATAGAATACCGACCTGACGCTTATGGGCAGGGAGGGCATCCAACTTTTCGTTATCAAGCGTAATGGATCCAGAGTAGTTGAACTCGGCGGATAGGTGCCCGGCAATGGCATCCAACAAAGTGGATTTACCACAACCGCTAGGCCCCATCAGGGTAACGATTTCACCTTTTTCTACGGTCATGTTGAACGCTGAAAAAAGCGCGTCGCCATTGGTTTTACGGATGGCGAGGTTTTCGAGACAAAGACTCATTCAGTAGTAAACCTTTTATAGACAAGCGGCGATACTTCCTGTGCAAGTGGCTAAGCAGTATCGCAAAAGAAAAGAACAAGAATGGCAGCAGAGCTTGCCAAATGGCGTAAATAGCGGTGACACGTCGGTCAAAACCACTGGATAGTGCAACGGCTTCGGTTGTGATGGTGCTAATGCGCCCAGCCCCTAGCACCAATGTCGGTAGGTATTGCGCCAGACTTACGCTAATCCCAACCGCCCATGCGAATGCAATCGCAGGTAGGAGGATTGGCAGTTTCACTTTTAACCAAGCTTGCATCGGTGATTTACCCAAGCTGAGTGCGACGCGAGTTAAGCCGTTATCGAAGCTGCGCCACGGACCGTCTAGCGAGAGGTAAATAAATGGGAACGCAAAGAATACATGCGCCCAACATACCCAAAAGAAATACGCATTACTGTTTAAGTACAGCGTCACTACTTGCATACCGAATAGCACCGATAATTGAGGAATCAGCATCGGGATGGCGATGATGTAACCGGGCACCTGCCAGCGATAACGGAGACGATACTCATGTGCTATTAAAGCAAGAACTAGAGTGACAGTCGCGCTGATCAGGGCGATTGACATACTTTGTTCTAGAGTCCCTAGAATGCTGTGCCATTCGTATTCCCAAAAACGCAGGCTGTAACGGCTTGGGAGCAAATCTGGAAAGCGCCAACGTTGGGCAAAGCTCCACAGCACCATGAGTGGAATCATTAGAAGTGCAAGTAGAGCAATCAGTGAAAATAGGGTTTTACCGGGTAAACGAAACCCGTTTCGACCAGAGTACTGCCAGCGTTTGAAGCCTTTGGTAATACACCATTCCATTAAGCGTGCAAATCCAATCAAAAGGCTAGCGATCGCAAACAGTATTACTGCGCCAGCGGCAGCTCTTGGTAGGAGCGATAAATCTGGATCGTTAAACCATTGCCATACCAAAACCGCAAACGTCGGTGGGTTGGTAGGGCCAATAATCAGGGCGACATCGACAACGGACAAACTGTAAGCCAATACCGCCAGCATTGGGAAACGAAGTTTTGCTAACCATTGCGGAAATACGCATTTCCACCACGTTTGCGCGGAACTGTAGCCCATCGAGTGACTGACTTTTTCAACCTTATCGACTTTCAATTGCTGAAGGATCGGAATGCTCATCAACAATAAAAACGGCACTTCTTTAATCGCAAGCATGATGACCAAACCGAGTGCATGTGGGTCTTTAATCAACAATGCTAAGTCATTCACCGTTTGTGCATTCGGGTCGTAACCAAACAGTTGGTTGAGAACACGAACGCCCATACCAGTTGGGGCAAACAAGAACGCAAAGCCAATTGCAAACGCGACGTGCGGCATCGCGAGAAGTGGGGAAAGGCTAACTTCAATTTTTCGCCAAAACTTGCTGCCCCAAGACGCCTGTAGAATGGCAAACGTGATGAAGCAAGCCAAGTAGCTACTGAAAATGGCGGAGTAGAAAGTAAGCCCGATGGATGTCCAAACACCTTCCCAATCAAAGACGGCATTGAAGCCATCAAAAGAAAAGTGGTGTAGACCGATAGGAGGTACATAACCGAGCGCAGAAACCGCCACTCCAAGTAGTCCCGGAATGGTAGGCAAAATACAAACTGCGATAATGACTAAATACAGCGCTCTTAACATGGATTCTTACTAATTCCCGTAGCGTTTCAACCATTCTTTTTCCAACGCAGCTTGCCAACTTGGATGTGGCTCAGCGATAGATTTGAATTGTTGAGTGTTTTTGGCCGAACCAGTTAGATATTGGTTGCTTAGTACTGAAGGGTCGCCCCAGATGTTTAGGTTACCTTTGCGAGACTGTGCTTCAGGGCTCAATAAAAAGTTTATCGCAACTTGTGCACCAGCACTGGCATTTGCGTTCCAAGGAATCGCTAAAAAGTGGATATTTGAGAGTGCTCCTGCGTCCATTGCGTACGCTTTGGTGCTCTCTGCAAGATTACCGCTCGACTGCGCAGAGAAAACCGCGTTCGGGTTAAAGGTAATCGCCAGGTCAGTCTGACCATCATCTAGTAGCTGAAGGGTTTCTGCTGTACCGCCTGGAAACTGCTTACCACCGCGCCAAGCGACTTTATGGAATTCATCTAGATAAGACCACAGCGGTTGAGTGACTTGCTCAAACGTGTCATCGGTAACTGGTTGTTGCAGCTCAGGGGCGTTGTTAGACAGTTCAATGAGTAATGCTTTGATAAAGCTTGTGCCATGAAACTCTGGTGGTCGAGGGTAAGTCAGGCGATTCGGGAACGCTTTTGCATAGCTCAGCATTTCTGCGAATGATTTTGGAGGGTTATGGAGGGTTTGCTCGTCATGGATAAACACTAATTGTCCTACTCCCCAAGGTGCTTCTAGACCTTCTGTTGGCTCGGAGAAGTCCACATCAATTGGTAGAGATTTATCCACATATTGCCAGCTTGGCAAACCTTCGACAAAAGGACCAAATAGCAATTGGTTATCCTTCATTGATTTGAAGTTTTCGCCATTGATCCAAACCATATCAACACTACCACCGCTGTTTTTGCCTGCCGCTTTTTCTGCAATAAGTCGAGTAGTGGTCTCAGAAATATCCGTTACTTTAACGTGGTTTAGCGTCACGTTATAACGTGATTTTAGCTCTCTACTCGCCCACTGTATGTAGCGATTAATTTCTTGGCTCCCGCCCCAAGCATGAAAGTAGACGGATTGCCCGTCGGCTTGCTGTTCGATTTTTTGCCATTCGCTATTCACTGATGAATCGGCAAAAGAAGGTGTCGCAAAAGTCGTGGCTAAAATGCCAATGCTGCTGAGTAGCTTTTTCATATCTATTCCGTGTTATGTCTTTTGGTTCTTGCTTTCGTTTCTATTGACGTTTTCGCAAGTCGTTCCGCTCTGTTACAAGGATAGTAATTCATCTCTCTCTATTATCAATGCCAATCCCAAACGGAATCACTCATTGATTCAAAGAATTACTCTCAATGTGAAGCAAAACGAATAAAGGACAAATTTGGTGTCATTTTAGGAGCGGACCGTTTGTTTGAGGATATTCTTTCAAGTAATTGAAAATTATTGTCCCCAGAGATATGAATAGGTTGTTTTACAGAGCAAAATTGATGTCTAAAGCATGGAATTGAGGGCGAAAAGAGAAAGAAAGTTGGCCATTTAAATGACTTTAGCATGCATGACTAACGATTCATCGATATAAAAAAAGCAGCCGTTTGGCTGCTTTAAGATACTATCTGGTTTACTTAGTTGGGATTAGTTTACCCAGTCACGTAGTGTAAACGTCAATTCGTGATCGGCACTTTTCAGAACAAGACCATCTTTAGTTAGCGTGATATCGCTCCAGTTAGATAGTGTTTGTGTCATTGCGTTTTCGATCTTCATTTGATCTTCCATACACATCTTCATGGTCATGCCCATTTTTTCGATGCGTAGTTGGTTGTTTTTCAGCTCGGCTTGACCGAAGAAGTTGTTACAACCTGCGTTGCCGTTTGCGATTAGATTTTCACCGATTTCTAGGCGAGCCGCTTTTTGGTGTTCGTCTAGAACGATATTTTTGCCATCAACTTGAACAAGTTCCCAGTTGTGGTGCTGCAAATCTTGAGCCGTTATTTCTTTCACATCATCACCGTTGCTAGCACAAGCAGTCATAAGAACAGGGAGAGAGATTGCTGTAACTAACGTTTTTAGGCTAAGCTTCATTTTATAGACTCCGTTTTTATAAACGCGGTAAGTATAAGTAATAAAACACTGTTTTTGTCAGCATAAGGTTATGGTTTCGTATGTTTTTGACATAACGAAGCATATAGCAAGTTTTGTTGCTGACTAATCTTCTCATTATTTAAACTAGGCCAATACGCCCTAATATGGAAAGAGCGGTTTTAGTATGGAGCAACTGGAGTTTTTTACTGTCCCAAGCCCTTGTGTTGGAGTATGTACCTCCGATGAAAAAGGGTATTGCAAGGGGTGTATGAGAAAGAGAGAGGAAAGGTTTAATTGGCTTAACTTAACCCCCGCTCAGCAGTTGCACGTTATTAAGTTGTGTCGTCAAAGGTACAGAAGAAAGATGTTGGCAGGGAAGACGAAGCCAAAACAGCTTCAAGATGAGTCATCGCCTCAACAAGACTTATTCTAGAATTCTTGTTCAGTCTGTGGGGTTACGCCTTCGCTTTCGGTTCTGATTAGGCTTTTACATATTCCCGGTCCGGCAAGGTGTCCTTTAAGAACCGGGAATCTCCTATCCATTTTCCCTATAGAGCGGTAATTGGCGTTATTTCATCGACCAACGGTCGCTAACCCAGCCTCCCGCTTGTTCGTCGAAGTGATTTCCTGAAAATCGATGATTGAATTCAACATCTAATTTACTTGTTGGGCGTTCATCCATCAGTTGATGAATATATCTCGCCATAGGATCCGTACAAGCTTCACGCTCTCTACGGGTAACTACTTCTTTGATCATTTGGAGTCTGTAGCTATTGCTGGCTCGTTTCATTTTTGACCTCCAGAACTCGATGGCAGCAGTTTGAATACATTGACGTCCAGATCGCTGCTCATTAGTGTGCGCGTGGAGGCACATCACCATCGTTTGAAGTCCAAAGACAAATTGTTTGAGAGCAGTGTTTGTAACGCCATTCACATCTTTCTCAGAATCATTGACTATGCGATTAAAAATGTTTCGCGAAATTTAGCCGATGAACCTGCATATTTAAAAGACCTTATCAAACATAGAAGCCCAACACAGGGGCGTCAATAACACAAATGAACAATTTTTGAACATATTGTGAAGGTGGAGAGTTTTCAGTAATTTATCGAAAATAAAAAACCGAAGCACAAAGCTTCGGTTTTAAGGAAAGCCCTGACGAAATTGCTTGTAAAAGCTCTTAGCGCCAGGGGTAAGGTGTTGAGTATTAGCTACCAGTTGCAGGACAACCTTTTACTGGTTGGCCATTACTGAAGTACTTGATGTTCTCTAAGTTCTTGTTGTAGTTATCCGCAGAGATTTGTGGGTTGTTTACGAAGAACTCGCGCAAAACGTATGCATCGGTTAGCTGTGTAGATTGAACATCGATGATTGGATAGTTATCGCCACCAGCAGCACTGAAGCTGATTACAGAGAATGTGTACGTTGCGTCTAGATCGAAGCCTTTATTGTTAATATCGGTAATGGTTACTGAGCCAGCATCACAATTTACATCTAAAGTGATGTTATCTAGTTGAGCGTAAGCACCAGAACCTGCAGATTTCGTCGCAACCACGTCTAGGTATTCTTTAACTTCTTTACCTGTCATAGTTGCTTTAGTCACGAAGTTACCAAATGGCTGAACTGTTAGTACGTCACGGTAAGTGATATCACCATCTTGGATTGAATCACGCACGCCGCCAGAGTTCATCACACCAAAGTCAGCATTTACCGTTTTGTAAGTACGGTATGCCTCGCCGAGTAGGTGACCTAGGTTAGTTTGTTGAGAGCGAACTACGTTACGATCACCTTCTAACTTACCCGTCGTATTAGAAATCTTCTCATCTAATAACTCTTGACCTTGTTGTTGGTATGGCAGTAGTAACGCTTTTACTGTTGCATCTTGTTGAATTCGTTCACCGATAACTTCATCGTTTTCGTCTAGAAGGTTTACAGGAATCAGTGCGTAGTTCGCTAAGTGAAGCTTGCCGTCGTAGTATTCGAAGTCAGCACGACCCACATATTTACCCCACTCATGCGCTTGCATAATCCAAGTGCCTTTTTGTTGGTCTGGGGCACAATCATCCCCAGGTTTGAAATCAGCATACTCATTGGTACCTGGTTCCATACATACAGGGTTTTGTGAGTGACCACCGATGATAGCGTTTAGCTGTCCTTCTTCAAGAGAGCGAGCGAGTTTAACGTCACCTGGTGCTTCACTACCGTTTTTGCCATCTTCGTAGTGACCCATGTGCGTTGTTGCAAATACTAGGTCTACCTTTTCGTTCTCTTCGATTTCCTTCAGTACCTTTTTGATTTCTACTTGAGGGTCTTCGAAGTGGATGTTTGATACGTTGTCTGGATTGACTAGCTTCGCAGTGTCTTGCGTTGTTAGACCAATAACAGCGATCTTAAGGCCGTTGATAGTAAATACTTTGTAAGGGTCGAAGTAACGCTCGTTTGTATCTTTTTTATAGATATTCGCAGCCAGCATAGGGAAGTCAGCTAGCTCGGCTTGCATATCGAGAATATCTAGTGAGTTATCAAATTCGTGGTTACCGACAGCCATTGCATCGTAACCAAGTAGGTTCATCCCTACGAAGTCTGGAACCGCATCTTGCATGTCTGATTCTGGTACACCGGTATTAATATCACCGCCAGATAGCAGAATGGTTTCACCGCCTTTTGCTTCGACTTCTGCGCGGATAGATTCAATTAAAGTGTGACGCGCAGCCATGCCGTATTCGCCGTCGCTGTTATGCCAAAAGCGACCATGGTTATCGTTAGTGTGGAGAACGGTGAACTTAGTACAAGAATCTGCAGTCTCGCAGGTTACTGGAGAATTGTCGCTGTCTGAGCCGCATCCTGCTAGCGCAGCGCCCACTGCCACTACCAAAAGAGATTTGGAAAACTTCATAAGGGATCCTTTCTTTGTGATTTTGTTATTGTTACGGCGTGAAATATACGGAATTAATGTGAAACTTTAGTGATCTATCTCTTATTTATACTTCTATCGGAGAAATGAATTAATAAGCCTGCAAACTACGTCTATAAATAAACAGAATTGGTATTTAGTATTTATTTTATATAGCTAGCTCTATTTTTTGTGAGGTAGTTAATTGAATGTGTGTTGTTTATGTGAATCAATGCGCATTTTTGCGAAGTATTACGCTGATTTTGGTGATAATTTTGCCAAGTTTATGTTTTCCCTAATAGGTATGACACAAATCGTTATAAATTTTCGCTCTAATGATGAGGGGCTCGGTTTGTATGCATAATGAACAGCACAGAATTGAAACTCATTTGATTATGGCTTTATTCTGCCTAACTCTATCAAAAATTGTATTTATCTCTTTACTATAATTGCGATCGTTTAGAAACCTTATGCTTTAGGCATCGTTTATTTATCCTCATCCGATACCTTATCGTGCTTATTCCGCATTTGACACTTGAGTGTTTAAACAAATAGATTCAACCTAATGAGTCAAAATGAAAAGTAAATAATGGTTCGTTCTTCTTCGAATATTATGATGTGAACTATCATTTAATTAATGAAAATGAAATGGATTAATGTAAAGCGTTGCGACTGTAGCTGTTATCTTTGAGCTTTGGTTTAAAGGGTAGGGTTAAAAGAATTTGTAAGTGGTGAACGCTAATAAAGGATGCTTATGAGATACACAGTAAGGGACGCACTCAAAAAGGAAGCAGCCCAAATCGCCAAGATACACGTTGATTCTTGGCAGGTGGCGTATAAAGGATTAATGCCAAAGAGCTACATAGAGCAGTTTACGATTGAGCGTCGAGAAAGGATGTGGGCACGAGTGATGACGGAGCAACTGGCCCAATTGATCGTAGTTGAGAGGCAAGGAGAAATTGTTGGCTTTTTAAGTTACGAGTTACCTAACCACACCAGCGAAGATAAAACGGCATTAGTGACATGTTGCTACGTTACGCCGCTACATTATGGGCAAGGAGCAGGAAGTGCACTGTTAGATGAGTTAGAGACACGTTTGCTCTCTACGTCAGTTATGCAGATCAGTTTGAAAGCACTGGATACTAATCAACAGGGGCTTAACTTTTACAAGAAGTGTGGTTTTGTGCGTACTGGAGAGGAAGAGTCGGAAGTGATTGATAGTATGACGCTGACCGATCTCACTTTAGTGAAGTATATTGCCCGTTCATAAATCAAATGTTATATGCCAAATATAGTAAAACCCCGGAGGTGGTAAGACTCCGGGGTTTTGAAATTTTTAGATGTCTCGGTTGGTAAGTCCGATTATCTTTTATGCAAAAGGTTTGGATCTAATCCGATTAATTCCTTGGTAGGGAATTAGATGCGGATGAAGTCCATGTGTTCAACTTTTGGCTTGAACGCGTGACGTTGAACGTCTTGTGGCTTAACTTTAACTTCTTTGCCATCGATAACTAGAACGATGCCTTCGTAGAATTCAGGCTTGTCCATTTGGTTTACGATGTCGTCGTGGTTAAGAACGATAGCTACTGCTGCTTCTTCACCGCCGTATACAACTGCAGGGAATTTGCCAGCGTGACGTAGGCGGCGGCTCGCACCTTTACCTAGTTCAGTACGTACTACTGCTTCGAATTTCATAGTATTTACTCTCAAATTAGTAAAAATCAAATGTTCACAATCAACAATGCGACCTTGTTGTTCGTGGTAAAGCTTGAAACAGGAACTGTTCAAGCGAGCGCGGATACTATCATTCCACTTATAAATGGGCAACCCAAATCGTATCCAAATCAACAAAAAGGTATGATTTAGCGGGGTGGAAGGCTATCCCTTTTAACGCTTTGCTTGGATTTTGTTCACATCGACTTCATTTTCATCGGTTTACTAATCATGGTCCGAAGAACAAAGTTTATGTGTTATATGCTTTATGTTCGGCTGAGATGTAAGACTAAAGATGCTTTTAATCCACCTAAAGCGCTTGTATCCAATGTTAATTGACCTCGGTAACTGTGTGCCATTTCACTGACTATGTTTAGACCAAGACCTGAGCCAGGGGTTGTTTCATCCAATCTAACTCCTCTCTTGATTACTTGACTCAGTTTCTCTTTAGGGATGCCTGGCCCATCATCTTCAATAATGATGTGTATATTTTCCTTGTCCTGAGAGGAGTGTACACGAATCATGCTGTTGGCCCACTTATAGCCATTTTCTAGCAAGTTACCTAGCATTTCATCGAGATCGGTCTGCTCTACTGCTACATTCAGCTCTGAATCAAGTTCATTAATTAAGGTAATGCTTCGGCTCGCATACACTTTATCAAACGCCATTGAGATAGCATCCACACGATCTGCTGGGTTCGACTTCACTGATAATATGTTCATCGATCCGGCCATACGGGCACGACCCAAATGGTAATCGATATGGTCTTGTATTTGATTTATTGGAGCTCGGAGACGGGATTGTGCCTCAGGTTCTAACGTCTGAACTTCATTTTTTAGAACAGAAAGTGGCGTTTTAAGTGCATGAGATAGGTTACCTGCATGATTGCGAGCTCTCTCTAGTAATTCTTGGTAATGGAACAGTAGAGCGTTGAGGTCGAAGATTAGAGGAGAAATCTCTTTTGGGTAGGTTTCTTCTAGACTCTTTTTATTACCAGACTTCAGCTCGGCTAATTCTTTTTGTAGCTTTGTAAGCGGACTCAATGACCAAGCAATTTGCAGTAAAATGACGGTAAGTACGCCCGCGAATAATAAACCCAAAATAAGCCAAAGTTGGCCGATTAACGTCTGAAGGGTATTTTTAATGGGCTCTTCGTCAATACCAATAATAATGTGAATAGAACCATCGTAATCAGGAAGATACAGCGCTTTTTCTAGCGTAATTAGTTTTTCGCCTCTTGCTCCATACGCATCTTTATCCAAACCTTTGTATTCGATTTTTTTGTCCCACAACGAACGAGAACGTTCGAGGCTTGCCTCTGTAGAGGCACTCCAATACAAACCACTGTAAGGTCGGTTAAATCGAGGGTCTGATAGCTGAGCTGCGAGTGAAAGATGCCCGGTGTTATCGACTTCTAACTGTGCTGCGACTTCATCCATAAAAATGCTGAGCTGTGAGCGAGTGTCATCAACCATATAGTTGTAGACCTGCGTCGGTATCGTCACACCAGCGGCGAGGATCATTGCCGTTAACCAAACGATCGCCGCTAAAACGAGGCGACTTTTGATACTCAGTCGTTTTATTGCGTTCAACGGTGGCCTGTTTCTATTCGGCATTTAATTGGTATCCCAACCCTCGGACAGTTTTGATGATCTTTGGTGCGATTTTTTTGCGAATTCGGCCGATAAAAACTTCGATTGTGTTGGAGTCACGATCAAAGTCTTGTTTGTAAATGTGCTCGACGAGTTCGGTTCGAGAAATCACTTTTTCCGGGTTATGCATAAAGTAAGCGACCACTTTATACTCTAGCGCCGTCAAGCTTACCGCTTGCCCTTGCCACATGACTTTAGAAGTGCGTGTATCCAAGCTCAAGTCGCCAATTTGCATCACAGGAGAGGCATTACCAGAGGCTCTTCGCAGCTGTGCACGAATACGAGCGATAAGCTCAACCATTTCAAATGGTTTAGTTAGGTAATCGTCTGCACCTGCGTTTAAGCCTTCAACTCGCTGCGTTAGGGTGTCGCGAGCGCTTAGAATCACGACAGGAGTATTAATGTTTTCATCTCTGATGCCTTTTAGGACGGTAAGACCATCCAGTTTTGGCAAGCCGAGGTCGAGAACAATGGCGTCCCATTCTTCCGAAGTCGCGCGATACAGAGCGTCTATGCCATCTTGGGACAATTCTGGTACCCAGCCGGTACTTTCTAATGTTTCGATGATTTGCTCGCCTAAACGAGGATCATCTTCAACAACAAGTATTTTCATATTGATGATTCTTATTATGTTTGGATTTTTATCGAAGTAAGCTACGCATCGCGTCTGGATTACGCATTAGACAAGTTTAGTTGTTTTGCGGCTTTAACGCTTTGTTAAAGCTGCGACCTTTGATCTCAAGCATTTCCAGCGTGGCGGCGTCGTACTCAACTTTCAGGACGCTATTGTTGTACAGAATTTTCAATTCATACACCCAAGCATCATCATCTTCTTCAAGCTCGACCTTGATGATGCGGCCGTATAGGTCGTTTTCTACTGCGGCGTAAAGTTCCGAAAATGGTCGTATATATCCTTGTTGAACCGCGCGATAGACCTCATCTTGATCTTCATCGAATTCGATGCGTGTTCCTGGCTTTTCGACATCTTGCACGATGGCGTGGCCATTTTGTGATGTGTACTCGTTGCCATGCTTGGCAAAACTTGGTGCACACATGAATGTCGTGATAAGGCCGAAAAGTAACGCAGAATGTAGAGAAGTCGTTGCTTTATACATAGTCAAACCTTTTCTGGAGCGTTAGCCGCAGTATATCGGATATAGATGAACAGAGAGTGAATCAGCTAATTAAGTTTTGCCATGTGTTGTCGATGTTATTTCAACTCATCTTCAAAAATCTTATCCCGCAGCTTCCAAAAGCGACCAGATTTTCTAGCAATAACAAACTGAGGCAAACGGAAACGATGTTGATTAGCTACAACGCGTGTCGGTGAAGCCTCTTCAAAAGGGCGATGCTTGTCTGCTAAGTGGGGGCGTACGAACTGATCTTTGAACGTTTGTTTTTGTTTTTTGGTACTCAATGACCAAAACTCATGAACTAACGCATTGCCTTCGCCTTGGTATGGTTCACCAGAATACGTCACCTTTAGCTGAGATTTACCATCACTGGACTTAAATACAGATAGGTCCATTTCTGTGCATTCAAAGATTAATGCATCTTTGAGATTAAGGGCTTCTTTTAGCTTTTTATCTGGGTCAACGAGCGTCGCGTCACACTCATGACAAATTCGTGCAGCAATATCGTTGTCCGCACCACATTCACCACAGTATTTGGCACGAAAACGGTAGCCACAGTGTTCACGTTCGCCTGTGTCTTCATCTTCAAAGTAACCTTGGCAACGTCTGCCAAAGTGTTCAACCAAGAAACCGTTACTATCCAACTTACCCCAGAAGTTGTTATTGAATCCGCAAGCCGGGCAAGGAATCGTGATAATTTCACTGTCAGAGTCTGGTTTGGGATCACCGACTTCAGGTTGGTATAAATCGTAGCTGTTGCCTGCGTAATCAAGCACTAAACATTCTGATTTTCCGTCTGATAAGCGTAATCCTCGTCCTACTATCTGTTGGTACAGACTGACTGACTCTGTTGGTCGCAAAATCGCGATTAAATCGACATGCGGCGCATCAAACCCGGTTGTCAGTACCGAAACATTGACTAAGTATTTTATTTGACGATTCTTGAACGCTTGGATGATCGCATCGCGCTCCGGCGTAGGTGTATCACCAATGACGATTTCAGTTTCGCCTTCTGGCAATAAACTGTGTATCTCTTGTGCGTGTCGAACAGTTGCAGCGAAGATCATGACACCTTGACGCTCTTTCGCATATTGCATGATTTGCTCAACAATTTGCGGAGTCGCACGTTTGGCTTTATCGATCACCATGTCCATTTCTGCTTCTTTGTAGCGTCCGGTGTTAGCGGGCTTCAGCTGAGAGAAGTCGTAAGACAAAACGGGGGCATCCATCATGCGGGCTGGAGTGAGGAAGTTTTCGTCGAGCAAGTAACGGATCGGCAGTTCGAAAATACAATCGCGGAAGAATCGAGGCTCTTCGGTTCGCACTTGACCTCGGGTGTGATACTGATAAATCCAGCCCATTCCTAAACGATAGGGCGTTGCAGTTAGTCCCAGCACCTTAATGCCAGGGTTCAGTTCTCGTAAGTGAGTAATAACTTTTTGGTAGCTGCTGTTTTTGTCATCTGGCACACGATGGCACTCATCAATAACGAGCAGAGAAAACTGGTTTTTGAACGAATCTAAGTTACGTACGACCGATTGAACCGAAGCAAACACGACTTGCTGGTCAGTTTCTTTTCGTCCCAATCCTGCTGAGAAGATAGAACCTTTTAAACCATAACCTTCATACTTCGCGTGGTTTTGCTCGACCAGTTCTTTTACGTGGGCGAGGACTAACACTCGTCCTTTCGCAAGGCGAGCAAGTTCTGCGATCACCAAGCTTTTTCCTGCACCGGTTGGCAGCACGATCACTGCTGGTGTCGAGTGTTTACGAAAGTAATGAATAACGGCTTTAACCGAGTCGGCTTGATAAGGACGAAGTGTGTACATGAAAATATGTGAAATTGCTCAACTATTCGAACGAGGAACGCTATAATACCTGACTTTTATACCCAAGTGACCTTTAAACCAAGATTTAGAGATCACTTGGGTATAATTCAATGAGGTATTCATGCGTTTAGATAAATATTTGTGTGACGCTCTGGGTGCAACACGCAAACAGGCAACAAAGATCATCAAAAGTGGAGACATCACCGTTGACGGTGAGGTTCAAAAAAGTGGTGCATTTAAAGTACCTAAAGGTGCGGAAGTGATGTGGGAAGACCGTGTTATTGGTGCTCCTGGTCCTCGTTACATTATGTTGTATAAGCCTGCTGACTTTGTTTGTTCACATGAAGATGGCTACAACCAAACTGCATTCGCATTGCTTGATGAGCCTAAAATTGAAAACCTTCACTTTGCGGGCCGATTAGATGTCGACACAACTGGTTTAGTATTGATTACGGATGATGGTAAGTGGTCTCATCGTATTACCTCACCTAAGCATAAGTGTGAGAAAACGTACCGTGTTTGGCTCGTCGATGCTATTCAGCCAGATTACGCGGAAAAGCTCGAACAAGGCATCATTTTGCGCAATGAATCAGAAGCAACATTGCCTGCTCGTTTGGAAATCGTGAACGAGGCTGAGAATGAAGTATTGTTAACTATCGTGGAAGGTAAGTATCACCAAGTGAAACGTATGTTCGCGGCGTTAGGAAATAAAGTTGAGTACTTACATCGTGAGCGTATTGGTTCTATCGAACTTGATGAGGCACTAGAACCAGGTGATTATCGCCACCTCACGCAAGAAGAAATTGATTCTATTTGGAATTAATTGTCGGCATGGGAAATTCTTTAGTTCCTAATAGGAACTAGTCTTTTGGTAGGAATTGGCTCAAAATAAATTTTCCTACCAAAATTAGTGCCTAGACAATTCCGGTGTGCTTACTCATCTCAGTGATATGCCTTTGCATTTAGCTGATGCATGCATACTCTTATTGCAAAGCCTTCGGCTACGGTGAATGGAATGATGGTGTCAACGCCATCATTTTTACTGCATTGTGTTTGTTTCCCATAAACACATTTCGCTTTCACATGCTTTTCTATGTCGAGTTCGTCAAGGTCACACCTTGGTATATATTTGCCCTTATGATTCTCGAACGTTGGATAGAACAGGTTTTTGGCTTCTACATTCAGCGATATGAGAACTTCCGTTATTTTCACTTTGTTCTGCAAGTATTGACGGTAGGGCTCCAACAAGAGGTAAAAGAATGACAGAAAAAGCTCAAAGTGCTCCGCAATCCCAAATCAGTTTTCTATTGTTTCTGGTACTAGGAGCGATTGGTGCTTTGACGCCTTTGGCGATCGATATGTATTTGCCTGCGATGCCGACAATAGCGAAAGATTTGGGGGTCGCGCCTGGCGCGGTTCAGATTACGTTGACGGCTTATACCGCGGGTTTTGCGATCGGCCAGTTAATTCACGGGCCGCTTGCCGATAGCTTTGGTCGCAGACCTGTGTTGATTTTAGGCGTACTTTTCTTCGGCTTGGCTGCCGTTGTGAGTGCGACAACAAATGGCATTGATGCGCTGACCTATGTACGTACGGCACAAGGTTTTGCTGGCGCGGCAGCGGCGGTCATTATCCAAGCCGTCGTGCGTGACATGTTTGACCGTGAAGACTTTGCACGCGCAATGTCCTTCGTTACTCTGGTCATTACTATTGCGCCGTTGGTGGCACCGATGATCGGTGGCCATCTCGCGATTTGGTTTGGTTGGCGTTCCATTTTTTGGGTACTAGCTATTTTCGCTGTAGTTGTGATTTTTCTCGTACTTTGGAAAATCCCTGAAACGTTACAGCCTGAAAATCGTCAGCCTCTTCGTTTCCGCACGACGCTGAGAAACTACGCCAGATTATGCTCCAATCCTGAAGCGATCGGTTTGATGCTCTCAGGTGCGTTTTCATTTTCCGGAATGTTTGCATTTTTGACGGCGGGTTCGTTTGTTTATATTGATTTATATGGTGTTCGACCAGACCACTTTGGTTACCTATTTGGTTTGAACATTGTGGCGATGATCATCATGACCAGTATTAATGGTCGCTTGGTGAAGAAAGTTGGTTCCCATGCCATGCTTCGTTTTGGGTTGTTCGTGCAACTTTTGGCGGGGATTGGTTTATTCGTAAGTTGGTTAATGGACTTCGGATTATGGGGCATTGTACCTTTTGTTGTGCTGTTTATCGGTACATTGTCGACGATAGGTAGTAACGCGATGGCGCTGCTTTTAAGTGGTTACCCATCAATGGCGGGTACGGCGTCGTCTCTAGCGGGGACATTAAGATTCGGTATCGGTTCATTGGTTGGTGCGCTGGTGGCATCACTGCCCGGGAATGTTGCTTGGCCGATGATCATCGTAATGTTTGCTTGTTCTGTGCTTTCAGCACTGTTTTATTGGACTTTAGGAAGAAAGGCGTAATGTCGAATTACACCAAAGAAATTCAAAACTTGGTTAACTCAGCACTTGAAGAGTTAGATCAAGAGCATCGCTCAGGTAAGTTAGCCAATGCCCCTGTTGCGAATAACCATTATTTAGTGCGTTGGGTAACAAAGGCGCTAAAATCACAACGTTTCGGACGTACGGTAGGCGATGACTTAACGCGTTGGCAAAAAGCAGGTCGCTCAAAGGGGAACGATGCTGGTTTGTTGTTTATCTTCAAGCGTATTTCCGCTTTTTATGCGCAATTCTTCCCTGAAGGTGAAGACTCCAAAGTGTTCAAAGATTCAGATATTGAGTCTTTTCTTGATTTGATGGAGCAAGCAGGCTGGGAAGTCTCAACGTCTGAGCAACTGATTGGGTGCGGCAAAGTACAAATCTTCACTGAAGGTCAAAACTCTTTAGCGTTATGTGCAGACCAATGCGAAAGCTGTTTTGATGGCGAGTTGCTCGTAAAGCCAATGAGTTGGTTTGTGCGTGGCAATCATGCTGAGTTTGTTGAGAAAGCAGCGCAAGCGGGCTTTATGGTACATAAGGTAACAGACTACAAATCGATGGTGAAATACCATGGCGAGTACCTTATTTTTCCAGCAAACGAAGGCAACCAGTTAGCCGAAATCCCACTCTCGTTCAAAGCTGACTAAAGTGACATTGTGAGTGTTTAGAAGCCCCTGTTATTGGGGCTTTTTGTTTTCTAAACGGTTTGCTTCTTTCGCGATGGCTTTGACCATGCCTTTAAATATGAAAAGATGGGCTGGCATCATTGCAAACCAATAAAGCAGCCCAAGAAACCCTTGCGGGTGCCACCAGGCGGTAATATCCAGCTCTCGTTCGTCACCGAGATCTTTGATGGTAATTTCTAAACGCCCAAGGCCTGGGCCTTTCATACCAAAAAACAGTGAAAGAAACTGATTATTATCGCAGCGAATCACTTTCCAAGAGTCAATAAAATCACCGACTTTAAGCTCTGGTCCAGGAGGAGAAACGCGAATCGGTTTTCCGCCACCAAAAAAGATATCGAGCCATTCACGTGTACGCCACAAGATGTTGGCAAAGTAATAGCCTTTTTCGCGACTCCCGATCTTTTGCGCCACTTTCCATAATGCCGCAGCGGAGGCATGAGTTTTAATGCTCGCTCCAGCTTGTTTTGGGTAATAGCCATATCCTGGTTGCCATCGACGAAGCGCTGCGGGTTCAAACCCCCAGACATTACTGCGTACAAATGTGCCTTCATCTTGAATGGTATCAGTTACCGCTTGCTCGTAGCTGATCAGCGTTTGAGGAAATCGTTCTTCAATCGCTTTGGAGTTTGCAATGTAGTCGTGCTCTAAGCCCGCAAGTAATGCTTTACCGATACTAGTTGGCACTGAGGTAACTAAACCTAGCCAGTACGATGCCATTTTCGGAGTAAGTAGCGGGGTCGACCACAGTCGATACGGCTTGTTCGTGATTCGGCAAATGACTTTGAACTGTTCGCGGTAGCTAAGTGTATCTGGCCCTCCAACTTCATAAATTTCACTTTCTTCTGGATAGGGGGCTTCTGCTAACTTCAACAAATAGTGGTTGAGATTGGGCAAGGCGATAGGGTTCGCTTTTGAGTCGACCCATTTAGGCGCGATCAAAATAGGTAAGTTGTAGACAAAGTCACGCATGATTTCGAAAGCGGCAGAGCCGGGGCCGATGATAACGCCTGCACGCAATTCAGTTACTGGAATACCAGACTGTCGAATTATTTTTCCCGTGGCTTTACGAGCGGCTAAATGGCGAGAGTTTCCGGTTTGAGGTTGAATGGCACTCAAATAGATAACATGCTCGACGGAGCTTTGTTCCAACGCATATTTGAAGTTCAAAGCAAGGTTTAGTTCGTACTCAACAAAGTCATCACCTTGAGCCATCCCGTGCACGAGAAAAAATACTAAATCAAAATCGTTCACTACAGCCTTCGTGGTCTCTGCGTCAGCCAAGTCGAGATACCTTAACGTTAAATTAGGGTGAGGCTGAGTTCTTGACTCTAAATAATCAATATGTCGCGCCGCTGCTGTGACGGCGTAACCTTTATCTAAAAGTAACGGAAGAAGTTGAGAGCCAATGTAACCCGAGGCGCCTAGCACCAACACCTTTTTCATTATCTGTCCTTTTATCGTTGGTGGAATAAACACCACAGAGTATAATCATGAGACACTTTCCCCATTCTATCAATAAGTTGTCGTTGGAGCGCTTGTGACTTTTCTTTCTCAACTCTCAATACACGCAGATAAAGCATTCTTACGTCGTTTATTTGCAATCGCGTTACCAATTACACTGCAAAGCATGATGTTTTCAAGCCGAAGCCTCGTCGATGTTCTTATGCTTGGTCAACTTGGTGAAGCAGAAATTGCCGCAGTTGGAGTTGCTGCGCGCGCGACTTTCGTCACCACCATTATGTTAGTTGGGGTGACAACGGGTGGTGCATTGTTAACCGCTCAATATTGGGGGGCTGGCGATAAAGTTGGGGTGCGTCGCAGTACCGCTTTAACATGGATGATCGCAATGATGTTTGCTGCGATTGCTGTTGCTTTGTTTGTTGTTTTTCCACAGCCCATCATGAGTTTGACTACCGATTCACAAGAAGTGATTGAGCTAGGGGCCAGCTATCTCATTATTTCGTCGGTTAGCATGTTTGCTGTTGCATGTGTGGCCAGTATGTCGGTGGGCCTAAGGGCGATGCACCAACCAGGCTTAAGCACTTTTTTTAGTGGTATAGGCATTTTATCTAATGTGTTTCTTAACTGGGTTTTAATTTTTGGTCAATTAGGCTTTCCTGCTCTGGGTATTACGGGAGCAGCGATCGCAACGGTAATCAGTGGCGCGATCGAAGTAGGTTGCCTGTTTGGTTATCTATGGTTGAAAAAACACATAATCGCATTTGGTTGGGATGATATACGCGCAGGATTGGTCTTAGATAAAATTACGCGTTTCTTGAGCCTCTCTTTGCCAACCACATTTAACTTCTTGGCGTGGGCTGGTGGGCTGTTTGCTTATCACGCCATCATGGGGCAAGCAGGCGTACAAGGTTTGGCGGCACTTTCCGTAATGACACCTGTTGAGTCGATCGCATTGGCGATGATGATTGGTTTATCGAATGCGGCTGCAGTTCTAGTCGGGAACCAGCTCGGCGCTCGTAATTTTGAACCCGTTTATTATCAAGCATGGGCTACGGTCATTTTGAATGTGCTTATCGCATTTGTGGTCGCCGTCTTGTTGATAGTGTCAAATCAATGGATCCTTAATGCGTTTAGTGCACTGACAACAGACACTCGCGAGCTAGCTGAACAGTTTATGGTGATTCTTGCGTTGGGTGTTGTGCTACGCTCGGTGCCGATGATGGCGATTGTTGGTGTATTACGTGCGGGCGGTGATGTTAAGTTTTGTTTGTATCAAGACATCTTGGCACAGTGGGTGATCGGGATTCCACTCGCAGCATTTGCAGCGATTTATCTCAATTGGGACCCACAATGGGTTTACTTACTCTTTTTGACGGAAGAAGTTGTGAAGTGGGCGATTTGCTTGCCAAGAATGGTTAGCCGAAAATGGATGAAAAACCTGATTGGCCAGTAAGGAGGAACAGAGTTTATTTTGGCTGCAAAAATCTGCTCAAAACGTCAACAAAATTAGCAACAGAAAGTGAATCGAGTTGCATTTGTACTTCCATAGTGTGATCAAGCATTCAAAATACTTTCTACTAACAGGATTTTAGTGTAGATTCTGATCCCAATTTTTAAACACCATCCGAGCGGCATAATCAATGTTAAAACTGTCAGACCTATGTAAAGGCTATGTAGACGGGGGAGAGTTTCACCCTGTATTACAAGGGGCAGAATTAACATTGCAGCAAGGCGACCAAGTTGCTCTGATGGGAGAAAGTGGTTCGGGTAAAAGTACTCTGCTGAATTTAATCGCCGGATTAGATACTGCTGACTCTGGTGAGGTGCAGTTTCCAAATTTTGCTATGCATGAAGCACCGGAGCATTTAAGAACCCTTTATCGCCGCAACAATATTGGGAATATCTTCCAACAATTCAACCTGCTTCCTACACTTAATATTGCCGACAATATTCGTTTTTGTCGTCAGTTAAAAGGTCTGCCGGAAGATAAAGAGTTGTGGCGTCAAATTCTTTCTGCTTTGGACTTAATGCCATTGCTAGGACGTTATCCGGAAGAGGCGTCTGGTGGTCAGCAACAACGTGCGGCGATTGCTCGTGCACTCTATATGGAACCCAAAATCCTGCTTGCTGATGAGCCAACTGGTAGTCTAGATGAGCGAAACGCAGAAGCAGTAATGCGCTTATTAACGAGTCTCGCTCGCCAACTGGAGTGTACTTTGCTGTTAGTGACGCACAGTGAAAAAGTGGCCGCCCATATGGAAGGAAAGATTCGACTTCAAGGAGGGCAGCTACATGTTATGGCCCGTAGTTAAGGCACTACTCGGTCATTACCGTCGTTACCCTCTACAAATTATTCTTGTCTGGCTGGGATTAACTTTAGGCGTGTCCCTCCTTGTTGGTGTTACTTCTATCAACCAGCATGCAAAACAAAGTTATGCCACTGGTGAAAAGCTTTTCTCCAATCCTTTGCCGTACCGAATCCGAACGAAGCACTCTGCCAATAAAATTCCTCAAGGTTTCTATATTCAGTTACGTCGAGCTGGGTTCAACCAATGTGCACCGTTTGACGTGCTTCATCTAGATGCCAAGACCGATATGAGCCTGATGTTGGTGGGGATAGATCCTGTCGCGATGATCCCACTACAACAAGGAAAATCGCTAGGTGAGATGCCTGTTTTATCACTAATGAAGCCTCCTTATCCTATTCTTGTTAGTCAAGATTTGGCCGCTTACATGAGTTGGCAGGATGGGGACTTCATTGAGATGAATGACGGAAGCCGTCTTGGGCCTATTCAAGTAGATAAGGACAAGATGCTTTCGGGTACTCGGCTGGTTACTGATATATCGTTGTTGCGTATGCTCAAGCGGAGCTCAGGTTTGTCTGCGATTTCTTGTGGTGAAATGCCAGAGGAAAAGCTAATAGCACTGAAAAACATGCTGCCAAACGGAATGACGCTTGTTAGGAATACGCGTACTGAGCTTGAGTCGCTAACTAACGCATTCCATATGAATCTCACCGCGATGGGAATGCTGTCGTTTTTGGTCGGGTTGTTTATTTTTTATCAAGCGATGTCTCTGTCTTTCATCCAGCGACAACGTTTGGTAGGTATTTTGAGACAGACTGGTGTTAACGGAACACAGTTAGCGCAAGCCTTATTGCTAGAGTTGTCTTTGCTCGTCTTTATTGCGTGGGCGTGTGGTAACTTTTTTGGCTTGATCTTAGCAAATGAGCTTATCCCAGCAGTGTCTTCGAGCCTGAGTGATTTGTATGATGCCAACGTAGGCTTAACCATAGGATGGTCATGGCAATCTAGCTTATATAGCCTAATCATGGCAGCGATGGGTGCGTTGATATCGTGTCTGTGGCCATTAATCCGTTTGCTGAAGTCACAACCAATCCGCCTCTCTTCTCGACTGTCGCTAATGCGATTTGCTGGAAGAGAGTTCTCTTGGCAGGCGCTTGCGGCGTGTGCGTTTTGTGTCGCTGCAATAGCGGTATATCAGGCCCCGAAAACACAAGAAACCGGCTTTGCTATTATTGCGCTGATGTTGGTTAGTGTGGCGTTGTTTATGCCATTTATTATGTGGCATATGTTCCAAAGTTTTTCTTATACCATGCGATGGGTTCGTGTCCGTTGGTTTTTTGCTGATGCAGCAGCCAGCATGAGCTATCGCGGTGTGGCTACGATGGCGTTTATGTTAGCGCTGGCGGCAAACATTGGTGTAGAAACAATGGTCGGAAGCTTTCGAGATACAACCGATAAGTGGCTAAATCAGCGATTAGCCGCTGATGTGTACATCTATCCGACCAACAATTCAGCCGCTAGGATGAGCGCATGGCTCCAGAATCAGCCTGAGGTGAACTCGGTTTGGTGGCGCTGGGAAAAAGATATGCCGACCGAGCATGGTGCTCTGCAAGTTGTGAGTACGGGCTCTTCTGAAGGTGAGCTAGACTCACTTACCGTCAAGTTAGGTGTCCCAAATTACTGGTATCAACTGCACGCTACCAAGAGCTTAATGGTCAGCGAGTCGATGGCCTTGAAGCTGGATATCCGCCCTGGAGACTTCATTAACTTGCAGGAACCGCTTGGTGGGGATTGGCAAGTCGTAGGCGTTTACTACGATTATGGAAACCCATATAACCAGGTGATGATGTCGCACCGGAATTGGCTGTATGCATTTGCAGGTACGGGTAATGTTGGTCTTGGCGTCGTATTAAAAGATAACGTCAATGGAGAAGGGCTGAAAAATCGCTTAGAGAATGTATTCCGTCTCCCGCAAGATCGTGTGTTTGATAACGGTAATATTTATAGCCAAGCAATGAGAGTGTTTGATCATACCTTTGCGATAGCGGGAACCTTGGGCAATATCACGCTGATTATTGCCGTGTTTGGTTTATTCTTTGCGACGTTGGCAGGAGAACTTTCACGGCAGCGGCATTTTTCCTTATTAAGGTGCATGGGTGTGTCCGGAAAAGAACTTGTCGTATTAGGTGGTTTGCAGCTATTCGTCTTCGGAGCCATTTCTGCGATTATTGCAGTGCCGCTCGGCTTGGCGCTCGCACATTTGATCGTTGATATTATCATTAAGCAATCATTTGGCTGGTCTCTAGAGCTTCAAACGATTCCATGGGAGTATGCTCAAACCATTGCTTGGGCGATGCTTGCCATCATGGTTGCTGGCGCATTGCCAGTTATTAGAATGATCAAAAGTACACCGATGAAGTCATTAAGGGACGCGTTGTAATGAAAAAAGTGGGCTCTAAAAAACGCTTGTTGGTTTCAACGCTCATTGTTGTTACGTTCGCTTTTCTGACTGGGGCTGCTTTTTACTCAACTTTTTGGTTAGAGGCGACAGCAACACAAGAAAGCGAACTTGATTCTATCTTAACGCGTGAAAATCAAACGATTTTCGAGCCTGTACTACCTAATGAGCATGTCTCTTTACCCTCAGACTTTCGCTTTCATCCCGAGTATCAGCATGAATGGTGGCACTACTTTGCGAAACTAAAAGATGAGCAAGGCAAGATCTACAATGTTCAATGGAGCTATTTCAGGGTTGCGACGGACGAGCGAGAAACCAGCGGTTGGCAGAACCCTCAATTGTACATTTCACATGTTGTCGTCAGTCATGGCTCGCATGTATGGAAAGAGCAACGGGTAGCTAGAGGTGGGATAGGCCAAGCTGGTATGATCAATCGCCCTTTCAGGTTATGGATTGATAATTGGACTTGGCGATCACTCGGTGCGACGCCTTTCCCGGGCAACTTGAATGTGAATACTGATACGTTTGGACTTGAGCTCAATACCATGACAAGCGGCCCCTTTGTGGTGAATGGAGACAAAGGCTTCCAAGTTAAACATGCGTTGCAATCTGTTGCTTCTTTCAGCTTCAGTGCTCCATTTTTAAAAGTAAAAGGCAGCTTAAGCTTAAATGGTAAGCGATTCTCAGTGACGGGTTCTGCTTGGGCGCAAAAAGAGTGGGGCAGCGGCTTAATTGGTGAGGGGCAACAAGGCTGGGATTGGTTTGTTTTCAATTTAGATGATGGTCGAGCATTAACTGTTAGCCGTTATCGTCACCATGGGCAAACACCGCACGTGTTTGGCACGTTGTCGACACGCTCAGGTAAAGTCATCAACCTCTCAGACGATGATATCAGTATTAAACCAATGCAAGTGACCAGTTTATCCAATGGAAGAAGGTTACCTTTGCAGTGGATTATCAATATTCCGAAGCATCAAATTAATTTGACTACCCGCATTATCAAGTCAGATATGTGGCTACCCTTTGTAATACCTTACTGGGAAGGGCCTACTTTAGCTTCCGGCTCCAATGAGGCTTGGGGCTTTATGCAGCTGACAGGCTATTGAGTTGTGAAGAAAACCACCCCCTACGGGTGGTTTTTTAGTGCGCGAAGCTTCTTAGCTTTTTCTCAAAAGTACGGGGTTATCATGATGGTACAAGCCGTGTTATGCTGATTTTCTCATCATCTTGATAAATATTTGGTGCGACAAAAACAAATACGATCTCCGATCAAAATTGAGTGTCATGTTGGAAAATACGATGTATAGTAAACTTAACATCGGAAAAACCGAAGTTTATACTCTGAAGAAGCGATTATTCTAAAGTTTTCGACAGCTATACACTCTTATCACTCTTTGTTAATCGTTTATTAAGATAATAAATATAAGGACGAAACCATGAACGATGTCATTCGTGACTTTTTCAAAATGGAATCAGCAGGTGGTATTCTTCTCGTAATTGCAGCGGCAATTGCGATGACCATTGCTAACTCACCGCTGGGCGAAACTTATCAATCTGTACTGCATACTTATGTATTCGGTATGTCAGTTTCTCACTGGATTAATGACGGCCTAATGGCTGTTTTCTTCTTACTTATTGGCCTTGAAGTGAAGCGAGAGCTACTTGAAGGAGCGCTAAAATCAAAAGAAACCGCAATTTTCCCTGCGATTGCAGCGGTTGGTGGTATGTTAGCCCCTGCTCTTATTTACGTTGCGTTTAATGCTAACGACCCAGAGGCGGTTTCTGGCTGGGCCATTCCAGCTGCGACGGATATTGCATTTGCTCTAGGTATCATGGCGCTACTAGGTAAGCGCGTACCAGTAAGCCTTAAAGTGTTTTTGTTAGCTCTCGCTATCATCGACGATTTAGGCGTGGTTGTTATTATTGCACTGTTTTACACAGGTGATCTTTCTAGCATGGCGCTGCTTGTTGGCTTCATCATGACTGGTGTCCTGTTCATGTTGAATGCGAAGGAAGTAACGAAACTGACGCCATACATGATAGTCGGCGCGATCTTATGGTTTGCGGTACTTAAATCTGGTGTTCACGCAACACTTGCAGGCGTAGTGATCGGCTTTGCTATTCCTCTTAAGGGTAAACAGGGCGAACATTCCCCACTTAAGCACATGGAGCACGCACTTCATCCATACGTGGCATTTGGTATCTTACCTCTATTCGCATTTGCAAATGCGGGGATTTCGCTAGAAGGCGTATCGATGTCAGGCCTAACTTCAATGCTGCCATTAGGTATTGCTTTGGGGCTACTGGTTGGTAAGCCTCTAGGTATCTTCACCTTTAGTTGGGCAGCTGTGAAAATGGGTGTAGCTAAGTTACCGGAAGGCATTAACTTCAAGCATATCTTTGCGGTCTCTGTGTTGTGTGGTATCGGTTTTACAATGTCTATATTCATTTCCTCTTTAGCGTTTGGAAATGTAAGCCCTGAGTTTGATACCTATGCTCGACTAGGTATCTTAATGGGCTCGACGACAGCCGCGTTACTTGGCTACGCGTTACTGCACTTTTCTTTGCCTAAGAAAGCGCAAGCGTAAGATACACACTGTTTAGTAAAGCCTCCCATTCGGGAGGCTTTTTTATGTCTGCAGATCGGCACATCAACTACTTCAGGATGGTTACTTTTGTGACCAACTAAGGTCTAGCTTATGGAGTTGGGGCAAATCATCGAAAGAGGCGCTTGGCAAATCTATAGGCGAAAAAAAGCCCAGCCGAAAATTTGACTGGGCGGATACAAACATAGGAGTTAATAAGAAAAAAGCAGCAACGTAACAATTAGATGGAAACAAGTTTGACGGCCAGTGAAACTTCAAATGCCCTAACTGTTACGTATATTCAGACCGAGCCTTTTCCAAACAGTTCCATTTTTTTTCAAAAAATTTCTACTTAATGCTTTCTAGCTTCTTACACACCCGAAAGTAATAGAAAAATCGAGATGGATTACCAACTTGGCGAAGTTACTAACTTCTGTGTTTCTCATTTTATCTCCCCTAGAACCGAAGATGTATTTCATACTCTCGTCGCTCACTCCAAGCCGCCAAGGCTATTGTTAGCATTTCAATTGCGATGGACTGAGAAGTTTGATCGTTTTCTTCTGACAAGCTTCACTGGAGTATTCGATTGAATTTCAAAAGATTAGATCACACCTTTTATTGTCTGGTCAGACCAATTAGTTAAAGTGTGATGTTAATCATTTGTTAATCTTAAATTTCGGGAGTATATTTTCAAACAGTTGTTTAATACGAGTGATTAAAATGGCCCCGAGAACATCAACAAAAGAAAAAATACTCGATGTCGCAGAAGGACTCTTTGCTGAACATGGCTTTAATGATACTTCGCTAAGAACGATAACAGGTAAAGCTAACGTTAACTTAGCATCGGTAAACTATCACTTTGGCGATAAAAAAACGCTGGTTAGAGCGGTTTTAGATAGGTATTTAGAAGCACTAATGCCGAGCATTAAGACTTCATTAATTGAGTTAAACACGCGCGATAGCTACAACATGGACGATGTCTTTGAGTCATTGCGATTACCTTTACGTACATTAAACGATGTACGCCCAAATGGTACTGCGCTATTTATGTTGTTAATTGGCCGCGGTTATACAGACGTTCAAGGTCATCTACGCTGGTTCATTACCACCAGATACGAAGAGGTACTGAACCTTTTCACTTTCTCGATAATGAAGGCGAACCCGGAACTATGTGAAGAACATTTGTTTTGGCGACTGCACTTCACGTTAGGAACCTGTGTATTTACGATGGCTTCAAGCCAAGCTCTTTCGGAGCTGGCAGAAAGTAAGTTTGAAAAGGAAGTCGATGTGAAATCTGTCGTCGATTTACTGATTCCATATTTGTCAGCAGGAATGTCAGCAAAGCAGTTGGCATAAGACAAATAAGAAAGTTAAACCAATAATAAGATTATACCCCGAGCGGTTACGTGAACAAAAGGATCTGAACTATGAGCTCTCTACGAAGAAAATGGATTAGTGACCCGGCTTTTAAAGTGTTCAAAAAAGTATTGCCACCTCTGTCTAGCACCGAGAAAGAGGCGATGGAAGCGGGTAGTGTATGGTGGGATGCCGAACTATTCTCAGGCAAGCCAAACTTCACAACATTGCATCATTATCCAACGCCTACACTGACGGCAGAAGAGCAGTCATTTATGGATAATGAGCTTGAAACCCTGCTAGAAATGCTTGATGACCAGAAGATTGTCAAAGAAGACAGGGATTTACCGCCTGAAGTATGGGAGTACCTACGTAAAGAGCGATTTTTCTCTTTGATCATCTCGAAAGCATATGGTGGTCGTGAATTTTCCGCTTTGGCGAACTCAACCATTGTTTCTCGTATTGCGACTCGAAGTATCAGTACCGCGGTATCGGTAATGGTACCGAACTCTCTTGGCCCTGGTGAGCTGCTATCGCACTATGGTACGCAAGAGCAAAAAGATTACTGGTTGCCTCGTTTAGCTGATGGTACAGACATCCCTTGTTTCGCCCTAACTGGCCCTGAAGCGGGTTCTGATGCGGGTGGCATACCTGATCAAGGCGTGGTTTGTTACGGCACCCATGAAGGCAAAGAAGTGCTTGGCGTGCGAGTTAGTTGGAATAAACGCTACATCACGCTTGCGCCAGTTGCGACAGTGCTCGGGTTAGCATTTAAACTGCAGGATCCTGAAGGGCTACTTGGTGACAAGAAAGAGGTTGGCATTACATGTGCGTTGATTCCCGCTGACCATGAAGGTGTCGAGATAGGCGAACGCCATGATCCTCTGGGGTCTGCGTTTATGAATGGTCCTACTCGTGGTGAAGATGTCTTCATCCCTATGGACTGGTTGATCGGTGGCGCTGATTATGCAGGTAAAGGTTGGCGTATGCTGGTTGAGTGTCTTTCTGCTGGTCGCGGTATCTCTCTCCCAGCGCTTGGCACAGCGATTGGTCACCTTACTACACGTACAACAGGTGCTTATGCTTACGTGCGTAAACAGTTTGGAATGTCGATCGGTAAGTTTGAAGGTGTTGCAGAAGCAATGGGGCGCATTGGTGGTCTTACTTACCTACTAGAAGCGACGCGTACGCTAACGACGACTTCTCTCGATATGAAAGAAAAACCTGGGATTGTAACCGCGATTGCCAAGTACCACATGACGGAAATCGCGCGTACCATTCTAAATGATTCGTTTGATATCCATGCGGGTCGTGCGATTCAAGATGGTCCAATGAACTATCTTGCTAAACATTACCTTGGTATCCCGGTTGCTATCACCGTTGAAGGCGCGAATATTCTGACTCGTAATCTGATGATTTTTGGTCAAGGTGCGACTCGATGTCACCCATATGTTCTAAAAGAAATGGAAGCCGCGGCGAATCCAGATTCTGAACAAGGTGCGAAAGAATTTGACAACTTACTCTTTAAACACATCAAGCACGCGCTCGGTAATACATTCGGTGCATTTGGTGCAGCACTAACTGGTTCTCGATTTGTCAACGCGCACATGAGTGGCCCAACGCAGCAATACTACAAAGACATTACTCGTCTCAGTCGTGCACTTGCAGTAAGTGCAGACTTTGCGATGTTAACCTTAGGTGGAGACTTGAAGCGTAAAGAAATGATCTCCGCACGTTTGGGTGATGGATTAAGCTATCTATACATGGCATCTGCTGCCTTGAAAAAGTATGAAGATGAAGGCCGTCAACAAGGCGATCTAGACTTCGTTCATTACGCTGTTCAACACTGTTTGTATAACGCTTCTAAGTCATTAAATGAGGCTTACACCAACTTCCCTGTGAAATACGTTGGCGGTGTGCTTAAGGGGCTATTGTTCCCGCTTGGTAATCATTTCAATAAGCCAAGTGATGAGCTGTGTGTGAATTTGGCAGAAGCGATGATGACACCAGGCGCGCAACGTGATCGCCTCACGCATCTGTGCTACATCGGAAAATCAGAGGATGACAGCGTAGGCTTAATGGAGAATGCATTCCTTGCAATGTACGACATTAAACCTTTGGAGCGTAAACTTATGAAGGCTGCTAAGGATGGTAAAGTGGCTCGTAAAGGTCTGCTACATGATCGTTTGCAGCAAGCATTTGAAGCAGGCGTGTTAACTGAACAAGAAATTGATCAAATCATGGCTGCAGATAAATTGCGCTACAAGGCGATTCAAGTTGACCACTTTAGTCATGACTTTTCTGAAGTGCGAACTCATAGCCCAAAAAAGTCGCAGTTGAATCCGGCGGCATAATAGATAACTAATGTTAAGAAAAGCACCTCAATGAGGTGCTTTTTTGTATTCTTGGGGAGTGGATGGTGGGATAGTGCTCCAACCACTTGCCTTTTAAGAGCATTTTTACAGAAATTAGATGCGAAATCCCAACGAAACTTTTATCCTAACAAGGTTTTTTAAAGGAAGTTGAATATGATCATCAAACCTAGAATTCGTGGATTTATCTGTACTACAACGCACCCTGTTGGTTGTGAAGCTAACGTAAAAGAACAAATTGCGTACACCAAAGCGCAAGGTCCAATCAAAAACGCACCTAAGCGTGTTCTTGTTGTTGGTGCATCAAGTGGCTACGGTCTATCTTCTCGTATCGCGGCAGCATTTGGTGGCGGTGCATCAACTATCGGTGTTTTCTTCGAAAAAGAAGGTACTGAGAAGAAGCCAGGTACAGCAGGTTTTTACAATGCCGCTGCTTTTGAAAAGCTAGCGCGTGAAGAAGGTCTGTACGCAAAAAGCTTAAACGGCGACGCTTTCTCAAATGAAGCGAAACAGAAAACTATCGAGCTGATCAAAGAAGACTTAGGTCAAATCGATATGGTGGTTTACTCACTGGCATCTCCAGTACGTAAAATGCCAGAAACTGGTGAATTAGTTCGTTCATCTCTTAAACCTATCGGTGAAACTTACACATCAACGGCTGTTGATACCAACAAAGATGTGATCATCGAAGCTAGCGTTGAGCCAGCAACAGAAGAAGAAATCAAAGACACTGTCACGGTAATGGGCGGTGAAGATTGGGAACTTTGGATCAATGCGTTGTCTGATGCTGGTGTTCTTGCTGAAGGTTGTAAGACCGTCGCGTACAGCTACATTGGTACTGAGCTAACTTGGCCAATTTATTGGGATGGTGCACTAGGTAAAGCAAAAATGGACCTAGACCGTGCAGCGAAAGCGCTAAACGACAAGTTAGCAGCAACAGGCGGCAGTGCCAATGTTGCGGTACTTAAATCTGTTGTAACTCAGGCGAGTTCTGCAATTCCTGTTATGCCACTGTACATCGCAATGGTATTCAAGAAAATGCGCGAAGAAGGTGTACACGAAGGCTGTATGGAACAAATCTACCGTATGTTCAGCCAACGTCTATACAAAGAAGACGGTAGCGCGGCAGAAGTTGATGAGATGAACCGCCTACGTCTGGATGACTGGGAACTTCGTGACGACATTCAGCAGCACTGTCGTGAGCTATGGCCTCAAATTACGACTGAGAACCTAAAAGAGCTGACTGACTACGTTGAGTACAAAGAAGAGTTCTTGAAACTATTTGGTTTCGGCGTTGAAGGCGTAGATTACGAAGCGGATGTGAATCCAGCAGTTGAAGCAGACTTCATTCAAATCTAATCGAATCACAGACTAGATAACCAATAAACAAAAGGCGCTCATTGGGCGCCTTTTTGTATTTCATAGTCAAAGTGAGTATTAACTTAGTATTATCAGAATCGTACCAGCTAGCGTCATTAAAATATTCGCAATCGCATAGGTACCCGCATAACCAAGGGCAGGGATGGTGGACTTAGCGTAGTCGTTAACGACATCCATAGCTGGAGCGCAAGTACGGGCGCCAATAATGGCTCCGAAGAGCAGGGCACGGTTCATCTTGAGTACGTGTGCGCCAACTAAGTAAGCCAGAACTACAGGTACAACACTGACAATAAATGCCAAACCAATGACTTTTGGTCCTACTTGCGTTAGGTGCTCGAACATCTTTCCACCTGCACTTAGACCAATTCCCACCATAAAGAACATTAACCCTAGATCTTTGACCATATTCAGCGCCCCTTGTGGGACATAACCGAAAGTAGGGTGATTTGCTCGTAAGAAACCAAGCGTAATACCGGACAACAGAAGACCCACCGCATTACCCAAACTGAAAGACACCTGACCGAACGTCATTGTGATGAGGCCAAACAGAATACCCAAAATAAAGAAGCTACAAAAAGCGAGCAAATCGGCCATTTGACTGTGGATCGAGATGAAACCGATTTTTTCCGCCAGTCCATGTACTCGGCTTTTCTCGCCGCTCACTTGAAGGACGTCCCCTTTAGCGAGCACAATGTCTAAGTCCATAGGCATTTCAATCTGAGCGCGAACTACGCGGTTTAAGAAACAGCCAAACTCAGACAAATTCAAATCCGATAAACGCTTACCAGCGATAGCGTCACTTTTTACGACGATTTCTTCTTCAACGATGCGCAAATCAAGCAAGTTACGGTCGAATACTTCTTTACCATTACGGAAGCTAGGGTCTAAGCGAGCATGGCTGTCAGGGAAGCCAACCAGTGCAATTTCATCTCCCTCTTGCAAGATAGCATCACCATCTGGGTGGGCGAGAATACCATTGCGACGGATTCGTTCAATGTAACAGCCAGTTTGACGATAAATCCCCAGTTCTCGTAAGTTTTTACCATCAGTCCAGTCAATTAGCTCTGGGCCCACTCGGTAAGCTCGAATAATGGGTAAATACACTTTTCTCTGGCTTGAATTTCCAAGGCCACGTTCTTGTGCGATTTGCTGCGCGGAATCAGAAAGGTTTTGTTTTTGCAGTTTTGGCAACAATTTAGCAAACATGATCATGCTAATTAAGCCGACCAGATAAGCCATCGCGTAGCCTACGGATAGATTTTCTAATACCAGAGAAAATTCCATATTCCGCGGTATAGTCGCAAGGCCAGAGTTAAGAGCATCTTGTGCACCAACCAGTACTGGCGTTGCGGTCAATGCGCCTGCCATCATACCGGCGGATAAGCCAAAATCGAGGCCGAAATAGTGACTCAAGCCATACGTTAAGCTGACCGCAGACACGAGAACGGTCATGCTTAAAATAAAATAATGCTTACCATCTCTGAAGAATATACCAAAAAAGTTTGGTCCAGCTTCAATGCCAACGCAGTAGATAAACAGCATAAAGCCAATGGTTAAAGCTTCTGCATTAAATGAGAAACCAAGGTGGCCCATTACCAAAGAGGTAATAAGAACGCCAATAGAGTTGCCTAGTTGTAATTTGCCAAATCGAATTTTTCCGATGGCAAGGCCAATGGCTAATACGACGAAGATTAGAAGGATAGGGTTTTGCTCGAGAAGGTATACGACGTCTATGTTCACTGTGTGGCTCGGTAGAGTGTGTGCCAAAAAAGATTAAGAACTGTGGATTGTAACTAAATATAGCAAAAAGATAAGTGAATTTTTTTAGGTTTTACCATTAGTTGACTTAACGTAATAACCAGCTGAAAAATAATAAAAAAGCCGCATGAAGCGGCTTTTTTGAAAACAGTCTTTATTACTCGTCAAATAGACCTAGGTGCTCTTTCGCGTATGCTTCGAACTCGTCGCAGCCACCGATGTGCTCTTGGTCGATAAAGATCTGAGGAACGGTTTCAACTGGTTTACCAACAGTTTTCTCAAGATCTGCTTTAGAAATACCTTCAGCGTGAATATCAACGTAACGGTAGTTGAAGTCATCACGTTTTGCTTTTAGCGTTTCTGCGTGCTCTTTTGCACGAACACAGAAAGGACATGCAGGGCGACCAAAGATAACAACGAACATAATCTTATTTCTCCTAAATCTATTCTTTTTTGAAAGCGTACAAAACATAGCGGCTGAGTGCGCTTTCTTTTGTTGGAGTAACTATGCCCGATCCAGATACGGAAATAAAGCGGCAATTACCTCTTGGTTCTATAGGTGAAATCTATCGAATAAAAACTAAACGCGCGTTCTTATTTTACGGCTCTGAAGTATGTGAAGTGACGCATAAAAAACATACATTCTAAAGGGTTAATGATGGCAAGGTGGAATTGGTCAATTTTTTTTGTTTAAAAAAATAGCAATCTATTTTGGCTATACGCAAATAACTTCAACTCTTACATAAGTGTTAAATCAGAGGGCGAGAGGTTATTTGGGTATATTCTTTTGGGAGGGTGTGTATGTTTCAGTTTATGACTGCAACAAGGATTATATTTGGTGAAGGTGCACTTCAATCTTCATTGTCCGTTATTAACCAATTTGGCTACAGTGTTTTGCTGGTTACTGGGCAGGATACCCAACGAGCCGCCCCCATTATCCAATATCTTAAAGCTCAAAATATGCGTTACCAGCACGTAGCTATCGTTGGTGAACCATACATCACGATGGTAGAAGAGACCGCAGTGCTCGGTAGAAAATTCCAACCTGATATGGTGGTTGCGATAGGTGGTGGCAGCGTCATCGATATGGGCAAAGCCTTAGCTGCCATTATTCCCAATCAAGGCAATGTTTACGATTACGTAGAAGTGGTAGGAAGAAGCGTCCCTTTAAAAGCAAAGCCTCTTCATTTTATTGCAATTCCTACGACAGCAAGCACCGGTTCAGAAGTGACCAGAAATGCTGTGCTGAAATCTGGACAAGATAAAGTGAAAGTGAGTCTTCGAAGCCCTGATATGCTCGCAGACGTTGCCATTGTAGACCCGACACTTACTTACGGGACCGACCAATACACATCTGGACGTGGCGCAATGGATGCGTTCACTCATTTAATGGAAGCGTATGTGTGTGGTGAGCCAAACCCTCTTACTGATATGGTCTGCGAAGAGGGGCTACGCCGTTTAAGCCGTTCAGTGGTTGCCGCTTGTAAGCAAGATAATCATAAGGCGCGCTCTGATTTATCGTTCGCTGCATTGCTTGGTGGTATGGCGATTACTAATGCCAAATTAGGTGCCGCTCATGGGTTAGCATCGGCGTTAGGAGGCAAGTTAGACGCCCCCCATAGCATTATTACGGCTCGCCTAGCTCCACACGTGATGCAGGAGAACATTAACGCCGCTAAACTCGCGGGTAGGAATGATGTGATAAGTCGTTATCGCAAGCTGGCCCAATTAGTCACTGAGCGAGTAAACGCGAACGAACACGATGGAATTCTTTGGGTCAATATGGTGCTAGATAAGCTAGCGTTACCGCTACTGGCTCAATTTGGAGTATGCCAAACCTCTTTTGAGCAAGTGGCGAACGATGCGCTTAAATCAATGGCAATCAAAGGGAATCCTTTACCCCTGAATCAGGAACGTTTGATTTACATATTGCAGCAAGTCTGTGATTGTAGCGGAGAGTGCGCAGCTGAGAGTGCACAACATGTCAGTTCTGTTGAAGTACTGGAATCAAGAACGGACTTATCGAGTGTCAACGACTTAGGGTGATTGCTCCCTTAGCAGCATTAAAACAAAAGGGGAGCCTTGAGTTCCCCTAGATAAAGTATTGACTAAGCTTTAGTGCTTAGTACTGGCTTAGTTTGTCATAGCGACTGTCTTTCAACGCATCTTTTACGCGTTTTAGGTTCTCACGGAAACCTGTACCACGGCGAAGAGTGAAGCCAGTTGCTAGCACATCAATCACTGTCATTTGTACAACTCGGCTTGCCATTGGCATGTAAACGTCGGTATCTTCTGGAATATCGAGCGTGATGGCCAGCGAGCTTGCCTTTTCTAGAGGAGAATCCTTCGCTGTAATCGCAATAACCGTTGCGCCATTTTCACGAGCAAGGTTCGCTATTTCTACCTGACTCTTTGTTCGACCGGTATGAGAAATAAGAACCACAACATCATTATCACTGCAGTTGATACAACTCATGCGCTGCATAACAATATCTTCAAAACAAGTAATTGGAATATTAAAGCGAATAAACTTGTTTTGTGCGTCTCGGGCAACAGAAGATGATGCACCAAGGCCAAAGAATGAAATGCGCTTCGCTTGCGTTAGCAAATCGACCGCACGGTTCACTTGCATTGGATCTAGGCTATTTTTAGCGACATCTAAACACGCCATCGTCGATTCGAAAATCTTATGGGTGTACGCGTCTGGGCCATCGTCTTCTTCCACATTACGGTTAACGTAAGGGGTGCCGTTGGCTAGGCTCTGTGCCAAGTGAAGCTTAAAATCTGGAAAGCCCTTGGTGTCCAGACGACGACAGAAGCGGTTTACAGTGGGCTCACTAACGTCGGCCATTTTAGCCAGCGTTGCAATGCTTGAATGAATTGCAGTTTGTGGAGACGCCATAATTACTTCCGCAACTTTGCGCTCTGACTTACTGAAATTCTCCAGGTTTTTTTGAATTTTTTCTAATGTATTCATAGTGTTCACGAGGGTATAGAGAACAACTCGCTGGCTCTGCTAACGAAAGGAAACACGAAGATTCCGGAGTAGAGTGGGGCGTTAACGAAAACAACCAGCGCCATAGAATCAGTATAAACCTGATCTTCAATCAGTCTAAACCAATAACGGGTACTATTTAGTGAGAATTTGACAGGCCTCAAACAAAATGTTGTAAAAACTACAGAATTGGATGTGTAAACGAAGTTTTGTTGCGCTAGTCGTACGATAATGATGTTTGAGTTACATCAAAACGAAAAAAAATTTCAAATTGATGTAACTCGATCTGGCCGTTAAGACGATTGAATATCAACAACCAGCTGTTGAATTCTTTTCATCAAATTTGGTGCTTGCTTGGCGATTTCGCGTTGTTCATCAAGCACTGAGCTCAAAATTTCTTTTGTGGTCAGTGGATTTGCCAAAACCACTCGAAACACTATCGTATTCATGCGCTGCCATTGGTCTGGGTTCAGTCTTGTACGTGAAACGAACGATTTGCCCGTTTCGCGCTGACGCTTTTGAATAAACTGTGTTAACTCATTGATCAGCTCATTCAGTTGTTCTTTTTGTGAGCCTTCTGCTTGTGCTAATACTTCACGGATGAATGGCGGCAAATAACGGTATGTGAGCAGACAAAGCTCTGGTTCAGAAACTAACTCGAAATCATCTTGCTGTTTGATTAAATCCGCAAAGTATCGAGCTTTTTCAATGCTTTGGTCAATCAGAAGCTCGTAACCTGGGCGACTTATGATGTGCATTGCGGCGTAGACCAACATCGCCATGCCCGAACGTGAGCCTTCTAGTGTATGGCTGCCTAGGTCTTTTGAACCTTTGCGCAATATATATTGAGCGTGATGCTCTATGGATTTCATTGCGTCAGGGTCTTTGAACAGAACCATACCAGCGCCCATCGGGATGTAGAGCTGCTTGTGCGCATCAATAGTTACTGAGTCTGCCATTTCCACACCTTTAAGAAGGTGACGGTGATGGTTAGACATAAGTGTTGCGCCACCCCATGCGGCATCCACATGGAAGTGACAGCTGTGAGCTTGGCAGACTTCAGCGATTTCAGGCAATGGATCAACATTACCTGTCTCTGTTGTGCCAGCCACACCAATAACAGCAATAGGCTTGATGTTTTGTTTTTCGAGCTCAACAATTTTCGCTTTCAGGTCGTCGATAACAATGCGGTTGTTGGTATCGGTTTTAACCGCAACCAAACCCTCCTGGCCTAGCCCTAATACATCGGCTGCTTTCTTAAGGGAGTAGTGACCACGCTCAGACACTAGCACCGCTAAGCCATCATAGCCATAGTGCTTCATGGCTTTAAAAAGGCCTTCCTTTTCCACGCCTTTAAATGAGCCATTGGCTCTTAACGCTTTGTTACGTGCTACCCAAAGCGCAGTGATATTGGCAATGGTGCCGCCGGAACAAAATGCGCCTAATGAGTGGTTTGCACTGTGCATCCACTGATTGTAAAACGTATCATTCTGACCATATATCAAGCGATGCAGCATACCCAAAACTTGACGCTCAAGTGGCGTAAAGGCTTTGGAAGTCTCTATTTTTACCAGGTTTTGGTTTAAGGCGATCATGATCTTTGACAGTGGCATCAAGAAATAAGGCAGTGCCGATGTCATATGACCAATGAAGCTTGGTGAAGATGTGTGAACTGAGTGCGACACCAAAGTGTCGAGTAAGTGCTCTGTATGATCTGACACGAACTCTGGCTGCTCAGGAATCTGAGCAGAAGAAAAGTCTTTTTCGATTTCGCGTAAAGGCTTTTCTTCTGCCACGATGTGTTCACGAAGAAATTGATTTAGATTTCGCGAGAGGCTCTCGTCAATTTTAGTTAACGTTGAGTCCGGACCTTCTGGGACAGTGAAGATCTTTAGCAAGCTCTCAAAGCTAACATCAGCGGTTTTTTGTTCCTTAACCATAGCAAAGAATCTTTGTAGTTATTTTGGTAATGCGAGCGGCACAATCTAAACTAAAACGGGCGCAAAGTCCCGTTTTAATTGTTGAAACCCAAGTTGTAGAAATGAAAATTTTAGGTGAAGGTTACGATATTCACATTAAAAAATTCTAGATTGAGTACGTTAAAACATTCTAGTGTTTTCGAATGCTAATCAACGACTAATGCGAGCAATCTTAGTCACATTTCTGCTTTTCAATCTTTTCTATTGACTGATTGTACTTATTAAGTGCGGTATCAATTTGTTGGGGATGACTAAGCAGATCAGCGAATGCTGAACGAAGTTCGTAGTTTTTTGGGTGGTTAGTTGATTGACGGTCGCTAAATGTCTGTTTTGCAACTTCACCTAACTTATCGCTTCGGGTCGCTAACTGCTTAACGTCATGTTGCTCTAGTTTTAACCATGCTTCGATTGGCTGTTCCGTCGCAACGCGGCTAGGGTCGTTCTCTAGAAAGTAGTGAACCGCTTCGCGGTTTAATTCAAAGTGATGTTTACGTCCATCCAAGAACCATTGACTAACTTCTTTCAGATCTGGATATTGGGTAACCGTCAAATCAACAAGATCTTGATACCACTGTAGTGAGGCATCGACGTAGCCATCGTATTTGCTAGCAAGACATTGTTGATCTGCGGCAATCGTAAAAGTTGAGCTTGTAGCGAGGAGCGCTGCAACGACAAAGCGTTTCATTCTTCTTCCTTCTGGTTGTTATCCCTTTATTAACGCAATGCACATCAGTTGATGTTTATCCCTTCTTTCTATTTGGTCGTGACAAATCGTTGGGCTGAATGACGAAAAGAAAGAGGGGTCTTGCCAAAAAATATTGACCACTTTGACGTTAACTGGGTATTTAAATTTTTGCCGTATTGTAATGGATGTTAAAGCGAAAACCTGAGATCTAGCTAGCAAGTGATACAAAGAAAAGCATCATAACTGGTACCAATAAACTCAAAATAAAGCCGCTAACGATAGCAACAGGAACACAACGCACACCACCGGTGGTTTGAATAACGGGTAGGGTGAAGTCCATTGCTGTTGCACCGGCATAACCAATTGCGGTGCACGGATAGCTACGAATAAAGAGAGGAATGGCAACCAGTGCGACTAGCTCTCTCATCAATTCAATCAAGAACGACGCGCCACCAAATACCGGACCAAAAGCGTCACCCATTAAAATACCTGCGAGTGAATACCAGCCAAAACCTGAAGCCATTGCGAGTGCTTGATAAAGAGGAAGATCCAAAAACACCGCTGCAAGAACGCCACCAAGCATACACGTTGCGATGATCACGGCTGCAATGGCCATTCCTTGTTTATTTAATAGGATTTGACGCAGAGTAAGCCCACTATTGCGCAGCTGAATACCAATAAAAAATAGAAGTAGAAAGAGTATCCATTCGCTTGCTGTATCTACCCAACTCAAATCAATGGGTAACAGCAGGCCAACCACTAACCCTCCGCCAACGACCACGATAAGCTTAACTGACTCTAAAGCCATCGAAGATAACGGTAGCTTCTTTTGATTCTGATTGGTCTGGAGTGGAATAATTTTATCAATAATAGGCAGAGCCAACAGGTTGCAGGCACTTAGACACAAAAAAAACGTACTCGCATAGAGGAGAATACTTTGTAAGTTGCTGCTTAAATTATCGAGCGCCGCCAAACTAAGACCCATCAACGACAAAATGACGTAAATAAGGTAGGACGTTGACTGATTGATCTTCTCCAATAACGAAGATCGAGATATAGGAATTAGATACCCCACCACAAGCGGAGCGAAAATAAATAGCATCCCTGAAAACATAAAGCTCAATGATTCCTTTTTGAGATAACATCAACACGCATAAATCAAATTATCTATCGGTTGAAATTAAAGACATTTCACCACACACAGCTCAGCCTTGAGCGAATCGTTTTATCACGGATAAGGTATTATCAGAAAGCGATAAATTACAAACCGCTAGCATTGAGTACAGCTCGGATTTGATCATTGAAGTCAGTATCACTCATGTTACTAAGTTCATACAAGACTTCTGCACCAGTTAAGTTGAATTCAACTTCATGTTCGTCAATGCGTTCATCGTGATTGCGGAACATCAATAAATGATGCGCAATTCTAGCGATGTCGAGATAACTCACTTCTGGTCGCGTTAATTCGTATTTTTCGTTTGAGGATACTTCTCTGAAGTCGTTGTCAAACCCCCAACGCTCAAGTACCAGTTTACTTGTGGCAGAACAACGTGTTTGGAAGATCTGCAATGCAATATCTGGGTCTAAGTAATTGCCCCTATCTAAGTACAAGTGGTACTCATTAATTAGGCAAAATAACCCAATATCGGCTAATAGACCGACCAATAACGCCTTTTCTTGCTCTAGATGGCCATAAGTGCCTGGCTCGTGGCTACGAAACGATTGAACCAACATCACCATGACGGCACCGAGCTCACGCGATATCGCGGCACTCTTCACCAAGATAGCATTGCATTCTTTAGTGAGATTAACTGAGTGTTTAAGTTGCTCAATCGCTTGTGCGGTAACAATATCACGTACACGAAGTATTCCGAGACGAGATACCGCGGTAGTTAAGTCGTTGCAGGTGATATTTCTGCGATTGAAAATCACAGAGTTAGCGACTCGTAAAACGACCGCTGCTAATCCGGGATCTTCCAATAAACAGTTAGCAACATCGGCAATCGTGGTGTGTTCTTCGACACATAACTGCTGAATTTTAAGCACGACATCAGGAATAGGAGGTAACGAAATCTTACCCGTGGAGATGGACTGTTCTACCAGCTGAGCAAACTCGGATTCCAGTGCGTTTATAAGCTTATCTTTATTATTTGGCAGCCAAAAAAATGATAAATGTTCCATTGTGACGCTGTACTTGAGATCTTTCGTACAGTGTACCCTTACAGCGTATTCTTTATCAATTAAATGCGTATTATGTGCCCGTAATTGCCAGCGAGATCATAATGATGGCGCGTTTTAGGCATGCTATGCGTCAAAAAAATATCACCACACGAACAATAAGTGTGAAACTAATCACGTATGCAGAATTTATACTTTTTTATATGTGACCTATGTCCTAACTTATTTTTCAACGTTAAGTATGATTAAGCAAGTTGGTGAGCACAACTCACAAAAATATCGCCAACAAATCGACATTTATAATTCGCTATAAGCTGCTGTTTATCTGGTGACATCGCTAATCGGGGTAATTTATTCAGATTAAAGAGGTCAATGGACATGACAGACCAAGCTTTTTTTAAATATGTACGCACCTTCAGTGAGTACCAAAAACGTTCTATGTTCGGTGGTATTGGTTTATTCACCGATGATTCTATGTTTGCGCTTGTCAGCAATGATTGCTGCTACTTACGTGGTGGGAATGGGCTAGATGAAGTGTTTACTCAACTGAGCTGTGAGAAGTATAAGCACGTCAAAAAACAGACGACGGCAACCGTAAATTATTATGATGTAACCGATTTATTCGAATCCGGATATGTAGGGCTTGATGAACTGGTACACAAATCAATTGAATACTCAATTAAGGAACGGAAATATCAAAAGTCCTCTGCCAGTAGACGCTTAAGAGACTTACCCAACATGCAACTAACCCTTGAACGTATGGTCAAGAAAGCCGGTGTTGATGACGTAGAAACCTTTTTAGAACTTGGACCTGTAAAAGTCTTCAACAAAGTTAAAACGGCTTACGGTAATGATGTTGATGTAAAGCTACTGTGGAAATTTGCTGGTGCAACTGATGGCGTACATTGGAAACTGATCCAAGAGCCGCGTAAAAAACAGTTATTGGCACTGTGTGACTAAGCGAAGCTGATCGCACAATGATTGACTCGTTTCGATGGAGTTAGCGGGTCGTAAAGGCAAGTGTGAAAAGCGGAAAAAGGACGTTGAAGTTTTTTACCACTTCATTGAGTTAGTCATTAAATTAGACAAAAAAACCGAGGCAGAGACCTCGGTTTTTGTTTTTTTAATTTGCTCTTTTCTTACAGCACAAATCTTAAAACTTAAAACGCGTAGTGAACATTACCTGATCACCGTAAAAATCGTTGATACGTGCTTCAGCACCCAAAGAGAAAAGCTCTGTTGAGTGGAATCGAGCGTAGGCAGAGCCAGTCCAATCGTCATCGTTATCGATAGAAACGTAGCCGACTTTGCCGCCTACTTCTAATTGAGGGCCCAACCATTGGCGAACACCTAAGTTAAGCTCCATACCAACATCTGTGCTGCTCTCATTCGAAGGTTGCACAACGCGCATTAGCATTTCACCAGTCAGATCTGCCCAGTTGTTTAGCGGAGAATGGAAGCCAAAGCCTGCAGCTGAGTCAAAATCACTTTCAAACTCAGAGTCAATACGAGCAATAACATGCGCGTTCGGGTGAATTGATTTGCTGAATCCAGCACCAAATGTCACAGGACTTGCGCCAATACGTGCTTCGAAATAGTCGTAGCTAAAGTTGCTCATAGTTGCTGGCGCATTGCGATCGTTTGCAGCTAGGGCATGGCTTGATGCCACTAGTAAGGCAGCGGCTAATAGTGTTTTACGCATAACTAACGATAAACCTTGTTCATTATTTCCATGGATTCAAGCAACCACTTGAACCGTAATCTGATTTATCCGACATCATAATAAAAAGGAAGGTCGACGACCAACAAAAATGTGTCGATGTTTTGTCAATTAACTTAATAGTTCCTTGGTTTAAGCAAAAACTACGCCATATACGTAGTGTCCGAGAATTTCACTCGGACAAGTAACGATGTTTTTCTAACCTCGTTCTACTATGCGAGGTAAGGTGGTTCAATGAGCATCGTTGAGTTCAAGTTAGAACTAAACACTTTATTACTCGCCAAAGCTTGCTCTTCTATCTGCCATGGCGTTGAGGATTGCCTCAGAATCAAGGATTTGAGTCCAGGATAGCAGGTTATCATCATTCTCAATAACAAACGCGGTAAGCTGAGACACGATTGCTTTTCTCAATGCTTCACCTTTCCAAGGTTTGGCAATGTAATAATCGAGACTCGCGTTATTTACGGCTTCTACGGTGTCTTCCAAACCAGCTTGTCCTGTGAGTAAAACTTTGCGCGCTGCTTTTGTGTCACCATTTTGACTGAGTTCGATTAAGAAGCTGATCCCAGTTTGTTCCGGCATAATGTGGTCACATAAAATGAGCGCAAGCTGAACTTCTTCTTCCGCCATCTCCTCAATCACTTGCCGAGCTTCAGTCACCGATTCCGCTCCTTCGACGACAAAGTTCTCCTCGAAGGGAGCAAGATCTTGGAGCACGCTATCCAAGACTTCTCGTTCGTCATCGACACATAAAATTAGATACTTGGTCATGTTTCATCTCCTTCTTCGATGACTGGTAACCAGACGGTCATTCGTGTGAACTGGCCGATCTCTGATTCGACGTCAATCCACCCTCTGTGTGCTGTTACGATTTGCTGGCAGATGGACAGCCCGATGCCTAAGCCAAAGTTACCTTCTTTTTTTGTGGTGAAGTTTAGCTCGAAAATGGCGTCTCTTTGCGACTCAGGAATGCCACATCCATTATCTTCAAATGAGATAACGGCATAATTTGTGTGCTCTTTTTCTACAAGGCGTGTTTGTATGTTTAACACCCCTTTTTCTGGAAATGCGTCAATGGCGTTAGAGACCAAATTCGTCCACACCTGTTGGAGTGCGATCGGTTGACAAAGGATGGAAGGCAAGTTTGCATAGTCGGTTGAAACTTGGTGCATTTTTAATTTGTTCTCGAAAATCACCAAGGTGTCTTCAATACCCTCATGAATATCGGCATAGTGCAGGGTCTCATCATCTGACCGAGCATATCCTTTCAGGCTTTTTACCATATCAGCAATTCGTGCTGCACAGACATTAATTGAGCGAAGTGTAGAACCTGCTTTGTGGTATTGCTCTAGTGTATTGAGAGCATGATAAGACGCTTGCTGCTTTCTCGTTAGTTGGGTAAGTAGCTCTTGATCGGACTCTAATCCAAGGCTCACCACTTTCTTTGCTAATGCTCGGTCTGGAAGTGTATGGCTAAGCGCTTTTACGTGTGATCTGAGCTCGGCGGTTGAAGCGGGTTTTGAGGCTTGCGCTTTGTTCAGTAATTCAATGCCTTTGGTTTGTATATCGGAACTGGGCGCATCGTTAAGTAATCGTTCTAGTGTATGCGTTAAATTCTCTACGCCCCTTAATATCGCGGCTACTGGATTGTTTAGTTCGTGGGCCACTCCCGCAACCAATTGACCAAGCATCGCCATTTTTTCTCTTTCAATGAGCTGCTGGTGGGCTGATTCTAAAGATTCGAGCGTTTTTTGAAGTTGCAGTTTGGTGTTGATGCTTCTTTGCAATCGGCGGTTGAAGTGGCGTAAGAGCAAGTTTGTAAAAAGAGGCAGTAAGTTTGAGTCGCTTTGCATCACTTTATTGAATACGTTGCGATCGAGTTTGATAACTTCTGTTTTGGTTAGTGTTAGAGCTGTCGAGAAAGAACATTCCCCAGTAACAAACGACATGCCTCCGACAATATTCCCTTTGTTATGGCGTACAACCTCTCGCTGCATGCCTTGTTCATCGCGCTTGTACAGAGCCACTTCACCTTCGGTGATAAACCACAAAAAGCTATTTGGCTCGCCTTCCACGGTTAATAAGTGTTCAGGTGAGTATGTACGGCACGCTCTTGTTTCGTCATTATCTTTGAAAAATTGCTGGAGAGCGGAGATCACTTGCTCGGCTAACTCGGTATCAGACATCGAGTGGTAGTCGTGTAAGAATCCGGCTTGATAATGGCTCATCTGATTATTGATGTGCGCTCGCAACAAGCTGTGATGATCCAATACCTGACTGTAACTTAGCAGGTCTTCTTTACCGTTTCGCAATATAAATTGGGTCAGCTCTTTTTGCACTGTGTTAAATAAGACGTGATCTGGCAAAGGTTTAGTGAGGCAGTGGTCGAGCCTGCCCTCATTAACGGCAGTGAGAATTGCCTCTATATCAGACGAGCAGCTAATAAGAATTTTTCTTGCTTGCTCGGTATGTGGCATCCGGTCTAAACCAATAAGAAAATCCACGCCGTTAAAATGAGCGTGATGGCTCGCTATAACTAAAGCAACAGTCTGTTCTCTTTCTTCTAGATACTCTAAAGCGCTTTGAGCCTCTTCTATCGATTCGACAGAAAATATATCAAACTTACTTGAGAAGGCAGACAGCTCCAATCGAAACTGTTCAGCACTGATTGGGTTGTTGTCGAGACACAACACAGCATAACGATTCACAGATGTTTTAGCTCCGGTTAAAACTTCTCCACGCAAACTTTAACAATAAAAGGACATGATGAGTGGGAGCCAAGTATGATTCCTGATTAATGGACTAGAATAAGCATCAATAGTCTGATTTGTCTCAATGTTTTCTCCGCAGGTGGTTTGGGGTAGACTGACCGAAAATATCTAATAAGTGACGTTATGCAAAATCTTAAAAAAATCGGCGCCATTGGTGGTGCTATCTCATTAGCACTGTGTTGGCCATTGGCTGTCGGACAAATTGGTCAGTCCATCATTGAAGATGGTATTACCAATATGAATGATGAAATGATTAAAGGTGAAGTGGTCGAGTATCAGCGTGGCTACTTGTCTTCAGTCGTGCTGACTCGTTATTCAGTTGTTGATCCTGAGCTTAAAACTCAGCTAGAGCGTGATGGTATGCCAACGACGTTTGATGTAACCAGTGATGTTAGCCACGGTCTAACAAGCCTAACAGCTGATTCAAAATTGGTGGACAATGACTTTTTGCCTCTCACGATGCATAGCCAGACTCAACTAAATGGCAATACAGCATTTATCCTCGACCTAGACAGTTGGCATTATCGTAACGAAGCGCAAGGTGTTTCTGTTTCTACAAGCCCTGCAAAAGTAACAGGTGATGTGACGGTATTGGGTGATCTCAATTACCAAGTTTCCGTTCCTTCTGTTCAAGTGGATTTTGAAAACGGTGAAGAGCTTCATCTGAATGCATTGACAGGGCAAGGTAAAGGAAAGCAAGCAAAAGGCTACTGGTTAGGCGAGCAATCTTTCTATCTAGAGAAGCTAGATGTGGTTGATGCGAACTTAACGCCTGTCTTTTTGATTGAAAATGCGAGCTACCGTGGTAACACTACGATGAGTGAGTCTGGTGATAAGCTGAACAGTCAATTAAACCTAGATGCTAAGAAACTGCGTTTAACTGATGGGACGGATGTCGATAACTTTAAGTTGGATTTCTCAATTGCAGATGTGGATAGCCAGTCTTTTGATCAAATTATGTCTATCTATCAAAGCTCTCCTATGCTAGATGAGCAGGAAATTGCGAATTTATTGCCGCATGTCGATACGCTGTTTAGCAAAGGTTTTGATTTATCCGTGAACGAGCTTTCACTCGCGTTCGGTGACGGCAAGTTCCACAATGAGTGGCAACTATCCATCCCTGAAGGTACTGAGCATATTACTCAAGATCCAATGAAGTTGGTGACGGCCACTACTGGTGAACTTAGCACTTACTTCTCTGATGAATTAGTAACGCATTACCCATTTATTCAAGAAGGGATTGATGAGCTCCTTATTATGGAGTTGATCGAAAAAGTAGAGGGCGGTTATCAATTAAAAGCAGAAATTGGTGAAGGCAAATTGAAGTTCGAAAATGGGCATGAGTTCCCATTGTTGGCTCTACTTATGCCTGCTTTGATGCAACAACAGTAATTCGTGTTGTTGCGAATTTGTTCCAATTCAACGCTTAGTCTTTAAAAAGAGGTCGTAAGACCTCTTTTCTTGTTTTTATCACTGCGAAAACGTGATATTAATTTCGTAATATTTACATAGCAGGAGCAATGAGCATCATGGAACAAAATACGGACAACGTATTTAACTTCAGTGCAGGGCCAGCAGGTCTGCCTAAAGCAGTTATGCAGCAAGCACAACAGGAACTAATCGATTGGCAAGGTCTTGGCACTTCGGTCATGGAAATCAGCCACCGAAGCAAAGAGTTCATCAAAGTTGCAGAAGAAGCCGAGCAGGATTTACGTGATCTTCTGAATATTCCGGACAACTATAAAGTGCTGTTCTGCCAAGGTGGTGCTCGTGCTCAGTTTGCTGCTGTTCCTCTAAACTTACTTGGTGATGCCGATACGGCAACTTACATCGATGGTGGTTATTGGGCTGAAAGCGCGGTAGCTGAAGCGAAAAAATACTGCGAACCAGACGTGTTTGATGCAAGAACAGAAATCAACGGGAAAGTCGCGGTTCTACCTGCAAGTGAATGGAAAATTGCTCCAGAAGCGGCTTACGTTCACTTCTGTCCAAATGAGACCATTGATGGTATTGAGATTAACGATCTTCCTATCACCGACAAACCGATTGTTGCTGACATGTCTTCGACAATTCTTTCTCGTGAAATTGATGTGTCGAAATACGGTGTGATTTACGCGGGCGCTCAGAAAAATATTGGTCCTTCCGGCATTGCTATTGCTATCGTGCGCGATGATTTATTAGGTATGGCGAAGCAGGTACTACCAAGTATTTTGGATTACACTGTTTTGGCAGAAAAAGAATCAATGTTCAACACGCCACCAACCTTTGCATGGTACTTGTCTGGTCTTGTTTTCAAATGGCTGAAGGCACAGGGTGGAGTAAAAGCAATTGAGCAAGTGAACCGTGCTAAAGCCGCGCTACTGTATGATTACATCGATCAGTCTGATTTCTACCGTAATGGCGTGCACTCAGCGAACCGTTCTTTGATGAACGTGCCATTTCAACTTGCTAAGCCTGAACTGGATGCAACCTTCCTTGAGTTAGCAGACTCGAAAGGGCTGAAAGCGCTAAAAGGTCACCGAGCAGTTGGTGGTATGCGAGCATCCATTTATAACGCAATGCCGCTAGAAGGCGTTCAAGCGTTAGTAGACTTCATGCAAGAGTTTGAGAAAAACTACGCGTAAACTCAAACTGATAGTTGTTCTCCAAAGCGTCGCTATTGCGGCGCTTTTGTTTATCTCAACTCACATCATTCCAGGAAGGTAAAATGACCAAGGCAAATATTGAAGCGCTGACTAAGCAGTTCCCACTCTTGGCAGCACTTATTGATCTTGAAGAGGTTTGTTGGTTCAACCCCCATATCACTTCCTTGGAGGAAGGCTTACCTCATGTCGGGTTAGATGAAAAAGATATTCAAGCGGCGAGTGAACGGCTAACACGATTTGCGCCTTATTTGATGAAAGCGTTTCCCGAAACGGAAACGTCGCGTGGCATTATTGAGTCCCCAGTGGTGGATATTCCCAATATGAAAGTGCGTTTGGAGCAGCAATACGACACACCAATATTGGGCCATTTAATGCTCAAAAAAGACAGTCATTTGCCAATTTCTGGTTCGATCAAAGCGAGAGGTGGTATTTATGAAGTGCTCACTCATGCAGAAAAGTTGGCGTTTGAAGCCGGCTTGCTCTGTGAAAGCGATGATTACAGCAAATTGTTCAGCAATGAGTATCGGCAGTTTTTTAAGCAGTATAGTATTGCGGTTGGCTCAACCGGCAATCTTGGTATGTCCATCGGTATCATGAGTGCGAAGCTGGGTTTTTCAGTTTCAGTCCACATGTCTGCGGATGCGCGGGAATGGAAGAAAAATAAGCTCCGGTCACATGGTGTTAATGTCGTAGAGCACCAAGAAGATTATAGTATTGCTGTCGAGCAAGGTCGTAAAGAGGCAGAAAAAGATCCCAACTGTTTCTTTATCGATGATGAAAACTCACGGACGCTGTTTCTAGGTTACTCTGTTGCGGGTGAGCGTCTTAAGCAGCAGTTTGATGACTTGGGAATCGTTGTTGATGAGCATCATCCATTGTTTGTTTATCTTCCTTGTGGTGTTGGCGGCGGGCCTGGTGGCGTGGCATTTGGCTTGAAGGTAGCCTTTGGCGAGCATGTCCACTGTATTTTCGCAGAGCCAACGCACTCACCGTGCATGCTGTTGGGCGTACATACAGGCTTGCATGACGATATTTCGGTACAAGATTTGGGTATCGATAACATCACCGCAGCTGATGGTTTGGCAGTCGGGCGTGCCTCGGGATTTGTCGGAAGAGCGATGGAAAGGCTACTTGATGGTTTTTACACCATTGATGACGCTCGTATGTATCACCACTTGGGTGAGTTAAGTGAACTGGAAGGTATTAATCTAGAGCCTTCTGCATTAGCCGGTATGATTGGTGCAGTGCACGTCTCGAATAACCATGCTTACCAGTCTCGAATGAAATTTGACGAAGAAAAACTCAAAAACGCAACACATCTTGTTTGGGCAACAGGTGGGGGCATGGTTCCGGAAGATGAAATGGCGGCTTATCTCAAAAAATCTGGTCGGTAAATCAGCACTGTATACGTGCTTAATTAGGTAACTAATAATACAGGAATAACAAAAGGGCTCATCGTTTGATGAGCCCTTCTCGTCACTGAAAATCGAATTATAGAGATTGTAATAGCTGGTAGTAACGACCTTTTTGAGCGAGTAGCGTTGGATGGTCGCCTTGTTCGATGATCTCACCTTGTTCCATCAAACAGATGCTATCCATACTTTCTAGCTCTATCAGTCGGTGTGTAATGAATACTACTGTCTTATTAGCAAAGTGTTCACTGAAAAGCGCCATCACTTTTTGTTCCGTACGCTTATCGAGGCCTTCAGTCGGTTCATCTAAGAGTAGGATTGGGGCATCACGTAGCAATGCTCGAGCAATACCGATTCGACGTTTCTCACCACCAGATAACTGACGACCGCCGTCGCCTAACCAAGCGTCTAACCCCGGCTCTTCAAGAAGTCCGCCAAGCTCGACTTTTTGTAAAATAGTAGACAGTTGCTCATCACTTGCATCCGGAGCGGCCATGAGTAAGTTGTCACGTAGTGTCCCGTTTAGTACATCTACGCGTTGACTGACCACAGTCATTGCTGCCCGCAGGTCCGACTCGCTCCAATCTCGCAGTTTTGTACCACCGATTCGAACTTCACCTTGGTTAACATCCCAGTAGCGGCAAAGAAGCTGAATCAGTGTTGATTTACCTGAACCTGTTTGACCTACAATTGCAGTTTTAGTGCCCAACGGTAGTGAGAGTGACAAGTCTTTCAGCACCTTTTGCTGACCGTCAGGGTAAGTAAAATCTATGTTGTCGAATTCAATGTCTAACGTTGTGTCTTTATGTTTCGACTGCTCAGGGAAGACAACGTCAGGTTCAGCCAAAATTACTTCATTTAAACGACGAGCAGAGGTCAACGTTTGACCGAGATACTGGAATGCGCCCGCGATAGGCATCAGAATCTCAAAGCTCGCCATGGTTGCAAACGCAAACAGCGCAATCCAAGGATCAGGAGCACGACCACCTACGCCGTCTGCAGCAAACCAAAGCATCACAACCAGTGTAATGCCGTTCACCAGCATAAGCAGGCCTGAAGCCATGCCCGTTAAGTTCGCGTTCACAAATTGGTTAGACAGCAACTGCTTCTGCTTCTCTAGAATGAGATTACGATAACGTTCTTCTGCTCCAAAGATACTCAGTTCGCTGTAGCCTTGAAGCCAGTCCAGTGTCGCCACTCGCAATTGCGCTTTATGATGAGTGAGCTTCTCGCCATTGTTTTTACCCAGTTTATAGAACAGTACTGGCCATACAAACAACATGACGGTAAGAATCGAGCCAAGCAGTAGGGCGAGATGCCAATCAAAGAACGCCAGGACAGCCGTTAAACTCAATATGCCAAAAACACCAATCACGACAGGGCTGATAAGTCGAAGGTAAACGTGATCCATCGCATCTACGTCCGCTACTAGGCGGTTGAGCAGATCGGCATCACGCATCGTAGAAACACGACCCGGAATCAGTGGTGCAAGTTTCTTAAAGAAGAAGATACGTAGATCGGTAAGCAGCTTGAACGTTGCATTGTGGCTAACGACACGTTCTCCCCATCGACCTGCGGTTCGAGCCATTGCAGCGCCGCGTACCCCGGCACCTGGTAACATGTAGTTGAAGGTCTCACGAGCAACCGTCAAGCCTGCCACCGCTGCGGCTGAAATAAACCAACCTGATAGAGTTAATAAGCCAATAGACGCCGCTAAGGTCAGAAATGCCAGTAGCATACCTAGCGAAAGACCAAACCAGTGTTTCTTATAGAGTTTTAGATAAGGGAGTAAATCACGCATCTAAGTTCCCCTTGTCTGTTTCACGTTGTGCGAGGTTCGCTTCCAACATGTCTTTAAATAAGCCATATTCTGTCGACAGTGTGGCGTAATCACCACGTTGAACAATCTGGCCGTCCTGCATAACAAGAATTTGCGATACGTTTTGTAAAGGCGCAAGTTGGTGAGTAATCATCAAATTCGTTGTGGCATGCGCATACTTGTTAATGCCTTCCATCACGAGTTTTTCACTGCGAGCATCTAAGCTTGCGGTTGGTTCATCTAATAACCAAAAACGACCATTTTGTAGCATGGCGCGAGCCAGTGCTAAACGCTGCGCTTGGCCGACAGATAAACCACCAGAACGATCAGATATCGGATAATCCAACCCATGCATTTCAACAAATTCAGCAGCGTGAGAGTCATTCAACACAGAATGTACGTCTGCATCCTGAATATTGTGCTTACCTAGTGTGATGTTATCTCGAATGCTACCGTGTAATAGCATCGGGTTTTGACCAATCCAGCTTACTGCCTCTCGCCATGTGGCTAGATCCAGTCGCGACAATTCACAACCATTAATCTTCAAGCTACCTTGATAAGGCATGAAACCGAGGATGGTGTTTACCAAGCTTGTTTTGCCTGCGCCACTTGGTCCAACTAAAGCCGTACTTTTGTTGGCTTCAAGAGAGAAGGATAGGGGACCTGCGAGCTGCTTACCTTCCGGACTAAAAATGGTTAACTGGTCCGCTTCAATATGGATAGGGCTGTTTTTATCTAACGCTTGGGTACCATCTTTGATTTGATCGACTTCCAAATCCAGAAACTCGACAATGCTTTCTGCTGCGCCAACCGCTTGCTGTTTCGCATGATAGAACGTGCCCAAATCACGTAATGGCTGATAAAACTCTGGCGCAAGAATCAGAATGAACAAACCAGCAAAGAGCGTAACACCTGTGCCGTAGTAGCCGAAGTCCAGCTCCCCGATATAACTAAAGCCAAAGTAGACAGCGGTAACTGCGATAGAAATAGAAGTGAAAAACTCTAACACCGCAGAAGACAGAAACGCGATTTTCAGAACGTCCATGGTACGAGTACGAAAGACTTCTGAAGCACCCTTTAGCGTCTCAGTTTCAGATTTTGTTCTATCGAATAAGCGAATGGTTGTCATTGCTTGCAAGCGGTCATAAAAGTGACCCGACAAACGCTGCATCGCTTTAAAGTTTTTACGGTTTGCTTCTGCGGCTTTCATCCCAACCAGTGCCATGAAAATAGGCACTAGTGGTGCAGTGACCAGGAAGATCAAGCCTGCTGCCCAGTTTACTGGGAATACGACAACCAAAATGATGAAAGGCACTAGTACCGATAATGACATTTGAGGTAAGTAGCGTGAGAAGAAATCTTGCATATCTTCTACCTGCTCTAAGATGAGCGTTGCCCAACTGCCAGCAGGTTTGCCTTTGATGTAAGCTGGCCCAAGTTTATGAACTTTATCTAAAATGAGTTGGCGAATATAAACTCGAATTTGCTCCCCGCAACGGTAACCGGCAAGCTCTCGACCCCAGGTACAAGCAGCTCGACCGATAACCGTGCCACCGAGCCCAACAAAATGCCAAATGAGGTCGGCTTTGTCGACTTGGTCAATGATTAACTGGTGCAGAATGGAGGCGAGCAGGGCTGCTTGAGCCAATAAAAACACGCTTGAAAGTACGCCTAGGCCTATCGCAATCATAAGCCAGCGCTTGGCTAACTTACTTTGTTGCTTCAGCCACTTATTCAAGCTGCTTTGCTTTTTCTTATCCATCGTGAAGGCTTAATGATAATTGTTTTAATGAGGCGGTAGTATACAAAAGAAAACCCAGCGGGAATACCGCTGGGCTTTAAGGATATGACACAAATGTGAAAAGTTATTTGTCACCAAGTGAGTCTAAGAAACGTTCAGCATCTAATGCAGCCATACAACCTGTACCTGCAGAGGTGATCGCTTGACGGTAGTTGTGGTCCATTACGTCGCCAGCTGCAAATACACCTTCGATACTAGTTTGTGTTGCGTTGCCTTCAAGACCTGATTGAACGATGATGTAGCCATCTTTCATGTCTACTTGGCCTTCAAAGATTTGTGTGTTTGGCTGGTGGCCAATTGCGATGAATGCACCCATTACGTCGATATCTTCTGTCGCACCGCTGTTCACGTCTTTAATGCGGACGCCCGTTACGCCCATATCGTCACCCAGTACTTCATCGAGAGTGCGATCGGTATGAAGAACGATATTACCGCTTTCAACTTTATCCATCAGACGTTTCACAAGGATCTTCTCTGCGCGGAATGAATCGCGGCGGTGGATCAGGTGAACTTCTGACGCAATGTTAGATAGGTATAGCGCTTCTTCAACAGCCGTGTTACCACCGCCCACAACTGCAACTTTCTGATTACGGTAGAAGAAACCGTCACAGGTTGCACAAGCAGAAACGCCGCGACCTTTAAATGCTTCTTCAGACTCAAGGCCAAGGTATTTTGCTGATGCGCCGGTAGATATGATTAAGGCATCACAAGTGTACTCACCTGAGTCGCCTTTTAAACGAAATGGGCGTTGTGATAGCTCTACTTCATTGATGTGATCAAATACGATTTCAGTTTCAAAACGCTCGGCGTGTTCTTTCATGCGATCCATCAATGCTGGACCTGTCAGTCCCTCAGCATCGCCTGGCCAGTTTTCAACTTCAGTTGTGGTGGTTAGCTGACCACCTTGTTGCATTCCCGTCACAAGCACAGGGTTTAAGTTTGCACGCGCTGCGTAGACGGCAGCTGTGTATCCTGCAGGACCAGAACCAAGAATTAATAATTTACAGTGTTTTACGTCGCTCATTATGGCTCCAAAAAGGGCGTAACATTTCCCTCGATTGTATGGAAATTCTTAGTGCTTTAAAAGCATAAACAACGATTGTGATCGAATAATTGGTTATAGATTAGAACCCACTAAATATTGATTGAGAACGTTGACTTCTAGCATAAAATTCTATTCGTAGTAGAGAAGTCTAGTTTCAAATATTGTCAAAGCGTAAAACTGAAACATGGCTCTGTTTTTGTGGTTTGGTTTGGTTTGTTATGTTGTTTTCGTCGTTTTGTTGAAGCTATCAACGTTAAAAGCTGGTAATTGCAGAATATTTGCGTAACCTAGTGTGTAAATTAAATGTTAATTAATGTGCCTCATTAAAGGAGCAAATGATGTTACATTCACGTGAGAATACTCTACATTTAACACAGCTCAGCATGGCAGCAATTGAGCAGCTTTCCCCATCGTTTGAAGAACTGCCTCGTACCGAACATGCAGATGGTCAGTATCGACTACGACGTTATTCTGTGGTTGGTTTTGATAACGGCAAAGTCATCGACTTAAATAAAAATAGCTTTGTTCAATCCTCTGATATCAACCGATTTCAAGGTGATGTTGTAAGACAATTCGAGCCAATTGAGAAGGATATTCTTACCAGCGATGGCTTTCGAGAAATGTGTGAATTGTTTGTCAATGCGAATCATCTGCCAAACGGTCAAGAAATAGAAATTCACCAAATCCGTATCAGGGCACTGGAAGAAGAAACCCAAGTAGCACCTGAAGGTGTGCACCAAGACGGTTTTGATCACATTGCAATGGTTGGTGTGGGACGCCATAACATCATCGGTGGCGACATCATGCTGTACAGCAGCCATAACCAAGCCCCATTTTTCCGTAAAGTGCTAGAAACCGGAGAGGTCGCAATCTTGGCTGATAGCAAGCTGTGGCATAACGCGTGCCCAATCCGCTCTGTTATTGATGACGAAGCGGGCCATATGGATGTATTTGTACTCACGGCTACGGATAAGCGTAATGAACTTCAATCTTAATCAGATCAGAGAGCAATTTCCGGCGTTGGCTCAATACCACAACGACAAGCCCGTGACGTTTTTTGATGGTCCAGGTGGCTCACAAGTGCCTCAATCAGTACTAGACAGCATGGTAGGGTATTTAGGTCGTTTCAACGCTAACTTAGGCGGGCATTATTTTTCTAGCCAAGTGACCGTTGACGTAATGCAAAATGCGCGTGAGTCGGCTCAGGCTCTACTTAATGCACCTTCATCTGGCAATATTGTCTTCGGTGCCAATATGACCTCACTAACCTTTCAGCTTAGTCGCGCGATTAGTCGAGATTGGCAAGCAGGAGATGAGATCATTGTTTCCGCTTTGGATCACTATTCAAATGTATCCAGCTGGCAGCAAGCGGCAGAAGATAAAGGCGTTACGGTTCATCAAGTTCGTATCAACGAAGAAGATTGTACGCTGGATATGGAGCATTTAAGCCGCCTTCTTTCTGATAAAACGCGCCTTGTCGCTGTGACTTATGCATCGAACACGACGGGCTCTATTGTGGATGTACAGCATGTAGTCAGCATGGCGCACAATGTTGGGGCACAAGTTTATGTGGATGCCGTCCATTATGCGCCTCATCATTTGGTTGATGTTCAAGCGTTAGGTTGTGACTTTTTAGCTTGCTCAGCTTACAAGTTTTTCGGACCGCACGTTGGTATTGCTTACATAGCCGATCAGTGGCTCCACAGTATTCGCCCATACAAAGTCGAGCCTGCCACTAATATAGGTCCAGGTCGATTTGAAACAGGAACGCAAAGTTTTGAAGGTCTTGCTGGTGTCGTTTCTGCGGTTGAGTATCTGGCTCAATTTGGTGAAGTCGGTTTACCTCTTCGCCAACGGTTGGAGCAAAGCTACCAACTGTATGAACAACATGAGCAGCGCTTGAGTGAGCGTTTCTTACAGCGTTTGAATGCATTAGATGGTGTCAATCTATTCGGTATCGCAAAGGAAGATAGCCAACTCCGCACGCCAACTTTTGCGCTAACGTTTGACCGATATTCTCCAGAGTTCATCGCGAAAACACTGGGTGAACATAACATTTGTGTATGGAATGGTCACTTTTATGCGTTGGGCTTAGTTCGTCAACTTGGTTTAGAAGAATCGGGTGGTGTAGTGCGAATTGGTTGTATGCATTACAACACAATAGAAGAAGTCGATATGTTATTCGATGTGCTAGAAAGCATCCTTGACGCATAACTAACGATTTCTTCCTAATAGAAAAACAAAAGCTCGAGTCAAACTCGAGCTTTTTTCGTTTTTATTTGAATCAACGCGTTCTGCAAGCGATTACGCACTAACTTCAACTTCATAGGAAGTGAATTTTCTTACATTAATAACGCCAGTATCAAAGATGAGGTATTGACCTTTGATGCCTTGCAAAGTGCCAGTAACAACCGGGTTTTTATCGAAGTTATGCGAAGTGATCTTCGTTGGGTGCTGTTGTACCGGGTAGCTAAGGTCGGTAATGCTTTCGTTTAATACTTCAATGGCATCTTCGCCGAATTGCTGTTTTATCTCGGCAATTTTCTCTTCGACTAAAGGCAATAGCTCAGCAAAACGGTCCTGCAATGCCATAGGTTCACCGTCACCTTTTAACAGTGTGCGCCAATTGGTCTTGTCTGCGATATGTTTCGCCAGTTCAACTTCAATTAAACCGGAGATATGGCGAGTTTTTACTTTAAAAATTGGCAAGCCCTGAGTCGCGCCTTGGTCAATCCAACGAGTCGGGATTTGAGTATGACGAGTAATACCAACTTTTAAGCTGGATGTGTTGGACAGGTAGACAAAGTGATCCACCATGCAATTCTCTTCACCCCATTGTGGTTCGCGACAAGTCCCTTGATCGTAGTGGCAGGTCTCTGGCTTCATGATACACATGTCGCAGCTTGCTAGCTTTTTCATGCATACAAAACAGTGGCCTTGCGAATAACTCTTTTTCGTTTTCTTTCCACATGAGCAACAAAAAATATTGCCAGTGTGAGTCAGTGTGAGCGTTTTACCCAGAAACGGAGTTAAGTCGATTTCTTCCTCACCGACAGGAAGACGGTAGTTGACGGCACCGTCCAGAGAAGCACGCATTTTGTTTAGCGTGCCAGTTGCAATTAATGACATGACATTACTCATTATTGTGTTTTTGCACAGTATATACTGAAGTGGAGAAGAGATGCAGGGTTGACAGGAGCTTTAAAGTAAATGTCTTGCACTAAATTATTATGCATCGTGTTTTATTTTCTAAAAATTATGGTTGTGAAATGCTTCGCAAATAGAAGTTGGGCTGCACTTTTTAGAAATTTTAAAACGTGATAACGGTTCAAAATCCGTTACCATGTGTCGAAACTAAGAATTGAATGAAAAAGCGATTTTATTTCTTGATAAATCACCTTGATTTCATTTTTGAAATTATTGAACCCCACGTATTGTATAATCTCAGCAGGTCACTTGCCCATGAAGTGGATCCATAACTTTATCTTTGCTCTTTCTATTTGCACTATCAGTTTGGTTGCCCTTTATAGTGTGCTTGGCGATACGCGAAAGCTGACCATTACACCTGAGCATTTCAATATCTATGCAACTAAAGATGCCAGTGAAGGAGGTGTGAGTGAGGCAGATATCACATACGATCGGCAAAGCCTAGTCCTTAGCTGTGAACTAAAGCAGAGCTCGTATGCTTGGCCTTACTGCGGAATCTCGGTTTATACCGATTCAGCAACGCCAACACAGGGTATTGACCTTTCCAACTACCATACGATTCGATTGAAGGTGCGATATGAAGAGGCAGGAATAGGGGCTAACCCTAGCCACGACCTACGTTTGTATCTTCGCAATTATAATTCTGAGTATTCCAAGCCGGACGACGAGTACACCATTAAATATAATGGCATGCAGTTTTCTCCATCGGGTTCGAGCGATATTGTCGAAATTCCGATTAAAAATCTTCAGGTGATGACCTGGTGGTTAGTAGATAACGGAGTCGCGATTGAACACTCTGCACCTGAATTTTCAAACATCACACGTATTGATATTGCAACTGGGTCTGGTGTGGCACTTGGTAAACATAGAATTGTGATTGATAAAATTGAGTTTGAAGGCGCTTACCTTGCGCAAGAAACATTGTTGTATGCATTATTAATCTCTTGGATGGCGCTTGGACTGGCTTTTTCTCTGCATGAGTTACGAAAAAATAGAGTGGCTTATGAAAAAGCGCAAAAGCGTCACCGTCATTTGGAAAAGGTGAATAATACTTTGCGAGCTCAAAACTATGAGTTTGCAGAGTTGGCGCATCGCGATGCGTTGACGGGAGCGATGAACCGTCACGCAGTTCAGCACTGGCTTGAGCAGCAATCACGGCAAGTTCGCTGGGGGCATAGTACATTCAGTATCCTTTATATGGATTTGGATAAATTTAAGAAGGTGAATGACAAATTTGGGCACCAAATGGGGGATGACATATTGCGCGAATTTGTCATGGTGGTGGCAAGTTCCATCTACCCAGATGACCGACTTGTTCGTTGGGGGGGAGAAGAATTTGTTGTATTTTGCCCTGACACCAATATTGATCAAGCTGTGAAGAAGTCGGAAATGATTCGCAAAAATGTGGAGAGTCATTTGTGGGTACACGGTGAATCATTAACATGCAGCATTGGCGTCGCCCAAATGCAAAATGAACGCGTCTCAGAAACCATGGCGAGAGCAGATGAAGTGCTCTATCAAGCGAAGCGCAATGGTCGTAACCGGGTCGAGGTTCATTATGGTTTGCTTGCCTGCGAAAAGAAGCAAGCCTAACGATTCGTCACTCAAAGGAATAAAAAAAGGTGGCCAACTGGCCACCAAGAGGGAAACTGCTGAACACCACTTAGGGGGAAGTTTAGGTCATCGATATGATTACCGTGAGCAGCAGTGTAGTGCTAATCGAACTTGCTATTTTTTACCAGAACAACCAAGCGAAAAGCGTTAGTGCAGCAATACAGGCAATGTTTAAGACGAAGCCAATTCGCATCATTTCTTTTTGCTTGATATGACCCGTACCGAACACAATCGCATTTGGAGGCGTCGCAACTGGTAACATAAATGCACAAGATGCAGCGACGGCAATCAGTGCAGAAAGAATAACCGGAGACATACCCAAGGCTTCTGCAATGGTCGCAAATACAGGGACAAGTAGCGCAGCACTGGCGGTGTTACTCGCAAACTCAGTCAAGAAGACAACAAAAGCAACCACTGCAAGAATCGTTAAGAGAATACCGGCTTGCTCAAGGAAGCCTGACAAGCTATGAGCCAAAAATACGCTTGTTCCGGTTGTTTTTAGGACGTTACTCAGACAGATACCACCACCAAATAGGATTAACACACCCCAGTCGGTTGTTTTCTCAATATCTTTCCACTCGACGGCGCGAGAAGCACCAAGTAGAAGGATGGCGCCAATAGCTACAAGAGTATCGAACTTCGCGAAGCCACCCAGCATAGCGTTAATAGGCTTACTGAATATCCACAACGTCACGGTCAGTAAGAAAATCGCCAACGTAATCATTTTGCCGTTTGTCCATTCGACTGGTTGATGGTCAAGGTCAAACTTGTGGCTAAGGTCAGGCTTAGTCATCGTGTACAATACGAGGATAGCGATTGGCATTAATACTAGGGAAATAGGTACACCAAACTTCATCCATTCAGTGAAGCTAAGGCCAACTTCAGCTGCTGCAATTGCGTTTGGTGGGCTACCAACCAGTGTTGCAATACCACCAATTGAAGCACTGTAAGCGATACCGAGTAGAACAAACAAAAAGGTGTTGTGGTTTTTCTTGGCGTCTAGCTTTGCCATCACACCCAGCACAAGCGGTAACATCATCGCGGCGGTGGCGGTGTTTGAAATCCACATTGACAGGCCAGCACTCACACCAAATAGCATGAATACAGCGACAGACATTTTTCCTCTTGCCAGCAATAGTACTTTATCTGCAATAGCTTGATCTAACTTTTGTTTATGTAGAGCCGCAGCTAGTGCAAAACCACCCAAAAATAGAAAAATGATGGAGTTGGAAAAGTTATTCAGTGCGGCTTGAGTGTTGAACACACCCAAAAATACCGCAAGTAGTGGTATGAGCAGCGCAGTAATGCTGACGTGAATCGCTTCGGTTAGCCACAGAATAGCAACAAAAACTAAGATGCTCAGGCCGGTTACTACTTGTGGTTCAAAGGGTAAGGTATTAAACAAGATAATGAACAATAGGATATTCGCGTTCAAAATCATGCTGTTGCGAGTGAAGAACCAATTCTTCAATGTCACAGCGAGTGCGGTCATGGGTAGTGCTCCTTTTGCATTGCCTTTTGTCGGTTTTTTATGGCAAAGTAACTGACTTGTAGTTATTTATTGATGAAATGTTACTTTGAATGCGAAAAAGAGTTTTGCCTGAATCGTAGAGCAAATTAGAAAGTGTGATGTTGAGAATTGGAAATGGGTAGAAAACTACCCATTTGTTTTATAGAAATGTTACTAGGCTTGTGAGCCACGTTATTCCTCTATTCGACGGGGACTTGAAGAGGCTCGTTAGCTGCTTTATTTGGTTCTTTTACTGCAACGATAGGTTCTTGAGGGCCAAGAAACTTAGGCTGCGTATTGATAATGTACAGGTCTAAAAACGCTTTCACACGGGCTAGCAGTTCTCGAACACGCATCGATGTTTTTTGCTTGTTGGCCGTCGGCCCTGCTACCGCGAGACACTGCGCATCAATGCTGTAAGCATCAGCGATGAACAGTGCGCGTTCACAGTGAAAGCGCTGAGTCACAATCAGAAATCGCTCCGAAGCAAAAATTTTTTTCGCTCGTACAATCGAATCTAAGGTACGAAAGCCAGCATAATCAAGGTGAATCACTTCTTCAGGCACGCCTGCTTTAAGTAAGTCGCGTTTCATTGTCCACGGTTCGTTGTATGAACGGTGGGCGTTATCGCCACTCAATAAAAACTGTTTTACTTTGCCTTGGTTGTAAAGCTCAATCGCCGCATTAATACGATGAGTGTAGTAAGTGTTGAGGATCTTACCGATGTATTTACTGGTACCGAGAACCACAGCAACCTCATGTTGAGGTATTTGTTCGTATTCAGTGAAAATGCTTTCTTTGGCTTGTAAAACCACCCACCGGTCGATGGCAATAACAGAAACAAGCAGACTAAGTACAGAGATCGACAAAATCAAAGCAAATCGCTTCCAGGAAAATTTCAGCTTCCACTTTGATCTTATGCGAGAAAACAACAAAACGTTTTATATCCTTAACTAAAAATGTAGTTCTCATCATATCTGATAGAAACAAAAAGAGAGAAGCCCATTTATGCCAAAATCTGGTTAGGATGATAAAAAAATAAAAGCCCCTACATGGTAGGGGCTAATTATTAAACGAATTGTCTCAAGCTTAGAACGCAGTGCGTTTGTAGCGGCGGTAAACAGGTTGCCAGAACGACTGTTCAATTGCCACGTTCAATGCTTCATCAGTAATTTCTAATGCGACACCTTGTTCAATTGCCTTTTTACCAACGGCAAATGCGATTTTTTTCGATACTAAGTGGATCTCTTCTAGTGGTGGAAGTAGAGCCCCACGACCGTTGATTGCTAGAGGAGAACATGTTGCGAGCGCGCGACTTGATTCCATTAGCATCTCGTCAGTGACACGTTTTGCATTGACAGCAAGTACACCAAGGCCAATGCCTGGGAAGATGTAGCTGTTGTTACATTGTGCAATAGGGTAAGTGCGACCTTCATGAACCACTGGCTCAAATGGGCTACCTGTCGCAACCAGTGCTTCACCATTTGTCCAACGAATGATGTCGTTCGGTGTCGCTTCCACGCGGCTTGTTGGGTTCGACAGTGGGAAGACAATCGGACGCTTACAGTGTTTATGCATTTCTTCGATGACTTCTTGGCTAAATAGGCCAGGAGCACCAGAAACACCAATTAGTACCGTTGGCTTGGCGTTACGCATAACATCGAGTAGTGAGAAGCCATTTCCTTCATTTTCCCACTCTTTCGTATTGGTATGCTTTTGCACCAAGCGTTGTTGGAAATCAAGAAGGTTAGGCATGCCTTCTTGTAACAGACCCCAACGGTCAACCATGTAAACTTGTGAGCGAGCTTGCTCGTCAGAAATTCCTTCCGATACCATTTGTGCGATGATCGCTTCTGCGATACCACAACCAGCAGACCCTGCGCCTAGGAAGGTAATACGTTGTTTAGAAAGCTGAGTTCCTGCTGCTTTACAAGCTGCAAGTAGAGAGCCAACAGTAACAGCTGCAGTACCCTGAATATCATCATTGAAGCAACACACGCGGTCTTTGTAACGCTCTAGAAGAGGCATCGCATTTTTCTGAGCAAAGTCTTCGAACTGGATCAAAGCATCAGGCCAACGGCGCTGTACCGCTTGGATAAACTCTTCTACAAATGCATCGTATTCTGCACCCGTAATACGAGGATGACGCCAACCCATGTACATCGGATCAGCTAAGCGTTGCGGGTTATTGGTACCCACATCAAGCACGATTGGTAGCGTGTAAGCAGGGCTGATACCACCACACGCGGTATATAGTGACAGTTTACCGATAGGAATACCCATGCCGCCGATACCCTGGTCACCCAAGCCAAGGATACGTTCGCCATCTGTCACAACAATCACTTTAACGTTGTGGTTTGCTGCGTTGTTCAGCAAGTCGTCAATACGGTCACGGTTCGGGTATGAAATGAACAGACCGCGACCACGACGGTAAATGTTAGAGAAGTTTTCACATGCTGCGCCAACAGTCGGCGTGTAGATGATAGGCATCATCTCAGAAATGTGATTTTGCACTAGGCGGTAATACAATGTTTCGTTGGTGTCTTGGATATTACGCAGATAAATGTGTTTATCCATATCGCTTTCGAAACTTTTGTATTGCTGGTAGGCACGTTCCACCTGCTCTTGGATAGTTTCGGTCGACTCTGGAAGCAGACCTTCTAAGTTGAATGAACTACGTTCTTCAGCAGAGAATGCACTGCCTTTGTTCAAAAGAGGGGTTGCTAAAAGAGCCGGACCCGCATATGGAATATATAGTGGGCGTTTATCGTTGTTCATTGGGTGCCTTATGTAGGGTTGAAGGATGCGCACCAAATTTTAACGGGTTCACTATTTAGTTGTAAACATGCGTTGATGCACATCAATGTAATGTCGCAAAAAAATTCAGATACCGACGAAAATATCGGCAATATTGGTTGTTTAGAGATACCTAAAGCAGGATTTTTTTACTTGGGTATAATGTTTTGCATCATCAAATCAAATCCAATTTCTATGTTTCAACTACCTATCGACAGCCTGCAAGCCGAGTTTGACCATCATGTAAGCCTTAACCATCTTGTGGTGGAAGCCGAAACCGGGTCGGGTAAATCTACCCGCTTGCCCATGTGGGCGGCAAAACACGGACGCGTTCTGGTTATTGAACCACGTCGAATTGCTTGTACCTCGCTGGCTGAATTTCTTGCGGAGCAATCTGGAGAGCCAATAGGTCGCAAAGTCGGTTACGCGATCAAGCTTCATGCCTATTTTGATGAAAAAACCGAAGTTGTATTTGTCACTCCGGGGGTTGCACTGCGTTGGTTTTCGGAAAACAAGCTAGCAGACTTTGATGTCGTGATAGTGGACGAATTTCACGAGCGACGCTGGGATATTGATCTATTAACCGCCATTTTGAAGCAAGAAAATCAACATCGATTGATCGTCACTTCCGCTACCTTAGAAGGCGAAAAGCTTGCTCGTTACCTGAATGCTAAGCGCCTGAGTTCGGAGGGACGTTGCTTTCCAGTCACGGTGACACATCGTTCTACAGACAGCCGCTATTTACCGAACAAAAAGGGATGTGAACAGGAGGTTGTCGGAGCGGTAAAAGAAGCACTGGAAGATGAAGATGGCGATATTCTTGTTTTCCTGCCTGGACGCAAAGAGATCACCCAATGTGCTCAGATGCTACAAAGTTGCGGCGAAGTCATGGTGGTCAAACTTCATGCCTCGGTTAGTGATGAAGAACGGCACCGCGCGTTAACTACGCAAAAACAACGAAAAGTCGTATTGGCAACCAATGTTGCGGAAACCTCCTTAACGATACCTAACATCCGAGTTGTCATTGATAGCGGCTTAGAGCGCAGAACTGTACAACGAAATGGACGTACAGCACTGACGCTAACCAACATTTCTAAGGCCAGTGCCGCGCAGCGAATGGGGCGAGCAGGTCGCGTTGCCGAAGGGGCTTGTATTCGTCTATATGGTGAGCACGCGCCTTTAGAGTTGGTGACACCTCCAGAATTACACAGAGAAGAGCTCGTCGAGCCCATGCTGGCAGCAGCTTGTTGTGGGTATCGTCTCTCAACACTCGATTTTCTCGACTCAATTCCCCCAAAGTCGCTAGAGGCATCTCATTCGACGTTGTTATCTATGGAAGCGATTGATGAAGGCGGCAATGTCACGCAGCACGGGAGAAAAGTATATCCACTACCCATTGATGCACTGTTTGCCGATCTTGTTACCAGAATTCAAGCGAAGCCAGAGAAGGAAGCAATGATTGATTTGGCTGCCGCCTTATCTGTGCCTGCGCAGCTCTATCAGCGACAAAGTGGTGAAGTTGCTGAGCTTCTATCTCAAGAGGAGCCATACGGATGTGATGCCTCTTTGCTGATCCGTTTGGTTCGAGGGGAGCGACTTCCGGGCATTGTCATTGATGCCAGCGCACTCGAAGAGGCACAAGGTTTAGCGAAACAAATGCGAGAAGTATTTGAATTACCGGAACTTGACGTTGCCTCTCGATATAAACGTGAAGCGCTCTTTTTCTCCATCGCCTCATTGCACCCTGAGCTTGTGTTTGTCCGACGAGCTCGTCGAAGGGATGCTCTAGGAAATGGCGTAGTCGAGATGCTGGTTGGGCGTAACAGCCGCTTTCCTGATAAAGAAGAAGCGGCCATCGTGCTAGATAGCCATAGCGTGCCAGGACGAGGCGTTAAGCAAACACTGAACCTCGCATCGGTTATGATGCCTATCCCGCTGACATTATTACGCGAACTTGAGCTAGGGGAGTGGCAACAAGGTGAGACGAATTATGAAGAGGAGACCCCAAGAGCAACGATGCATTTGGTCTACGCCGGACGAACAATCTGTACTGAACATCAAGCGTTAAAAGGTGATGTTGCTGTTCAGTCTATTGTCGAAATGATAGAAGACGAGACACTGTTACCAGGATTTGCTTCTCAAAGAAAACAACAAATCCAACACTGGAAACTCTACAACGCATTGGGCCTTAATGTCGAAGGAGAAGAGGTTAACGACTTGGCCTCCTTGACATTTTCTAGCTGGTTAAAGGATCAGTTGGAAACATTAGGCGTTGAAAATGTCGATGATATGGCGTTGTTTGAACCGGAAGACTTAACATTTAACGGTGTTCCAGAATGGGAATACGACGATTTCACGGAGCAGTACCCTTTAGAACTTTCGCTGCCAGAACTCCAACTGGATGTTGAGTATTACGCGTCTCGCAAGCTGGTACAGGTCGTTTATCGAGAGGGAAACCGTAAGGGGGACCCGAAGCGTTGGGAGCTGCCACGTTGGGCTGGTTGGAAGATACAGTATAAAAAGGCCAGTCGAGTGATTGATGTAAAGTAGGTCGGCGGATGACGTTGTGACAAGAATTGATATTTTCTTGGTGAATCTATAATGATTTCATATTGATAGCGTTACTTGCGTGTTGTTTTTAGTTTCTTAATTGAAATATTAATCAATTGAATGCTTATATATGGCGAAGCTGTACATCAGTTGTTACAAAGCTGGTTTTAATATTTCCTTTTGTATGTAAATTAGGGCATAAAAGACGAATGTTTTATATCCCATTGCTATATCAAAACAGTTGAACGATATTTGGTATATCTCATTTTCGAGTGTCGGGGGCATAGAATGGATCAACAAGGAAAGACGTGCATTGAATTCGACTACACTAGCTTTTTAGGAGCGACAGGTAGTAAAAAATGGACCTTTTTAGAGGCATTTGCCACCATCGCGCCTATTTTCGGTTTGATGTGGAAACAGAACATTGCGGAATTGAGCAAGCCTGAAGATCGGTTGTGGGATGCCGCATTAAAATCGATGTCTTCTCGTAAAAGTGATGAATCCAATTTGGTCCGCTTAACCCAGCTAGCTAAACATGAAGGGATCAATGAATTGCGAGTCGTTATGCCATATTCGCTCGATGTTCAGCAAATCGAGTACATAGAATCTCGCAGTCAGTTGAAGGTGGATACGTCAGAACAAGATGTCCTGAACATCAAGTTTTAGGCTGAGCATTTCCACTTCATCGATGTACCACTTAACAATAGTGCAATGAAAAGCGACCTCAAAGTAGGTCGTTTTTTTATTTTGAGGTTTTTGTCACAGGTCTTAGGAAGTGTGATGAATATAGAGTATTTGCACTTAAATTAACAAAAATGTAACGTTTGGAAATGCAATTGTCATAACTAGCTTCTAACTTTGTGTTTTTAGGACAAATTACCGACTAAGTGGTTGGTACTGTAAGTTCGAATTAACGTCCCTTATTGGCACACAAGGATGATTGAGTCACCACGTCATTTGGGCATAAAAACAAACACAATAAGAAAGGAAGTCAATATGTCTTTGTCTCGTCGAGACTTTATGAAAGCTGCCTCTTCAACGGCGATTGTTACCGGGCTGGTGGGCTGTGGTAGCGATGCTAGTGAATCTGTTGCGGTTACCTTTGAGCACGGAGTGGCGAGTGGAGATCCTACTCAAACACAAGTAATCATTTGGACTCGTGTTACAACCTCAGCGAGCTACGCAGATGTAAGCTGGCAAGTTTCATCTAACGAAAATTTTACTGATATCGTGCAAAGTGGCACTTTTGCCACAGACACGAGCCGAGATTTCACGGTAAAAGTTGATGTTCAAAACCTCAACGCAAATTCTCGCTACTACTATCGATTCATGGTTGGAGATGTCACTAGCGAAGTCGGGCAAACTCAAACATTACCAGAGGGTGGTGTAGAAAAGGCATCCATGGCCGTTGTTTCTTGCGCAAACTATCCTGCTGGTTATTTCCATGTGTATCGAGAGATCTTAAATCAACATGAGCAAGAACCGTTTGATGTGGTACTTCATCTCGGTGATTACATTTATGAGTATGGGGCTGGTGGCTACGCTAGTGAAGATGCTGAGGCACTAGGGCGAGAGCCAAGCAAAGGCACTGAATGCATTACCTTAGATGATTACCGAAAACGGTATGCGCAATATCGCCAAGATGCTGATCTGCAAGCGTTACATGCGAGCCTACCAATGATTGCAGTCTGGGATGACCATGAGCTTGCAAATGATAGTTGGAAAAATGGTGCGGAAAACCATCAAGAAGAGGAAGGCAGCTTTAATGATCGTCGTGCAGCTGCGGCTGCCGCGTGGACAGAATGGTTGCCCGTTCGTGAAAACACTTTCTCAAACATGCTGATTTACCGTCAGTTTTCGTTTGGAAGTTTAGTCAATTTGATGATGCTCGACACGCGACTTGTGGGGCGTGATAAACCGTTGGATTATTTCTCGCTCAGCTCACCAACGATGGAAGCTATTGGCGGTTTAGTTGCCCAGTCGCGCAGTCAAGACCGAGAGCTGTTAGGCGGTGACCAACTCGCTTGGCTGATGGATGCGTTCAGTACGCACGACGCAACTTGGAATGTGCTAGGGCAACAAGTGTTAATGTCTCGTATGGAGTTGCCAAGTTCGGTTATGACCGCGATGTTTCAATTGTTTACTGCCACTGAAGAACAAAAAACAGAGGCGTTATTAGCGGTAAACTCTGCGATTACGGGTTATCTCTCTGACCCAAGTTTAGATACCATTGCTTTGCCATATAACCTAGATGCATGGGATGGCTACTACGTTGAGCGAGAGAAAGTTTATCAACTGGTCAAAGCCAGCAGTGGTAACTTTGTCTGCTTGGCCGGAGATACGCACAACGCATGGGCAAGTGAGCTTAAAGACGTATCTAAGCATCCTATCGGGGTAGAGTTTGCGACTAGCTCTGTGAGTTCCCCTGGGTTAGAGGCCTACCTCGCGTTAGACCCTGTTGCGATCGCTCAAATGGAATACACGCTGCCGCACTTAGTGTCAGAATTACAGTGGGCAGACATCAAACAGCGTGGCTTTATGCGCGTTACTTTTACGCCTGACAAGGCAGAGTCGACCTGGTATTTCGTATCAACGATTAAAGACAAAACATATCAGGTGACGACCAAGTCAGCCTCTACAACAGATGGCACTACGTTAAATATCGGCTAAACTGAGCCTAATACGAAAAAAGTCCGCAAGCTAGTGCGGACTTTTTATTGGAAAGCGTTTAGCAATCTAGCGACAGTGCTAGTCAATCAATCCGTATTCTTTGCTCAGAACTTCGATGATTTCCGCTTTCGGATTCTCACTCAAATGAATCGGCTTGCCTGTAATCTTCTCGGCAATACCAATGTAGGTGCTCGAAATCGCCATCAAAGATTCGACGGGTAAAGCATTATCACGAGCGAGAGCTTCGCGCTCAGGCATACGTTCTTTGTTTAGCAAGATATCTGGGTCAGGGAAGTGGTTAAGTAGGAACTGGCGGAAACCTTCTTTTGAGTTCTCTACGATGTGACCTGCTTGGTACTCTTTAGCATCCCATATACGAGACGAGTCTGGTGTACCCACTTCATCCATGTAAATCAGCTTTTCATTGCCAGCAGCATCATGAACATAACCAAATTCGAATTTGGTATCGACAAAGATTTGGTCGATTTCTTCTAACGCTTGGCTGATAACGTTAAAGCCTTCTTTCAGCAATTTTTCGTAGAGTGCGATATCGTCAGCGCTTGAGAAGTTAAATGCTTCGTAGTTGTCTACGATGTTTTGACGAGTAATATTCACGTCATCCGCTTCTGGCACACCGGGAATGCCTTTTAGAATGCCTTTTGTGGATGGGGTCATTAGCAACTCTGGCAGTGCTTTGTCTTTTTCTAACCCTTCAGGAAGTTGGATTCCACAAAACTCGCGCTCGCCATTTGCGTAAGCGCGCCACATCGAACCCGTGATGTATTTGCGGCAGATGGCTTCGATTTTTACCGGTTTGGCTTTTTGTACAATCCAAACAAAAGGGTGAGGAATGTCTAGAATATGGCTATCTGCTAAGCCATTTTCTTTGAACAGTTTGAACCAGTGATTAGAAATCGCATTAAGCGCAGCCCCTTTACCCGGGACACCATTAAGACCACCTTCAGCATGCCAAATACAATCGAATGCAGAGATTCGGTCGCTAATCACCATGATAGCCAAAGGCGCATCTGGAGCGACATTGTATCCTTTTTCTTTGATCAGTCGGGCGCTGTCTTCTTCAGTTAACCAGTAAACTGAACGAACTTTTCCACTATGAACGGGTTTATGGGTGCGAATTGGCAGGTCGTCATTGACGGCAAGTACTTGATTAGCAAGGCTCATTGCGACATTCCTATCATCTTAATCAAACGTCAGAAAGAGAAGATATTCAGCAAAATGTGGGCGCTGAATAAATCGAATGTGGGCATCATACCAGAACTATTTTAACTCGCCAGAGAAAAAGCAAACGTTTGCCTGTTTTCTTTAATACAAAAAAAGCCCCCTTAAAAAGGAGGCGAGATGCAGGATGGATAACGTCGAACTTATTAGTGGTACTTATTAACTCTGCCTTCGACGAAAAAGACTTCACACTGATAGCGCTGCGCCATGTCGCGCAACATCGATTGATTCATAAGTGCAATTTTATTGGATGCGACAACAGCACTGGCATTGCCTGAGCGGATGGCTTTTATCACGATCTCGACTTCTGAAAGCTGTTGAGAGGGCTTCATTTGAATAACGTTTTTACAGCAAATATTAGAAGCAGTGAGTTGTTCAAAGTCTGGACGAGGGCAGTCTGCTGTAAACAAAATCCATTGTTTCTGCTGCGATAAAACAGCCAGCTTAGATAGAAGCTGATCCGAAACGGCCATGGGCTGAGTTGCTTGTGCCAATACGTTGTAACGAGAGTATGTATGAGATTGACTTTGTAACTGCATCTTACTGTTCCTTTATACATGCTGTATGTGTATACAGTAGTTTGTTTTGGCGACCTGATCAACCAGTTTCTCAAAAGTTATTTGCGGTTTTTTGAAAAGGAAATAAAAGGATTTTACTTTAAGTGATTGAATTTATTTGTTTATTTTTCATTTCTGATATGTCTAACATCAATTTAAAAATGTGAGGTGAGTAGAAAGTTGGACGAGAGACATACAGGGGTTTACTACTGTATATACAGGTGTTTTTCACGGACAGTGGTAAGAGGGCTGATAACCGATGCGACGTGCTATGTAGGATAGGAGGGAATACGAGATAGAAATTGGAAATAGGCTTGGCCGATCAAAAAAGCGCCTTAAAAGGCGCCTTTGAAAATCAGTTCCATTGATTCCGTCTTGCTTAGCTCGCTCGTTGCAAGCGTTCGCGCATTTGCAATTCGCCTTGGTTAAATAGGCGCACGTCGATTTTTGCCATGTCGTAACAAGCTTTACATGAGTAATGGTGCTTGCCATCTAAATAATCGTGACGAGTTACAAGACTAGGTTTTTTACACCAATCACAGGTGCCTTCTTCAGTGAACATTGATTTTCTCCCCACCTAGATTAATTTGAGTCGTTAGGTGTTATTTTGCGCCGGGCATTATGGCATAAAAGCGAGACTTAAGTTAAATGTCTGTTAATTTCTTTGAGAGGGAGATCGATTGCGGTGTTTGATTATATGGGAATAGAAGCATGGCAGCCAAAGTATCCTGACCTATTTTTACTGTTTTGTAACATTTTGTGAAACGAGCTTAAAGGCATGATTGAGTCGCTTCATTTCTTCTTCACTGCCCCTTGTGTCAGGATGATAAAGCTTTGATAACTGTCTATAGCGTAGCTTGATTGCCTGTAAATCAGGGATGGTTTGTGGTGTGTAGCCAAACATAGCACACGCGACGCTTAGCTTATGGTTTTCTGCCTGAGTTTTGGATTTCTTAAATTCTCTGAATAGTTTCTCTAACTGACGCTTCAGTTGCTTGTTCGTAAACTCTAGCTCTTTTATTTTTTCCGCCATTCGTTGATTTTGGCTTTCCTCTTTGGCTTCACGCGCTTTTCTATTCTGCTTGAGTTTTTTGATCACGAGGAAACTTAAGCCGCTGATGATGAGGATCGCCGCTAGCCAAATCAGCCATAGAAACTGCGAGTGTTTTACTTTGGGGTTTGCAACTGTGCTTTTCTCTTCTTGTGTTTGCTCTGCTTTTTTATCGAGCGACTTTATTTGCGAGACTTGTTTAGCTCGTAGTTGGTTGAAGCGCAGCTCTAACAGTTGATTATAAGCTTGTTCTGCTGCTGGATTATGCTGAGAAGCCATTTGATACAAGGCTTCAGTCAATTGAGAAGTTGTGACCTTATCTGGATTGCGCTGAATAAAATCGGCGAGAAGAAAGCCACGATCGGTTGGGTCATTGAGTGCGATAGAGGTTAGCCAATATAACGCTTGTGTTTCATTTTTTTCGCCATTTATCCCTTTAGCAAAGTCGTTCGCGAGCTGTTTTTGCGCAGGGAGGTAACCTTGGTTGGCGGATTGCTCTAGCCAGTAGCGCGTTTCTGGTGAGGCTTCAGCTTCGTTTGATGCCAATAATTGTTGTGCGTACTCGTATTGTTCGATGGGGTCATTTGGAGCTTGAGAGGCAAGTGAGTAGCCAGAAAAGCTGAGGCTAAATAAGCAGAGTAGGGCAGACGTTTTGACAGACATTAATATGTCAGGCCTAACGATAATGGTTAGGCCTGCTCCGGTAATTTTTTATTATTACCGTTATGGTGCAACCAAATTACTTCAGTGGCAAGATCTGGATTTCAACACGACGGTTGCACGCACGACCTTCAGAAGTTTGGTTTGAGCAAATTGGGTTACGTTCGCCGTAGCCGCGTGCAATTGCACGACCAGGTGCAACGTTTTGAGATACTAGGAATTGACGTACGGACTCTGCACGGCGCTCTGACAACGTTTGATTGTATGACTCACTACCTGTGCTATCCGTGTAACCATCAATAACGAGACTGGTATCTGGGTACTCAACTAGGATGCGAGCAACACCGCGTAGAGTATTATGGATACTAGCATCAAGCTGGTAAGAGCTTGAAGAGAAGCCGATACCGTTTTCCATACGCAGTAAAAGCTGATTTTCACCAACACGCTGAACTTGTACGCCAGAGTTTAGCAAAGCGCGACGTAATTCCGCTTCTTGTTGGTCAAAGTAGTAACCAACGCCAGCGCCAGTCGCTCCGCCGGCGGCTGCACCAATGAGTGCATGCTGACGACGTTCTTTAGCATCATCACCCGTTGCTAGGCCGATTGCTGCGCCCGCGATCGCACCAATAAGCGCGCCTTGCGTGGTGGAGTTAGTTTCGTATTCACCCGTTGTTGCATTTTGGCGTTGAGTGGCTTGACAGCCAGTAAGAGCTAGCACTAGAGCTAGTGCAATAGGCATCTTTTTCAAGGGAAAATCTCCGTATAAAACTGAGGCGAAACCATGCCTCATAATGGGATGCGAATTATGAATAAACAAGCATTAATATTTGTTATGAGAAAGTAAGATTGATAAGAGTTTATGTAAGAAAATTCCTATCAATACTGCCAAAGCTCTCAAAGTAAGCCCCATAGACATCGAAGTCATTGCTGCTTATGTGAATCCTTTACTATTCTGGCTATTTCGATGAATCGCCCAACATTTTACGTGCTTGTTCGCCGCCCACTCCACGGTTAACTGAAACCTTTCTACCTTTCTTTAAGCCCACTTCGTAGTCTTCAGTTAGGTTTTTCATCGCTTCTTTCAATTGCTTCTTGAACGTTTCGCGGTCAATGTTTTGGAATTCTTTATCAATATAGTCATTAATTTTATTGGCCGACTCTTCATCTGGAGAAATAATTGGCAATTTTTCAATCGCGCCTTCCACCCAGCCAGATACAAATGAGTTCACACGGCGAGTCACTTCCTGAGAAGAGGTGCCGGTGCCAGCAAAGCTGTTTCGGAATTGTCCGGTACTTTCGTTCATCTCGCGATAAACAATATCGAAAGCAAATGCAGCAAAAATAGCGCGATCTGCTTCACCGATAAATTCGACACGTTTGAGCCCTTTGTGATTCAACAATACTGCTTCGACACCGAATTTTGTGTTAATGCCGCGAATCACTCGCAATATGGTAGAACTGATGTTCGCTGGTAGCAGATGAGAAGATTGTGTTTTTCCCATTCTGATGAACTCAATATCGTCTTTATCGAGACCATATTTAAGCATGAGGCGATGTGCCATTTTGATAGCATTGGCAGCCTCATTAACATTAGCGGAATTGCCCAGTTCTAAGCACTTGGCGATTTTTTTCAGAGCTTTTTGTTTATCCATCGACAACCAGTAACGAAAGCAGAAAATTTATGAAGTCAGACATATTACCTTTTTTGACATAAAAACGAAATACAAGGTGGGACTGAAGATAATTTCTGCACATAAAAAGAAGCCTCGCATTAAGCGAGGCTGGCGTTTTAGTTCGTCGTAATCAGTATGAAGTCGTACTTGTGTCTAAGAAGCCATTCTTCATTAAGATTCGTTAGAATTACAACCCGAGCTGGTTGAGCAAGTCATCGGCATCATCGTTTGATCCCGACGATTTAGATTCTTTCTCAGCCAACTGTTTACGTGTTGCCTCTAAAATGTCGTCTGGGTTTTCGTCTTCAGCAACTTCAAACTCTTCCAGTTGGATGAACTCAGTTTTATCCATTGCTAGCTCGAGATAGAAAATATTGTTGTTTTCGGTGGAGAACGTCACTCTGCGCGCTTGAGGGCGGTCAAGGTTGGTATCAACTTGTAAGATAACTTGCTTATTCAGCGCCAGCATTTTTGGTTGGTTTTGTGTGATGTTCGTTTGCAGGTCTTTACGAATTTTATTAGTGAAGTCTCCGACCAGTTGATTCATGAGTTCACCCAGAACATCGCCTACCTCGTCAGAAGTATGAGATATTGCCAGCTCTTCTTCTGGCATGCCCATATTACGCATGTAGTTGGTGTAGATCTCCAGTGCGGCTTTTGCCGTAAAATTAATCACAACTAGCCCGGTAAATCCGCCATCAAACAGAACAAAACAGCCAAAATCTGGTTTGAGGCTAGTCTTGTGGATTTTTTGCACCATTGCTGAATAATTTACTTGAGAAGATGTCGCCGAAGTAAGTACGCCAGAAACAGACTGGCAAAGTTTGAGAAGGATATCTTCAGTGGTCACAATTTTATTTTTTTTCATTCTGAAAACTCATCTAGAAACGCGATTCGTTCCCCAATGTAAGGCATCAAGCGTGAAAAAATAAAGCATAAGTTTAATTATTGTATCGAGATTCTGATTTGCTCGTCTTTTTAAATGTTGTAAAGTGACGAAATTCAAAGAATATTACTTCACTAACTCTTTTGTGGTGTTTTTTTTCGCTTAGCGCCAATTTGTATGAGAAGTGAGCAAATAATTACACAACCCGCAGCTGATCGGATCAGCGTCGTAGGGGCAGGAAGCAAATGTTACCAAGATTACACTCGCAAACTGATGTCGATCCTCTTGTTCTTAGTTTTCTGAAAGAGCTTGAGCACGCCGGATTCACTGGCGATATCGAAAGCCAATATTCAAGCCGACTAGCGGTTGCCACTGACAACAGTGTTTACCAGCAACTTCCTCAGTCTGTCGTTCATCCCAAAACGACTGAAGATGTTTCTCTCCTCGGGAAACTGAGCAATAAAGAAAAGTACGAACGAATTACCTTTTCACCTCGTGGTGGCGGCACAGGGACCAATGGTCAGTCGCTAACCAAAGGTATTGTGGTGGATATGTCTCGTCACATGAACAAAGTGCTTGAGATTAATGAGAAAGAAGGCTGGGTTCGTGTACAAACTGGTGTAGTGAAAGACCAGTTAAATGACGCTGTTCGCCCTTATGGCTACTTCTTCTCTCCAGACTTATCTACCAGTAACCGTGCAACGATTGGCGGCATGGTCAACACCGATGCTTCTGGTCAAGGTTCTCTGAAATACGGAAAAACATCCGATCATGTTTTGTCGCTACAAGCGGTGTTTGCTGATGGCTCAGTTTTAGAATCAGACCTGTCCAACGGCTACCCAAAAGAAGACGAGTTTGCTGCCAAGGCGCTACGTGTAACGGAATCCGTATGTCGTGAAAAACGCCAGCAGATCGTGGATAAATTTCCTCCTCTTAACCGATTTTTAACGGGCTACGATTTAAAAAATGCCTTGAATGAAGAAGGTGACCGTTTCGATATCACACGAGTACTGTGCGGCGCTGAAGGTTCATTGGCATTCATTACCGAAGCGAAGCTTAACCTGACGCCAATTCCGAAAGCGCGTACTTTGGTTAACGTTAAATACAACAGCTTTGATTCTGCACTGCGTAATGCACCGTTGATGGTCGAAGCGAAAGCGCTGTCTGTAGAAACCGTTGACTCGAAAGTGCTTAATCTCGCGAAGCAAGATATCGTCTGGCACACCGTGAGTGATTTGCTTACCGATGTTCCAAATAAAGAGATGCTTGGCATCAATATGGTGGAATATGCAGGTCAGGACGAAGAAGAAGTTGCTGCTCAGGTTGCAGCGTTGACCGCCAAGCTCGATACCATGTTGGAAACAGAAGAAGCGGGCATTATCGGCTACCAAGTTTGTAACGATGTAGCGAGCATTGGGCGTATTTACAACATGCGTAAAAAAGCGGTGGGTTTGTTAGGCGCAGCAAAAGGTCGTGCTAAACCGGTCGCATTCGCTGAAGATACCTGTGTGCCACCAGAAAACCTGGCGGACTTTATTGTAGAGTTTCGAGAACTGTTAGACAGCAAGTCTCTGAATTACGGCATGTTTGGTCACGTCGATGCTGGGGTGCTTCACGTACGTCCTGCGTTGGATTTGTGTGACCCGCACCAAGAAGCATTGATGCACGAAGTTTCTGATGAAGTGGTCAAGCTGGTGGCGAAATACGGCGGTTTGATGTGGGGTGAACACGGCAAAGGTTTCCGTTCAGAATATGGCCCTGAGTTTTTCGGCGACGAGTTGTTTACTGAACTGAGACGTGTGAAAGCGGCATTCGATCCACACAACAAAATGAACCCGGGCAAAATCTGTACACCGCTGGATAGTGATGCAGAGCTTGTCAAAGTTACCGATACCAAACGTGGTTACTATGACCGTCAGATTGACGTTCAAGTACGTGACAGCTTTAAACAAGCGATGGAATGTAACGGTAACGGTTTGTGTTTTAACTACGATACCAGCTCGCCAATGTGTCCATCGATGAAAGTAACAGCCGATCGTCGTCATTCACCAAAAGGTCGTGCAGGTTTGGTTCGTGAGTGGTTGCGTCAGCTTACTGAGCAAGGCATTGATATTCTTGACTTAGAAAAGCAAACACTAGAAAACAAAACATCAATCAAAACCATGATTGACCGCGTACGTCATTCTATCAATCGTCGTCACGAGTATGACTTCTCTCACGAAGTGTATGAAGCGATGAATGGTTGTTTGGCGTGTAAAGCGTGTGCGAGTCAGTGTCCGATTAAAGTCGATGTTCCGAGCTTTCGCTCACGCTTTTTAAACATCTATCACTCTCGTTATCAACGTCCTGCAAAAGACTATCTGGTTGCCAACATTGAGACTATGCTGCCGATGATGGCGAAAGCGCCAGGTGTCGTAAATGGTGTTTTGAAGCAGTCGTGGGTGAAAAGTTTAACGGCATCTACGGTCGGGTATGTCGATGCGCCGTTGTTATCAGTACCCACCTTGAAACAACGAGTAGAGTCGCTGACAACGCCTTATGATCTGCAAGCGCTCAGTGGTTTGTCTTCGTCTGAAAAGAGCAAGCATGTTTTAATTGTTCAAGACCCATTCACTAGTTACTACGACGCTGATGTCGTTGAAGACTTCGTTAAGTTATTGAAAAAGCTGGGTATGAATCCGGTGCTTCTGCCGTTTAAGCCGAATGGTAAAGCACAACACATTAAAGGGTTTTTACGTCAGTTTAAGGACACAGCAGCCGACACAGCGAAGTTCTTGGCGATGGTAGCGGATTTGGATATCCCATTAGTTGGCGTCGATCCTGCTTTGGTGCTGTGTTATCGAGACGAATACGCTGAAGTGCTTGGCAGTAAGCGAGGTGATTTCGATGTACTAACAGCCCACGAATGGCTTTACCCAAGACTAGAAGCGTTTGAAAGCGGAGAGCATAAGGCGCAGGAACCTTGGTATCTGTTTGCGCACTGTACTGAAAAAACCAAAATGCCAAATGCGGAAAAAGAGTGGGGCGCTATTTTTGCTCACTTTGGTGCAGTTTTGAATACGGTACCTGTTGGTTGTTGTGGTATGGCGGGTACGTTTGGTCATGAGGTTGATAAGTTGTCGATGTCGAAAGACATTTACAATTTAAGCTGGAAGCCAAGCTTAGATAAGTTGGATAACGAGAGATGTTTGATTACAGGCTATTCTTGCCGCAGCCAAGTTAAACGCTTTGAAGGAACGAAGCCCAAGCATCCCGTTCAGGCATTGTTAACTTTGTTGTAATCGGACTAAATCAAGCCCAGTTTTACTGGGCTTTTTAGAAACCGTACTTAGACCCTTTCAAAGGATATGAATCTTGAGAAAACTTGAACTCAAAGTCCCACCTGTTGCGGTGTTTTTGCTAGTCATACTTTTGATGTACGGACTTAAAGTTTTGACGCCGAGCATGAACATTCGAGTCCCCTTTGTTGAATTTGTAGTAGGTGTATTAACTTTGTTGTCTGGCTACATGGGCATTGCTGGCGTGTATGAATTTCGCAAAGTAAAAACCACAGTGAACCCAGTAAAACCTGAAGCGGCATCTTCTGTTGTAAGAACTGGTGTGTTTGCCTTTTCACGCAACCCTATGTACACGGCATTATTGCTTCTAATCATAGCAACTGGTTTGTGGTGGCAGCACTTGAGTGTGGTGCTTTGTGGCGTGATATTTGTCAGTTATATGAATCGGTTTCAAATCAAGCCTGAGGAACGCGTTTTAGAGCGATTGTTTGGTGAAGAGTATGTGGATTATAAAAACCATGTTCGTCGTTGGCTCTAAGCATTGCGTTTAGTTTTGTTTGGATGAGACATAAAAAGAAAGCCCAACGGTCGACGTTGGGCTTTCTTTTAGTAAACACGTTTTTTGTGCGCTTCTGATAGGGCAGTCGACTAGGCTGCCTTAACGAACTTTGCTAGGAATGCATCCTTACGTTCATTAAAGCGGCGTACAAGGTCGTCAACCGCTTCTTGGTCATATGGCTTCAAGCCACTTGCAACCATGCGCTTAATACCTTTACCAACGACTTCACCGTCTTCTTTGAACGCAAAGTTTAAGGTGACTACACCTCGTTTTCCTTCTACATCGAATGTTGCGCCAGTGAAATCCACCTCTGGATGCGTAAGGTCTAAGCGTGAAAATTCGACTTCCATGCTTTCATAAATAACTAATGGACGCTGGCAGTTAATCATCATTTGCTTCTCTTCCATAAGAGGAACCATGATGTGAGGGAAGTTCATACCAGAAAATTGCACGTAATTTGTCACTACATGCTCAATAAATGCCGGATCGTGGTTAGTTTCACCTTCACGGGACATGTGTAAGTATTCTTTACCTGCCTCGTCAACAACAGCGCTTTCTTTGTCACACTTATTTTCAATATGAAGTGCTACACCATCGTTTACCATGCCAGAGAAGTTAAAACGCATCTTTTGGCTAACGCCTTCTTTACTAAGGAGCACTGCGAAAAGTAAATCCCCAGGGACACAAAAGCGTTTGTTGTCTTCATCATGAATTGGGTTGTAGTCACCTGCGACACGTTTTGCAAAGTGGCTTGCTTGTTCGCGAGTGAACTGAAACTGGTGATTAGTGTTTGAAAAATAAGGTGTTAGAAACATAATTTTTACGTAGTAACCAAAACTGTGTGGGATTATATGCGAATATCTGCGTAGCAATGGTCCATCCAGTGAAAACTTCACCGTATCCTAACAATAAGACACTATTTCGGCGGATAAACCGTTAAAAACGCATACTTTAGCAACGCTTTTATTTGTGAAAGCAATAAACAACGACCTTTTCGCTCGCCTATCTTTTAAAGTATAGCCATCAAAGTAGACAGGCGTTCATAAACAGTGCCATCAACATGTTTAATCGTATGTAAAAAGGCTCCACGCAGAACGTAGAGCCTTCAAGTCATCATCTGTTTATTCGATGAAATGCCAGTTATGCTTAATTATTGAATACTTGGTAACAAGCTCTCTGGCATGAGCGTGTTGTGGATAGCCAGCTTAAGCAGAGTGTTTGCCTGTTCAATGTCCGGCGCAAAGTAGCGATCTTTATCGTAGAACGATACTTTTTCACGCAACATTTGTTTCGCAATCTCAATACGCTCAGAGGACTTGTTTGGCGCTCTAAAGTCTAGGCCTTGTGCTGCTGAGAGGTATTCGACAGCCAGAATACCGCGAGTGTTTTCGCCCATTTCTTTCAATCTGCGAGCCGCGAATGTTGCCATTGACACGTGATCTTCTTGGTTTGCAGATGTTGGCAAGCTGTCTACTGACGCTGGGTGAGCGAGTGTTTTGTTTTCACTTGCTAACGCAGCAGAGGTAACCTGAGCAATCATGAAACCAGAGTTCACACCACCATTGTCGACTAAGAACGGTGGCAGTTTTGATAGCGCGCTATCGATAAGTAATGCCATACGACGTTCAGACAAGCTGCCGATCTCGGCAATCGCAAGTGCTAGGTTGTCGGCTGCCATTGCAACAGGCTCCGCATGGAAGTTACCGCCAGAGATGATGTCACCATCTTCAGCAAACACCAACGGATTATCTGATACGGAGTTCGCTTCTACTTGTAATACTTCCGCCGCATTGCGGATTTGCTGTAAACACGCGCCCATCACTTGAGGCTGACAGCGCAAAGAATACGGGTCTTGTACTTTTTCACAGTTAGTGTGCGAATCACCTATTTCACTCGATGTGTCTAACAAATGACGGTATGCGAGTGCTGCGTCCATTTGGCTGCGATGACCACGTACACGGTGAATGCGCGGATCGAATGGACGTCGGCTGCCGAGAGCGGCTTCAACAGACATTGCACCACAAACGGTTGCTGACGCGAAAAGGTCTTCCGCGATAAACAGGCCTTCCAATGCGAACGCTGTGGATGCCTGAGTCCCATTTAGTAGCGCTAAGCCTTCTTTTGGCGCCAGAGTGATAGGCTCTAGACCTGCGATTTTTAATGCTTCTTGCCCGGAAATGATTTTACCGTTGTGGCGAGCTTGTCCTTCTCCCAGTAATACAGTGCTCATATGGGCTAGAGGAGCTAAGTCACCTGATGCGCCAACAGAGCCCTTTTTAGGTACGCAAGGGTAAACTTGTGCGTTGACTAGGTCGGTCAGCATATTAATGACTTTTAGGCGAATCCCAGAAAAGCCACGAGACAGACTATTGATTTTTAATACCATCATCAGACGAACCGTTTCATCTGACATAAACTCACCGATACCTGCCGCATGAGAAAGAACGATACTGCGTTGCAGTGTTTCTAAATCTTCTGGTGCTATTCGTGTGTTAGCCAATAGCCCAAAACCAGTGTTAATTCCGTAAACCGTTCTATCTTCCGCGATGACTCGGTCTACGACCTGTGTGCTTTCTTCAATGGCCGGAATGGCTTCAGGATCCAAAGTAAGGTTGACTGGTGAACGGCTCACTTGGCGTAGTTCGTTTAAGCTAATATGACCTGGCTTTAGCGTTAAATTTAACATCTCTTTCATCCTTACTTGAGCTTCTTCAGTTCTTCGTTGAGCATTGGCAAATCTAGCCCTTGCTCTGCTGCACATTGTTTAGCGATATCGTATCCCGCATCAGCATGACGCATCACGCCTGTTGCTGGGTCGTTATGCAGCACGCGGGCAATACGTTCTGAGGCATCTTCACTGCCGTCACAGCAGATAACCATACCTGAGTGTTGCGAGAAGCCCATACCTACGCCACCACCGTGGTGTAGTGAAACCCAAGTTGCGCCGCCCGCCGTGTTGAGTAGCGCGTTTAATAATGGCCAGTCTGATACGGCGTCAGAACCGTCCATCATACCTTCGGTTTCACGGTTCGGGCTTGCTACAGAGCCAGAATCTAAGTGATCTCGACCAATGACAACGGGCGCTTTAAGTTCGCCATTTTTCACCATTTCGTTGAATGCTTGACCAAGACGCTCACGATCTTTAAGACCAACCCAGCAAATACGCGCAGGTAAACCTTGGAACTGGATGCGTTCGCGAGCCATATCTAGCCAGTTATGTAAGTGCGGATTATCTGGAATTAGCTCTTTTACTTTTTGGTCGGTTTTATAAATGTCCTCAGGATCGCCAGAGAGAGCAGCCCAACGGAAAGGACCGATACCTTCACAGAATAGAGGACGAATGTAGGCTGGAACGAAGCCAGGAAAATCGAATGCGTTTTCTACGCCTTCTTCCAAGGCCATCTGGCGGATGTTGTTACCGTAGTCGAGTGTTGCGGCGCCGCGATTTTGCAGCTCTAACATCGCTTGAACTTGCACAGCCATAGATTTTTTCGCTGCTTTTACGACCATTGCTTCATCTTGCAAACGCATTTCTGCTGCGTGAGACATGCTCCAGCCTTGTGGTAAATAGCCATTGAGCGGGTCGTGTGCAGACGTTTGGTCTGTTACGACATCAGGCGTGATATTACGTTCTACCAGCTCAGAGAAAACGTCTGCTGCATTACCTAGTAGACCAACCGATACTGGTGTGTCTGACTCTTTAATGATAGCTAGCGCTTCATCTAAAGAAGTCGCTTTCTTATCGACATAGCCTGTACGTAGGCGGTAATCGATACGTGATTCATCACACTCTACTGCAATCATGGAGAAGCCCGCCATTGTACCAGCGAGAGGTTGAGCACCACCCATGCCACCAAGACCACCTGTTAGAATCCAACGGCCCTTTGCTTCACCGTCAAAGTGTTTTTTTGCAACAGATACGAACGTTTCGTATGTGCCTTGTACGATACCTTGCGAGCCAATGTATATCCAGCTGCCAGCGGTCATTTGGCCGTACATCATCAAGCCTTGTTTATCGAGCTCGTTGAAGTGTTCCCAGTTTGCCCAATGCGGAACAAGGTTTGAGTTTGCGATAAGCACGCGTGGGGCATTTTTATGAGTAGGGAAAACACCAACAGGCTTGCCTGATTGAACTAAAAGCGTTTGGTCATCTTCGAGTCTTTCAAGTACTTCAACAATCTTGTCGTAACATTCCCAGTTTCGCGCTGCTCGGCCAATGCCGCCATATACAACCAGTGAATGTGGATGTTCTGCAACATCAGGATCAAGGTTGTTCATCAGCATACGAAGAGGGGCTTCGGTTAGCCAAGATTTTGCGCGCAGTTTATCTCCGTGAGGTGCACGAATTGTTCTGCTTGTATCAAGTCGTGGATCTTGTCCCTGGCGCTGTGTCATTTCAGACTCCTTTAGTTTCTCGTGATGACCAAGTACTTGCTTGGTCGTAATAATCAGTGGCATCTGGGATGCATTATGGTTTGTGCTGTTTTTCCGCCATTGCGTTGGCGATATCCCAACACAAACGGGCAGCTAATCGTGCTGTTTGACTATCGACGTCATAATTTGGGTTGTATTCGGCGATATCAGCCAGCATTAACTTATTTTTGTAATGAAGAATTCGATCTAAAAAGGGTGCAATAGTGTCGTAACTCACTCCCCGAGCTGCTGGTGCGCTGACTCCAGGTGCGGTTGCGGCAGGAAATACATCCAGATCAATGGTCAAATAGAGGTAGTCACAGTCGTCAATAAAATGCTGAAGCTGAGTTAAGTGATAACTGTGGTTTAAGTAGCAGAGCTGATTGTCCTCTACATACCAAACATTTAACGCATCTGCTTTTTCAAATAGCGCTTTAGTGTTGCTACTGCGGCTTACACCAATACAAGCGTAATGAAAGTCCCAATCGTTACGTTGACAAAAATGATGAATTTGGTTGAAGGGTGTACCAGAGCTTGGTCTTATGTCGGTGAGGTTGCTCTCAAATGCGCGCAAATCGAAATGAGCATCGAAATTGATAATGCCGATTTTAGGTTTCTTCTCTGGATAGTGCTCTTTAAAATACCCCGCTAAGCCGGAAAAGGAGGCCCACGCAATCTCATGCCCACCACCTAGCACGATGACTGGCGTATGGGGCAGTGCGCTTGAAATGGTTGCTGCACATAGAGCTTGGCTCTCTTCCAGTAAGTCGTCTTCACACACCACAGTACCTAAGTCATATAGTGGGGCGTCTTGGTGCCATGCTAAATTAGCGAGTGCTCGTCGGATTAAGTCTGGCGCTTTTTTCGCGCCAATGCGTCCTTTGTTTCTCGCAACGCCAGCGTCGGTAGCAAAACCGAGTAATGAGACGCCATGCGCAACGGCACTCAACTCATCTGCTTTTTGGCGTTGAACAACGTGATGAATTCGCTGACCAAGCTTGCCGTCCTCGGCATCATGACGGCCTTGCCAATGAAATAGGGGAGAGTGTAGGTCGAATTGAGACATATTATTGGCCTCCGTGTGAAATGTATTCACCATTTACTATACGACCTACCAGACGTTTTGCTCCGACTTGATAACTTAAATCCGCAGGGCTTTCGATATCCCAGATAGAGAAGTCCGCATCAAACCCTACTTTGATTTCGCCACGTGAGTTTTGATAACCCAGAGCTTTGGCTGCATGTTGCGTTACACCACGCAGTGCTTCTTGCGGTGTAAGGCGAAATAGCGTGCACGCCATATTCAGCATGAGTGTGAGATCAGAAAATGGTGATGTACCTGGGTTGACGTCCGTAGCAATTGCCATCGGCACGTTATGCTCTCTCAACAACTCAATCGGTGGTAACTGAGTTTCTCTTAGAAAATAAAAAGCGCCAGGCAATAGAGTGGCGACGGTGTTTGATCGAGCAAGTGCTTTAACACCTTGCTCATCTAAAAACTCGATGTGATCCGCTGACAGACCGTTGTATTGCGCAGTGAGGGCTGTACCACCGAGATTAGAAAGTTGCTCAGTATGCCCTTTAACCTTTAAGCCGTGGCGTTTTGCAGCTACAAACACTTTTTCTGTTTGTTCAAGATTGAAACCAATCGATTCACAAAAAACATCGACACTCGTAGCTAATTCTTCCTTTGCGACAACAGGGATTATGTCCTGACAAATGTGCTCAATATAATCATCTGCACGACCTTGGAACTCTGGCGGAATGGCGTGAGCGGCGAGAAGTGTAGTCGTGATTTTAACTTTGCGCTCTTGTTCAAGCATTTTGGCTGCACGGAGCATTTTTACTTCATCATTCAGTGTCAATCCGTAGCCTGATTTCACTTCGACAGAAGTGACGCCGCTCGCGAGTAGCCCGTCTAAACGTGGCAACGCTAACTCAACTAACTGCGCTTCGGTTGCAGAGCGTGTCGCATGTACCGTTGAGAGAATCCCGCCGCCTTGTTTGGAAATATCTTGATATGGCACGCCGTTTAAGCGCATTTCAAATTCGTTGGCACGATTGCCCGCGTAAATAAGATGAGTGTGACAGTCGATCAGGCCCGGCAGAACTAACTGGCCTTGAAGATCGATACTCTGAGGGTAATGTTGGGCAGACAACAGAGACTCGGTTTGCGGTGCGTCTTCACCAATGGCACAGGTACTGATCGCAACGATTTTTCCAGATTGAATACCAATGCGCGCTGGAGGCGTTGGAAGGTATCCGCACTCTCCCGATTGCATGGTAACTAGACGTGCGTTTTCAATCAGCAAATCCATGTTTGTGTCCCTGTGTTTATTTGTATCATTAAATGTATATACAAATAAATAGAGCAAAATAAGAACACTGACAAGATTGATGTTGCTAAAATGTGATCAAAACGTAGATCTAGAGGACAAATCTTGTCCTTAAATGAGCACTTTTGAGCTCAGCTTATATTTGTTACCAGGGTGATAAAGTAGGGCGGTACTGACTAACTTATCTTGGCTCCACGTTCTGCGATTCAAGAGAAGGCAAGGTTCATTGGCTTGCATTTTTAAGTCTTGCTTAATACGGCTTTCAGGCACAATTGCCTCTACAGTATGTTCTATCGCGCTGAGTGGGCAATTATCTGACAGGTATTGATTTGGAGTGATTTGTGTGAAGTCTTGATTTAAATAACTCGGGGCATATTGGCTATTCACCCAGCGGAGCTCCAATTGAATCGGCGTTTGGTCTTCATAGTGAATAATTTCACTGTAAAACACTGTCGTGCCTAACATAACGCCGAGTTTTGTCGCAATGTTGTCATCTGCTTTTATGGCAATCTGTTTGAGCACTTTACTGCCATACTTTCGCCCTCTATCGCTGACTTCTTCGGCAATGTTTCGAATGTCTAGCAGGGGAGATTCTGACTTTTCACCAGGATCACACACGAACGTGCCTAAGCGTGGGCGACGTTGTAATCGGCCCTCATTTACTAAATCCCGAATTGCTTTGTTCACTGTCATTCTACTGACACCAAATTGCTCGGTAAGCTCAATCTCGGTGGCGATGCGATGACCAACTACCCACTCTCCAGCATCAATTTTATCCAGGATAAATTGTTTAATTTGAATGTAGAGTGGTGCAGACATAATGATCTCCCTTTATTTGACTATACAAATACTGCTTAATTTAGGTACAAATTGCAAACATTTCTCGACGAATGTACCGCTTAGTGACCGAGCAATCCTATTGAAGAGCTGAATGACTCTTGCTGCTGAGCATTATTTGGATTGATGATTGAATTCAAACATTTTCTTGTGGTCTATTGCTTGCACAGCAGAAAACAATTGTGTAAACAAACGATTATTAGAAGAAAAATCGCTAAAAAAGGAAAAGTATGTTTAAAAAATTGAAAGCATCACTGGGGATCGGGTCTGCAAAAGTAGATACCATTTTGGACGAAATGAGCGTGTTTCAAGGAGCGACGCTGAAAGGGCATGTTCATATCAAAGGCGGAGACGTCGAACAACAAATTGATGCTATTACGATTAAATTGAACACGGAAATGAAAGTCGAAGTGGATGATAGCGTAAGTTACCAAACCTTCACTATTGATCAATTGAAAGCAGTTGACCCTTTTGTGATTCAACCTAATGAAGAAAAGCAAGTTCCGTTTCAGCTAAAACTGCATGATGAAACGCCAATTACTGCGGTTAGCGCACTTAAGAATCAATGTCATGTTTGGGTCGAGACGACGTTAGATATTGATTTTGCGATTGACCCGCGTGACCGTGACTATATTGAAGTGAAACCACTACCAGTAGCATCTCGGGTTATTCAAGCGATCGAGCAAGCTGGCTTCACAATGGTTAAAGCCGATGTTGAAAAAGGCTTTTTGCGCGGTGGCTCGTTTGCCTCTCGCTCTGGTATTTATCAAGAGCTAGAGTTCCGTAACAACGGCTTTATCTCATCAAAAGAAATTGAGCTCTCTTTTATTCTGGAAGGGCAGGTCATGCATTGTTTGGCAGAGATTGACCGTTCGCTCAGTTTGGCTGGTGACCAATATCGCTCGTTTACGTTACCGATCAATGCAACCGATGCTCAAGTCGCTGCCGCAGTTGCACCAACGCTAAATCTATAGCTCTCATCAACTTGATGAAAATATGTACCGATATCCTATTGTGAAAGCGATATCGGTACTGTTATCCATGTTTCTTGCGTTCTCTACGGCTAAAAACTCAAGCGCTGAATTTTCCATTAGATATCGATAGCCTAATACCAGTTCATTAGAGGCATCAGCAAACTCTGTGGGCCCTTCTGTTGAGCCTTGATACCAATGATATTCCAACATCAGGTGATGGTTATCTTCTAAGGCATAACGGTACCCACCCGCAATGGCAATCGTATTATGTCGATAGGGCAGATCGAGCAAGGCACGGTCATCCGATCGAAAAGTCATGCCAATCATCGAATAAAATGCATGAGCATCACTTAAGTAGCTGTAGTTTAATTGGAAGCCTTGCTCGAAACTGCTACCTTGAAAAGTGCCGTGAGCCACATCGTTAAAATACAAACTGCCGCCAATCGATAGGCCGTGATGTTCATTTTGGAACACTTGATACTGTAAGTAAGTAGATAGGTTATTGGCCAGTGTTTGTCCTTCGAAATCATCTTCAAACACATCATATTGCGGCATTGAAATGTAAAAACGATCTCTGTCTACTTTATCCCGCCCATTTTGTCCGATACCGAAAAGTTTATGGAAGCTTTTCGTCAGTCCATCTAAATGGTTGTCAGCGGCAAAGACCCATCGATAGTTGAGCTCCCACTGCCAACGGTTGCTGACTTGCCATTTGCTGCCTAATTCGATTTGATTGTGGTAATAATCCAGTGCGTATTCATCAGTATGAGCCCAAACACTTGCCACGGTTCCCGAACCATAGGCTTCGACAAAACCAGAGGGCAGACTGTGTCCTGAACGTAGTATGTTGGTGTGACTAACCACTTGCATTGGGGATTGTGCGTAAGAACGCAGCGGGCCATATAAGTCATTTGATGCGAAGGCTTGCAAAGAACATATCGAGGTGCTTAGAAGCACCATAAAGCGCGATTTGAAATAGACCATGATGAATACCTACATACAAACTACTCTATAAAACAACTATATACCTAAATCGCACGTTGAGCTCTCGCCCAGCGTGTTAGGCTTTGTATCGGTTCACACGTAATAGGGGATATTGTAATTTGTTGTGTAAGTTCATTGAGGGGCAATTCCATTCATCAGCTATGCGGTCTCTTAAAAAAGCATGATCAGATTGTCGTGACGGGTCTGCGGTTAAGTTCTTATGACAAAACAAAATCGCGCTTTGCATTCTAAATATGAGCTAGGTACAATCCCATTTTCGATAACGGTCCGGTATTCGTGTTACCGAGAGGCCTTTATTGACTCTCAACTATTTTCAACAAATAGCTTCTAATTTGAATAACATGTGTTGCTTGGTGTGCAACACCACTGTAAAGGACATAGCATGCCTATTATTACTCTTCCTGACGGCAGTCAGCGTCAATTTGACAACCCAGTTTCTACTATGGAAGTTGCGCAATCGATCGGTCCTGGTCTTGCAAAAGCAACTATCGCTGGTCGTGTAAACGGTAACCGCGTTGATGCGTGTGATCTAATTGAAGAAGACGCAAGCCTTGAAATCATCACAGTTAAAGATGAAGTAGACGGTCTAGAAATCGTTCGTCACTCTTGTGCTCACCTTCTTGGTCACGCTCTTAAGCAGCTTTACCCTCAAGCTAAAATGGCGATCGGTCCAACCATCGACAATGGCTTCTACTACGATATCGACTTAGACGAATCTCTAACGCAAGAAGATCTTGAAAAGATTGAAAAGCGTATGAAAGAGCTAGCGAAAACCAAGTACGAAGTGGTTAAGAAAAAAGTAAGCTGGCAGGAAGCGCGTGATACGTTTGAATCACGTGGCGAACCATACAAAGTGGAAATCCTAGACGAAAACGTATCGCGTGATGATCGTCCAGGCCTTTACCACCATGAAGAATACATCGACATGTGTCGTGGTCCTCACGTTCCTAACATGAGCTTCTGTCAACACTTCACTTTGCTGAATGTTGCAGGTGCTTACTGGCGTGGTAACAGCGACAACAAAATGCTTCAACGTATCTACGGTACGGCTTTCCACTACAAGAAAGCACTGAAAGCGCACCTAACTCGCCTAGAAGAAGCGGCAAAGCGTGATCACCGTAAGATTGGTAAGCAACTAGACCTATTCCACATGCAGCAAGAAGCACCGGGTATGGTGTTCTGGCATCACAATGGTTGGTCTATCTTCCGTGATCTAGAAGTATTCATCCGCGCTAAGCTAGATGAGTACGGTTACCAAGAAGTGAAAGGTCCACTTATGATGGACCGTGTTCTTTGGGAACGCTCTGGGCACTGGGACAAATACGCTGATGCGATGTTCACAACTTCTTCTGAGAACCGTGAATACGCGATTAAGCCAATGAACTGTCCAGGTCACGTACAGATCTTTAACCAAGGTCTAAAATCGTACCGCGACCTACCGCTACGTATGGCTGAGTTCGGCTCATGTCACCGTAACGAACCATCTGGTGCACTACACGGCATTATGCGTGTACGTGGCTTTACTCAGGATGATGCTCACATTTTCTGTACTGAGAGCCAAATCCAAGAAGAAGTAACAAACTGCATCAAGATGGTGTACGATACGTACCAAACATTTGGTTTCGACAACATCGTAGTGAAACTGTCTACTCGTCCAGAGAAACGTGTAGGTTCAGATGAAATCTGGGATCAATCTGAAGAAGCATTGAAGCAGTCTCTTGAATCGATGGATATCCCATACGAAATTCAAGAAGGTGAGGGTGCGTTCTACGGTCCTAAGATTGAATTCACACTATACGATTGTCTAGACCGCGCTTGGCAGTGTGGTACTGTCCAGCTAGACTTCAACCTACCAGGTCGCCTAGGCGCTACTTATGTAGGTGAAAATAACGAACGTCTTGTACCGGTAATGATTCACCGTGCGATTCTAGGTTCACTAGAGCGCTTCATTGGTATCCTTATCGAAGAATATGCTGGTTTCTTCCCAACTTGGTTGGCGCCAGAACAAGCAGTTCTTATGAACATTACTGATAAACAGTCAGGTTATGTTCAAGAAATAGTACAAAAACTACAAAAAAGTGGAATTAGAGCTAAAGCGGACTTGAGAAATGAGAAGATTGGCTTTAAAATCCGCGAACATACTTTGAAGCGTGTACCGTATATGCTTGTTGTTGGTGACCAAGAAATGGAAGCTGGCGAAATTGCAGTACGTACTCGTAAAGGTAAAGATCTTGGTAAATTTAAAGTGGATGATTTTATTGCATACATCCAAGACGAGATCTCTAGCCGTAAGCTCAATCTGGAGGAATAAGCTATTAAAGGCGGAAGACGTGGCCAACAGCCGGTAAAACAAAACCCGCACCGTATCAACGGTGAAATTCGTGGTATTCGTGAAGTTCGACTAACAGGCGCTGACGGTGAATCAGTTGGTGTTGTATCGATTCAAGAAGCCATTGCAGCTGCTGAAGAAGCTGGTATGGATCTCGTTGAGATCAGTCCTAACGCCGAGCCACCTGTTTGTCGTGTGATGGACTATGGTAAGTTCCTCTTCGAGAAGAGCAAAACTGCTAAAGAGCAGAAGAAGAAGCAAAAGCAGGTCCAGATCAAGGAAGTAAAATTCCGTCCTGGAACTGATATTGGAGACTATCAGGTAAAACTACGCAACCTGACGCGTTTCCTTGAAGAAGGCAACAAAGTGAAGGTAACAATTCGCTTCCGTGGCCGAGAGATGGCACACCAAGACATCGGTGTTGACGTTCTAAATCGTCTTAAGGAAGATACTGCAGAACTTGCTGTAGTTGAATCTTTCCCTAAGAAGATTGAAGGTCGCCAGATGATCATGGTGCTAGCCCCTAAAAAGAAGTAATTAACGGCTCATCAAGTAATTAAAACCTAGCCGCTTTCCTTTCGATAAAGGCGTAACGGCTGGGTTTTGTTCGCCCTAATTACGTTGTTTATTAAACCTACTCAATGCGGAGTTATTCATCATGCCTAAGATGAAAACCAACAAAGGTGCTGCTAAGCGTTTTAAGAAAACTGCTGGTGGTATTAAGTACAAGCACGCTACAAAACGTCACATCCTGACTAAGCGTACTACTAAGAACAAGCGTCAACTACGTCCGAATGCAATCCTTCCAAAATGTGAAGTGGCTGCAGTAATCCGTATGTTGCCATACGCTTAATTCTTTTTAGTTATCAATCGTTTAGTTTAGGAGAAGCATAATGCCTCGCGTAAAACGTGGTGTACAAGCTCGTGCACGTCATAAGAAAGTTCTAAAACAAGCTAAAGGTTACTACGGTGCGCGTTCACGCGTTTACCGCGTAGCTTTCCAAGCAGTTACTAAAGCTGGTCAATACGCTTACCGTGACCGTCGCGCTAAGAAACGTCAATTCCGTCAACTATGGATTGCACGTATCAATGCGGCATCTCGTCAAAATGGTCTATCTTACAGCCGTTTCATCAACGGTCTTAAGAAAGCATCTATCGAGATCGACCGTAAGATCCTTGCGGACATCGCAGTATTCGACAAAGCTGCATTTGCAGTTCTAGTTGAAAAAGCGAAAGCTGCTCTTTAATTAGCAGTTTAGGATTAAGAGAAGGAGAGCATTAGCTCTCCTTTTTTATTGCTAAAATATATACCTAAATATTTTTCAGTTTTGCCATTCAGAATCTTGTCTATCAGTCTTCCCGATTTGATTACTGATCACTGCTCTGTTGGTAATAAAATGGCTTGGGTATATATTTTACGTTTATAAGGGACTAAAAATGATCTACACAACGACAGAAAGCATTCCGGGCAAGCAGATCTCTGAAATAAGAGGGGTTGTAACTGGTAATGTTGTTCAATCAAAACACATCGGTCGTGACCTCATGGCGGGTATCAAAAGCATTGTTGGCGGTGAAATTCGCGGTTACACGGAAATGATGACCGACGCGCGTGATATAGCTATACAGCGCATGGTAGCAGACGCTGAATCTAAAGGTGCCGATGCAATTGTAGGGATTCGATTTACCACAAGCTCAATCGTAGATGGTTCTTCGGAAATTTTGGCATTTGGTACTGCAGTGAAACTGGCGGACTAGTCTACTTGAATAGCATTGCAAAAATGCTAACAGAGAGCGGTGAATTATTATGCATTTACCGTTCTGTTCCTTTTAGGTTAATTATTCTAGATTTTTGCAGAGCGAATAGGTTTATATTCTCAACTCTACGTTACTATTAAAATTAATTGCGATAATTTAGAGTAATTGCTTCACTTTTGTTTTGTGTATCATTTTATATTCATAGTGAAATTGAATTCATATTGAATTTTCCATTTATTGTGTGAATTTTGATTTCGATATATTAATTCATATTTTTCTTATAAAAATATGAACTTATACCTTGCCAAGCGGTTCTAAATTGTTACAAATACTATACAGCTGTAACATTGCCAAAAGGAATTGTAGATGAGAGATCTGACTCCCGAATACTTGCTAGCCGCATTACGCCAAGCGATTAAAACAAAAGGGCTAACATATCGAGAGCTATCTGAGAAAATGGGCATGCCGCTGTCCACTTTTAAGAGACACTTAACAAGCACAAATCTCGCTTTGGATAAACTGCTTGAATATTGTAGAGCTGTTGATTGCACGTTAGATGAACTACAAAAGCTTGCGAATCAATTACAAGGCGAAGACGAGGATTACTTTAGCCGTACGCAAGATGAAGTTTTTTTTCAATTTCCCCATCTTTACGATTTTTATCGTGAATTGAGAATGCTGCGAGGCAAAGATGGATATTCCATTTTAAAGAAAAAGTATGATTTGTCTGAGCAGAGCATGTCTGATTACCTAAAAGCTTTGGAGTTATTGGATCTTGTTTACGTTGATGAAGATAAAAATATAACGTTGCACGGGCCGTTATATTACAGCTATGCAGAAAACTCCAAGCTCAATGATAAATATACGGAAATCATAAAAGAACAGACAACAACCCACGATAAATGTGTTCGTGTGGCTTTGGCACGCATGAAAATTACCGAAGAGCAGCTTTTGCAATTGGAAGATCAAGTCGCAAAAACGGTTATCGATTTTCATTCCAAAAATGTTGTGGCAGAGAACTTCAACGTCTCTGATTTTACTAATATTGTTCTACTTGCAGGGCCACATCAACCAGTCACATTCTCTGATGGAATTATCGAGACAGAAGGGCGATTTATTGACGATATTCGTTATGCCATCGCATCTGCAGGTGATAAACCAAGCCTCTCGATTTAGAAATTCAGTCTTTTACTTAAAGAGAATCGCTTTTCTCATTATGTTATTGAGTTTTGCAGCTCTAATATTGAAAGGAAGCAGTAAAAGAAAAGCCCAAGACAGAGCACACTTTGTAAATAGAGCATCTATCAGTTACTGTTTTGAATCCAAACTTTAAGTGTTTTGGGCTTTTTTGAATAACATCATTTCAATATCACTCGTTGTCCAATTTTTAAGGTTCTGATTTTTGGGGTTATGTCCCCGCACTCCACTCTAGCCTTTCCTTACAATCAAATCATTCTCGCTGAACCAAGCATCTTGATGTTACTTGGTTATATATAATTAAAGCTTATTTTTCGGTTAGCTATAAATTCATACTTGCAATGTTTGTTTTTTGATCTATTATGACGAAGTGTCATTTGTGACGGTTCGTCAAATTTAGTGGCGTTCCTGTATTCAAGAATCGTGTTACAATTATTGGGAGTGTGTTGGTATACGGATCAAAGGATTATGTTTAACTTTCGCTGTAAAAAAGATAGCAAGCAAGACGGATGTCGTACGTCTTCAGGGCTAACTAAAAAACAACAGGCGATTGCTGATCGTGAAATAGAGCTTATTCAATTGGCTAAGTCTCTGGTTCAAGAGCAAGGCTTTGCCAACTTAACGATGGACAAGCTCACAGCGGCAAGCCCTTACTCGAAGGGAACGATCTACAATCATTTTTGCAGCAAAGAAGATGTGATTCTTGCGCTTTGTATTCACTCGCTGAGAAGCGAGGCAATATTTTTCGAACGTACCGCTAAGTTCAATGGCAATACCAGAGAAAAAATCATTGCTATGCATGTAGGTTATCGTATTTACGCTCGTATGGAGCCTGTACTATCAACCTGTGCGATTGTTGCAAAGACGCCTTGGGTCCTAGAGAAAGCTTCGCCTAAGCGTGTGAATGAATTGAACAACTTAGAAGAACAAGTAATAGATGGTGCTGATGCGTTGGTGAATAATGCGGTGGAATGTGGAGACCTTAAGTTCTCTCCCGCAATTGGTTCTGATGCCATCGTATTTGCTAACTGGTCTATTGCCTTCGGTTCAAACGCTCTAGCGCAAAATGCATCGAACAGTCGATGTATTCAGCGAATTCAAGATCCATTCTCAGTACTGCATAACGCGAATATGTTACTTGATGGTTTAGGGTGGTCACCTTTATCGACAGAGTGGGATTACCGTAAAACGTGGCGTCGAGTGGAACAGGAATTGTTCAGCGAAGAGCTTGCTTATTTAGAGTCTGTGAATCGCTAATCGTTATAGAGGCCATCTAATATTTTAGTTGGCTTTTTTATTACACCATTGTGACGAATCGTCAAAAATTAGAAATTGGTACTCAAGTTACCGATCTCGAGAAGTATAGGAAGTTACTCAAAAACTAACTTATATAACCAAATAAATTCGATCTGATTTTTATATGTTGAAGTTATCTGGTTATCACAGCATTCGCTGTTTTTTTTAGTTTTTAAATTTGACGAAACGTCACAAAAGGAGAGTGTGATGCCACATCACAACGTTCAACAACAAGCCCGAATGAGCTGGGTCAAGCTACCAACGAATTACAGTGTGTTGGTTGTGCTTGCTACCGTTTTATTGATTGTTATAGCAACTATTGGAGGAAAAAATCTTTACTTTAGAGGGGATTACGACATCTTTTTTGATGGAACAAATGAGCAGTTACTTGCGTTTGATGAAATTCAGACTACCTTTGCAAAATCTGACAGTCTTGCTTTGGTCATAGCGCCAAAAAGTGGCACTGTTTTTACTCCTAACACCTTATCTCTTATTCAGCAGATCACTGACGAGGCGTGGCAAGTCCCATACTCCACCCGTGTTGATTCCCTTGCCAACTACCAGCATACCGAAGCGTTTGAAGATGATCTTCTTGTCGAAGATTTACTGTATAGCGAATATGAATTGACGCCTCAGCGAATCGAGAAAGTCAAAAGTATTGCGTTGAGTGAACCGGTTCTGAAAAGTTCACTGATTTCCGAAAAAGGGGATGTCACGGTCGTGAATATTACGGTCCAACTCCCTGAGGTCGATAAAACCGCTGAAGTACAAGAAGTGGTTGCCTACATAAACGGAATGATTGAGCGTTATCAGCAAGTGTACCCGGATACTGATTTCCACAAAGCCGGTATTATTGCAATGAACTACGCGTTTATGACCGCAGCTCAAGATGACAGCGCGACGCTAGTGCCGACCATGCTACTAGTGATATTGGTTTTCCTGACTCTCATGTTGCGCTCATTGCTTAGCGTCATCGCGACACTCATCGTTATTATCGGCTCAGTTATGGTGACAATGGGCTTATCAGGATGGGCTGGTATGTTCTTAAGCACGGCGACAGTTAATGTGCCTACCTTGGTGATGACGCTTGCCGTCGCCGACTGTGTACACATTATAGCGACGATGCGTCAGTCTATGCAAAACGGCTTTAGTAAAGCCCATTCTATTGAACGAAGTATTGCGCTCAATTTCATGCCCATCCTGATTACCTCCATTACCACCGCGATCGGCTTTTTAATGATGAATATGTCGGATTCTCCAATCCTGAGAGATTTCGGCAACCTATCAGCCCTTGGCGTCATGATTGCTTGTTTCCTTTCCATCACATTACTTCCGGCGTTACTTCATATCCTTCCTGTTAGGGTGAAGTCAGACACTGCTGATGAAAGAAAGCACTTTATGGATCACTTAGGGGATTTCGTGGTGTCAAAGCGACATGCGTTATTGCCGTTGTCGGTGCTTGTTATTGTCGCGAGTGCGAGTTTGATTCCGATGAACAAAGTCAACGATGAATCCGTCGAATATTTTGGTCATAGCAATGAATTTCGTCGAGCGGCTGATTTTATGGAAGAGCGAATCAGTGGCATGGCGAACATCAGTATCGCGATAAAAACTAACGAATCGCAGGGTATTGCGGATCCTAATTTTCTCAATACCGTGGGTAAATTTACTGACTGGCTAAGGTTGCAGCCAGAAACGGACCATGTTGCGACCTTGAGCGATGTTTATAAGCGCCTAAACAAGAACATGCATGGAGATGATCAGACTTATTACTCGCTTCCTCAAGACAGAGAATTAGCGGCTCAATATCTGCTGCTTTATGAAATGTCACTACCGTATGGTTTAGATTTGAACAACCAAATCAATGTTGATAAGTCGTCAATCAAGATGGTTCTCACCGTGGAGAACTTGGGCAGCGTCGAGCTTGTTGATTTGGAAAATCGTATTTACCAATGGTTTAACGAAAACGCGCCTCAGTATGATGTTGTTGCTTCTAGTCCATCACTGATGTTTGCGCATATTGGCGAAACGAATATGGCTAGCATGCTGTCAACCTTGCCTATCACTTTGGTCTTAATTTCGGCATTACTGATCTTTGCCTTACGCTCGTTCAAGCTCGGTTTAATCAGCCTGGTCCCGAATATCGCCCCTGCGCTTATTGGTTTTGGTATTTGGGCGTTGGTTTCTGGTGAAATTAATTTGGGGTTGTCTGTTGTTGTGACGTTGACGCTTGGCGTTGTGGTTGATGATGCCGTTCATTTTCTCTCTAAATACCAACACGCTCGTAAAGATGGCCATAGCGCGGAACAAGCGGTTCGTTACGCTTTTCGCACCGTGGGGCGCGCGCTTTGGATTACGACCGTCGTGCTTGTTGCTGGTTTCTCTGTTCTGGCGATGTCGAGCTTCCGCTTAAATGCCGATATGGGACAGTTGAGTGCCATTGTTATCTTCATTGCTCTTGTTGTGGATTTCATCTTTCTACCGACTCTACTGATGTTGTTTGACAAAGGCGTCTACGACGAGGTGGACCGCCGAAACAAGCTTAAATCAACTGACTCTCAAGCCACGGCTGTTACTCAGTCATAACGAATCAAAGGATTGAACATGAATTTACTAAAAAATGCCTTAAAAGTATCTGCACTTTCTGTCTCGCTTTTTATGAGTCATGCGGTGTTAGCGGATGAAGCGAAAGGATTAGAAATTGCTCAAGAGCGCAAAGCCCGTGATGAAGGGTGGGGGGATTCTGTTGCTACCATGAAAATGATTCTGCGGAACGCACAAGGAGAAAGCAGCACACGTTTAATGCGCCTCCAATCACTTGAAGTTGAGGACGATGGTGACAAAGGACTCACAATATTTGATGAACCAAGAGATGTGAAAGGCACCGCGTTTCTCAACCACTCTCATACGGTGGGGGCCGATGACCAGTGGCTTTACCTTCCAGCACTGAAGCGTGTGAAACGTATTTCCTCGCGTAACAAATCAGGCCCTTTTATGGGCAGTGAATTTGCGTATGAGGATCTCAGTTCTTTTGAGATCGAAAAATATCGTTTCAATTACTTAAAAGATGACACCATAAATGGGCAAGATGTTTTCGTCATAGAGCAAATCCCGACCGACAAAAATTCAGGTTATACCAAGCAAACGGTGTGGTTAGATAAAGCGCATTACCGCCCACTGAAAGTTGAGTTTTACGATCGCAAAGGGTCGTTGTTAAAAACGCTTTCTTTCTCAGATTACAAGCAGTACCTCAACCAATATTGGCGAGCGCACACCATGGCGATGACAAATCATCAAACAGGAAAAAGCACTGAGCTAACAACAAGTGAAATGCGCTTTAACACTGGGCTAGAAGACAATGATTTTCATAAGAATGTGTTAAAGCGAGTGAGGTAGTGGAGAAGAAATGAACCGATCAAATGTTGGGTTGTTGCTTAGCGCAGCAACCTCTCTTTACTCGATGCCTCTTGCCGCTGTTGAGCTTGCAGGGCAAGTCAATATTGAGCATCGTCAGTTTTTTGAAACTGGCTCTCAGGGTCAGAGCAAAGCGCAAACGTCATTGGTTTTGCAGCCAGAATTTTACTGGGAGATGCAAAATGGTGATGCGAGCTTTACCCTCACACCTTTCTATCGTTTGGATAGTCTAGACGATGAGCGAAGTCACGGAGACATAAGAGAGGCGCTTTATCTGACTTATTGGGATGATTATGAGCTTCGAGTTGGGATTAGTAAGGTCTTTTGGGGAGTGACGGAATCCGCCCATTTGGTTGATGTAGTAAACCAGACAGACGCCATTGAAGCCGTCGATGGTGAAGATAAGCTCGGTCAGCCGATGTTGCATTTTACCTCATTCAAAGATTGGGGCACCGTCCATGCAATGTTATTACCTTACTTTAGGGAACGAACGTTTGCGGGTACTGACGGGCGCTTGCGAACCGAACCTGTTGTCTCAGATGATGCTATCTATGAATCAAGCAGAGAAGAAAAGCAGGTAGATGTGGCTTTTCGATATTCGAAAATGCTTGGCGATTGGGACGTAGGCCTGAGCTATTTATATGGAACAAACCGGGATCCTTACTTTCGTTTTGAGTACGGGGAATTAAAGCCTTACTACGCTCTGATGAGTCATATCGGTCTCGATGTACAAGGAATCGTTGGCGATTGGTTATGGAAACTGGAAAGTGTTTATCGAGATAGTGCTGATAATCATGTCGGTCTTGTGACGGGTTTTGAGTATACCTTCGTCGGTGCATTTGACACGGTTTGGGATGTGGGGGTTATTGGTGAGTACCTCTATGACAGTCGTGGGAATAACGCACAAACTATCGGTCAAAATGATGTGTTTGCAGGCATTCGTTGGACGCTCAACGACGAGGACGGAACGGAATTATTGACGGGAATCACAAAGGATTTAGATAACGCCGATGTTTACAATGCCAAGTTAGAAGCCTCGAGCCGAATATCGAATAACTTTAAGTGGCAAATTGGTGCTTGGTTGTTCAAAAATGAAACGCCAAACGATTTGCTCTATTTCGCCCGAGATGACGATTTTATCGAGCTATCTATTCAATACTATTTCTAAAACAAAAGGGCACAACTTAACGTCAGATTAATGAAAGATGACATTTTTGACGTTTTTGTGCTCTTTTTATTCAATAACCTCTTCTTTTCGTAATTCAATTTGGCATTGGTGCCCGGTTTGGCTACTATGTACAGCTATCAAAAAACCAATCACTCCCTTATGGACACTACCAACAGGTAGATGAGGAAACGATGCAACATCTAGAAGAGATCATTGCTAGCGCGAGCACTGCAATTGAAGCTGCCGAATCGCTAGTCGCACTTGATGAAGTGCGTGTTCAGTATCTGGGTAAAAAAGGTGAGCTAACTGCTCAACTTCAAAGCCTAGGTAAACTACCACCAGAAGAACGCCGTGAAGCTGGTCAAGAAATCAACAAAGCGAAAGGCGTAGTTCAGCAAGCTATCGCAGCTCGTAAAGACGCGCTACAACGTGCAGAGCTTGAAGCGAAACTAGCAGCAGAAACAATCGACGTAACACTACCAGGTCGTCGTATTGAAAACGGTGGTTTACACCCAGTAACTCGTACTGTAGAGCGTATTGAGAAGTTCTTTGGCGAACTTGGTTTTAACACCGAGGCTGGTCCAGAGATCGAAGATGCATTCCACAACTTCGATGCGCTAAATATTGCCGCTGATCACCCAGCGCGTACTGACCACGATACTTTCTTCTTCAATCCAGATTTGATGCTTCGTACTCATACGTCAGGCGTACAGATCCGTACGATGGAAAATGGTAAACCACCATTCCGTTTCATCGCACCAGGCCGTGTATACCGTAACGACTACGACCAAACGCACACGCCAATGTTCCACCAAGTGGAAGGCATGCTGGTTGATGAGAACGTAAACTTTGCTCAGCTGAAAGGCATCCTGCACGATTTCCTATGTAACTTCTTCGAAGAAGAAGTAGAAGTACGTTTCCGTCCATCTTACTTCCCATTCACTGAGCCTTCAGCTGAAGTAGACGTGAAAGGCAAAAACGGTAAATGGTTAGAAGTACTAGGCTGCGGTATGGTTCACCCGAACGTGCTACGCAGCGTAGGTATCGATCCTGAAAAATACTCTGGTTTCGCATTCGGTATGGGTGTTGAGCGTCTAACAATGCTTCGTTACGGCGTGAACGACCTACGTGCGTTCTTCGAGAACGATCTTCGTTTCCTAAAACAGTTCAAGTAATCCAGAGGGTTCATCAACATGAAATTCAGCGAATCATGGCTTCGTGAGTGGGTAAACCCTGCGGTTACTACTGACGAGCTAACTCACCAAATTACAATGGCCGGCCTAGAGGTAGACGACGTTCTTCCTGTTGCTGGTTCTTTTACTGGCGTTAAAGTCGGTCACGTTGTTGAATGTGGCCAACACCCAGACGCAGACAAACTTCGCGTTACTAAAGTTGACGTGGGTGAAGAAGAGCTTCTAGACATCGTTTGTGGCGCACCTAACTGTCGCCAAGGTCTGAAAGTAGCGGTAGCAACAGTTGGTGCTGTTCTTCCCGGCGATTTCAAAATCAAAAAAGCGAAACTACGTGGCCAGCCATCTCACGGCATGCTTTGTTCGTTCACTGAACTAGGTATCGACGTTGAGTCAGACGGCATCATGGAACTAGCAGAAGACGCAGTAATCGGTACTGATTTCCGTGAATTCCTAGGTCTAAACGACGTAACGGTAGACGTAGACCTAACAGCAAACCGCGCAGACTGTTTCAGCATTCGTGGTCTAGCTCGTGAAGTTGGCGTACTAAACCGTGCTGACGTGACAGAGCCATTAGTAGAAGCAGTTGCCCCTTCAATCGACGATAAAGTGTCTATCGAAGTGAAAGCGCCAGCTGCGTGTCCACGTTACCTAGGTCGTGTAGTTAAGAACGTAAACGTTCAAGCTGAAACGCCACTATGGATGCAAGAGAAACTGCGTCGTTGTGGTATTCGCTCGATCGACCCTGTAGTAGACATCACTAACTACGTTCTTCTAGAGCAAGGCCAACCAATGCACGCATTCGATCTAGCGAAGATCGAGGGTGGCATCGTAGTTCGTATGGCTGAGCAAGGTGAGAAGCTAACGCTTCTTGACGGCAACGAAGCAGAACTAAACGCAGATACACTTGTAGTAGCAGACCACAACAAAGCACTTGCAATCGCAGGTATCTTTGGTGGTGAAGACTCTGGTGTAACAACTGAGACTAAAGACGTTCTACTTGAGTGTGCATTCTTTGCACCTGACCACATCCGTGGCCGCGCACGTAGCTACGGTCTTCACACTGATTCTTCAATGCGTTTCGAGCGTGGTGTGGATTACGCACTACAAGTGAGCGCAATGGAGCGTGCAACTCAGCTTCTTGTTGAGATCTGTGGCGGTGAAGTAGCACCTGTTGTTGCAGTAGAGTCTGAAGCAGACCTACCTAAGCCAAACAAAGTTGCTCTACGTCGTACTAAGCTAGACAACCTGCTAGGTCACCACATTGCAGATAGCGACGTAGTAGAAATCCTAGAGCGTCTAGGTTTGACTGTTGAAGCTTCAGAAGAAGGTTGGATGGCAGTAGCGCCAACATGGCGTTTCGATATCGCTATCGAGCAAGACCTGATTGAAGAAGTTGGCCGTATCTACGGTTATGACAACATTCCTAACCAACACCCAGCAGCAGCACTTAAGATGCACAACCACGTTGAAGCGGATCTTCCACTGAAACGCGTTCGTGATCTTCTTGTTGACCGTGGTTACCACGAAGCAATTACATACAGCTTCGTTGAGCCTGAGCAACAAAAGCTAGTTGTACCTGGTGTTGAGCCTCTAGTGCTTCCAAACCCAATTTCTGCAGACATGTCAGCAATGCGTCTTGGTCTTATCCAAGGTCTGCTGAACACGGTTGTTCACAACCAGAAGCGTCAACAGCCACGCGTTCGTCTATTCGAATACGGCCTACGTTTCATCCCATGTGAATCTGCAGAAAACGGCATGCGCCAAGAGCCTATGCTAGCGGGTGTTATCGCTGGTACTCGCGGTGAAGAACATTGGGATATCGAAACTAACACGGTTGATTTCTTCGACCTTAAAGGCGATCTAGAAGCGATTCTAGAGCTATCTGCGAACGAAAAAGCGTACTCTTTCGCTGCACTGTCACCTGAAAGCAAAAAAGCTAACCCAGCACTTCACCCAGGTCAATCTGCGGCAATCATCGTAGATGGCAAAGAAGTGGGCGTGATCGGTACCGTTCACCCTGAGCTTGAGCGTAAGTTCGGTCTAAATGGTCGTACTATCGTATTCGAAATCGAATGGTCTGCAATTAACAGCAAAGTGATCCCAGAAGCGGTAGCACTTTCTAAATTCCCTTCAAACCGTCGTGATATCGCGGTAGTAGTGGATGAAGCTGTTGCATCTGGTGACATTGTTAACGCTTGTCTAGAGCAAGGTGGCGAGTTCCTTAAAGATGCAAAACTGTTCGACGTTTACGTAGGTAAAGGCGTTGAAGAAGGTAAGAAGAGCCTAGCAATCGCTCTGACTCTACAGTCACTTGAGCGTACGCTTGAAGATGCAGATATCGCTGGTGCGGTTGACGCTATCGTTGCTCACGTTTCTGAGAAGTTTGGTGCGTCTCTACGTGACTAATCTCGCGTAACGTATCTTCTTAAGAAATGAAAACCCTGCCAGTTTGGCAGGTTTTTTTTATTTTTAGGATTACCTTATCGTTGTTCAAGTTCCTTACTGCTCGCACCACCCCTCATTATTTTAAAATACTAGACCAAACTAGGGATGGCCCTTACCCGAGATTAGGAACGTATTGTTTTTCAGCTAATACACGCTAACGATAGCTTATTGGCGGTTAGGCAGCGAGTGAGAGGGTATAGCTAAGCAGAAGAGGCAGCGTAAGAATGCTGAAAAAGTTGCCAAATAGTACCATTGACGCCACCTTCATGGGTTCTATATTCAGTCTTTCCGCAAATAGGTAATTCATGACGGCTGGCGGCAGCATTGTGAAGAGCACCATCATTTGCAATTGCATCGTTGGAAGGGGAATTAACCAATAAATAAGTGCAAAAGCGACAGCACCAGTTGCCAGTGACTGCACGGTACACAACACACCAATCTTTAAACCGTCCAACCGTAAATGACACATTTGTGCCCCCAGAGATAAAAGCATCACGGGTACGGCCGCTTGCCCAAGTAGAGCAGTGGCTTCGTATAAAGGCGCCCATGCACCCACATTTGACACGTTGAGAAACAGAGCCAACGACGCTGCTAAAAAGATTGGCATCTTGACTATTTGCTTAAAAGGGTTGCCATGACTAAGCAGCATTACGCCTAAGCTGATATGCAAGCATGCTGACACGACAAATAAAAGCACTGCTGACGACAGCGCAATTTCTCCAAACGTATAGGTAAACAAAGGAATAGCTAGATTTCCGCTATTCCGAAACATATGTGGTGGCGCCCAGGTTTTAAACGAGAGTGACGTCCATCGACATACCGGGATCATGAGTAGTGCGGGAATTAAAACCGCAACAATTGCCGCCAAAAGAAGCGGCCCCTGATTTGAATCGAGCGGCATGCTAACGAGTGACGAAAATACCAGTGCTGGCGTAAACACCTCAATATTAATGCGGTTTATTGGGCGAAAGTCAGGCTTGATGTAACGACCGACCAAATAGCCAACTCCGACAAGAGCAAAAACAGGGAAAAGAATATTTATGATTTGATTAATCATGGTCGCCTAGAAGCAGTGTAAGAAGCCAATGAGGAAATACACGAACTTCCACATTATCAATCTTTATATATGGCGTCATCGTTAAACAGCGAGAAGCGTGGGTTTAATCAAGCTTTCAAAGCACAGTTGCAAAGTACAGGTGGTCATACCTTTTAATCTAATTGTTACGTATCGAGTTACATACAAATCACTGAATTTACGACAAGTTCTATGTCAAGTGTCTGTTAAATAACCAATATCTGATATTTTTATTAAATAGTGTTTAATGTTGATATTTAAACTACTTTTAGTTTTATAATCTGGATGTTTTTCCTGATAAAGATGAAACAAAAACAAAAATATCAAATTTCTGGCGTTTAACAATAATTTACGTAGTGCTATTCCTTTTGTTCGCCAAGAAAAAAGTTGGCGAAAATCATAAGCTTGTCATACACTTCCTGATGTAACCCCGATATGTTGTTGAATTGGTAGGGTAAAACTGCTCTGGCGCTACACTAACGTAGCATTGTTTAACATAGCTTTGAGGAAAGTTTTATGGCGCTCACAAAAGCCGAACTGGCAGAAAACCTGTTTGATAAATTAGGATTTAGTAAGCGGGACGCCAAGGAAACGGTGGAAGTGTTCTTTGAAGAGATTCGTAAGGCACTGGAAAGTGGCGAACAGGTAAAACTGTCAGGTTTTGGTAACTTTGATCTTCGTGACAAGAATGAACGACCTGGTCGTAACCCGAAAACTGGTGAAGATATTCCAATTACTGCTCGACGTGTAGTGACTTTTCGCCCGGGTCAGAAGTTAAAAGCTCGTGTAGAAAACCTGAAGAAAGTACAGTAAGCCGAATAAATGGATCACGCTAAGGCGTGGTCTTTTTTTGCGTAAAATTCGTGTGCATACAAATGAAAACCACCGCAATGCGGTGGTTTTTCTGTTTATGAGAGACGCTTAATGATATCGGTTACGCCGCTTCTAGATGCGTTGTTAAGTATGGTTGCCATGCTTGTTGGTACAAGTTCTTAGACTGTGTACGCATGTTGCGAATAGAGGCAAGCTCTATTTCGCTTAGCTCACGTTTTTCCAACATCGCTTGACGTTCTAGTTTCTGGATTTTTTCGTATAGGTCGTGTTCGGGACCGCTTTTTACATCTGCGATTGCTTTCAAGTGCAGTTGAACTTCGGCTACTAGGTTTGTTTTTGGTAAACGAACGAGCAAGTTCAAGTCTCTATATCCTGAAGGGCCAGGTTTTTTGAATCGATTTTTTACTTTCACAATCGTTGTTTCACGCTCTAACGTTTCATAAATGGAGACTAAGCTCGCGACGTCTTCAGCTACAATCGTTGCACGTGCTAGGTCAGTAATACGTTCAACTTTCCCATCTAACTCTAAAGCTATCTTTTCTTCTGCTCGTTGTTTGGATTTCACGCCTGCGAAGTATGGCTGAGCGTCATTAAGAAGTGCGGTACTCTTACAGATAGTTTCAAGTTCAAATTGTGCTTGGTGAGCTTTGCTGTAAAGGATGTCGAAGTCAGAATATGGCTGAGTTGGTGTGGTGTCGATTGACTGAATGCCATATAAACCGCTAAGGCTGTGTTTAAAAAGTTTCGAACAAACTTCGTTTTGGCTGGTTGAACGATTTTGTTCGCCACTAGGCGCAGGGGTAATTGGAAGTGCGGCAAATGCCGGTGCACGGCTAAGTACCAAAAGCATCAATGCTGTAGTACGAAGAAATAAGCTCATTCACTCTCCTTAACTTGCTTGTACTTAGAAAATAGGGAACATAAAGGTCGCTAAGTTCGGCAAATCAGGTACTAACTTATAAATGGGGCCATTACGAAAGATTCCAAGGTTTCAGTTTTATCTTGAAGTAGAATCGTGCGTTAGATCACCATTTCTCTTTTCTTTATTCTGATTATCAGATAAAGGCGCGTCTCCTATGAGACCGATTACATCCTATCACCGCAGTATTAACCAAAGATGAACGGCATAGACAAATTGAAAAAAAACGTTAGTCTTACCTCTCAAAATGAAAACAGCCGACAAGTAGAAAGTAAAATGAGAGACCAAGAATTTTGGCATAACAAATGGGCCAGCAATCAGATCGGATTTCACTTGGAAGATGTAAACCCGCTATTACCAGTATATTGGAAACACACTAATCCAAAGCGTGAAGATAAAGTGTTAGTTCCTTTATGTGGAAAGTCAGAAGACTTGATTTGGCTAGCGATGAAGCATGATTCGGTTGAAGGCGTTGAGCTAAGCCATATTGCTGTGCGTGCCTTTTTTGCTGAACATTTTTACACGCCAACGGTAACGCCTCTTAATGGCATGCACGAGCTTTATCAATTTGATGAGCTCTCTATTTATACTGGGGACTTTTTCACTGCACCAGTATCTCAAGCCGATATCATTTATGATCGCGCCGCGTTGGTTGCTTTACCGCAAGATATGCGAGAGGAGTATGTAGAGCGTCTCAAGCAACTTTTGAACCCAGGCGGTCGTATTTTGCTTGTTACACTCAACTATCCTCAAGAAGAGATGGCGGGGCCTCCATTTAGCGTGCCGGTCGAAGAGATTGAGCAGTTATTTTCAGGTTACAAAGTTACTTGTTTGAACGTAGATGAAGCTGACGAGAATCATCCTAAAATTGCGAAAAAAGGCTTAAGTCGCTTCTCTGAAGAAGTGTACTTAATCGAGAGTGAATAGGCTCTCTTCGGTTTGGAACACGAAATAGCGCAGCAATTTGAGCTGCGCTATTTTTGTATGAGTAGTTCGTATTTAATAAATGATATTCACTTTTGAAGCACTTTCAACAGCATCTTGAACGGCTTCTTCGGTGGTTTTTCGTCGCGTAAGGACAACACCTAAACGGCGGCGACCATCGATTTCTGGCTTACCGAATAGACGAACTTGTGTTTGAGGTTGAGCTAAAGCTTTGCTTAGGTTTTCAAAGCGAATGTTTGTGGAAGTCCCTTGTCCAAGAATAACAGCAGACGCAGATGGGCCATATTGCACAATATTATTAATTGGCATTCCGGTAAACGCGCGCACGTGGAGAGCAAACTCAGACATTTCCTGCGAAATCATTGTAACCATACCCGTATCGTGAGGGCGAGGAGAGACCTCATTGAAAATGACTTTATCGCCTTTGACAAACAGCTCTACACCAAAGATGCCGTAGCCACCGAGCGCGTTTACCACTTTCTCAGCCGTGTATTCAGCTGCTTTTACTGCGTTTTCTGACATAGCTTGCGGTTGCCATGATTCGCGGTAGTCGCCATCTTCCTGACGATGACCAATTGGAGCACAGAAATGCACACCGTCAACGGCTCTGATGGTCAATAAAGTGATTTCGTAATCGAAGTCGATAAAACCTTCCACGATAACGCGACCTGCACCCGTACGTCCGCCTTCCTGAGCGTAATCCCATGCTTTTGTAACGTCGTCTTCGGTCTTGATAACACTTTGCCCTTTACCGGAAGAGCTCATCACTGGCTTCACCACGCACGGAATACCCACATGTTCAACCGCGGCTTTGAAGTCTTCAATGTTATCTGCAAAACGATAAGGTGAAGTCGTCAATTCCAGTTCTTCTGCTGCCAAACGTCGGATACCTTCACGATTCATTGTTAGCCTGGTTGCCTTAGCGGTTGGAACAACATTCAGTCCTTTTTCTTCAAGCTCTACCAGTTTGCCGGTTGCGATGGCTTCAATTTCTGGTACGACGTAAGTAGGTTGTTCCTTCGTAATAACTTCTTCTAAGGCGTTCCCATCTAACATGTCGATAACATAACTACGGTGAGCGACTTGCATCGCTGGAGCATTGGCATAGCGATCACAAGCAATCACTTCTAAACCAAGTCTCTGGCATTCAATGGCGACTTCTTTACCGAGTTCGCCAGAGCCTAAAAGTAATACACGGGTAGCATTTGCGCTAGTTGCAGTGCCAAACATAGTGTTCCCTTACAAAATAGAGTGATGAGACATAAATTGCAGGAGATCATACTGAAGTTTTATGACAAAGCAAACGTTTGCTTTTGGTTTTTAGGTAATAAAAAAGCTCTACATGTTGTAGAGCTTTTTGTTGAATTTGTCGTTTATACGTTGACAAAACTAAGCGGAATATCTGGATTCAACGCTTCCAACGTTGATTGCGTATCGGCTAAGTGACTGATCTTACCTTCAGAGTTTTCTACCAATGCAGCGGCTTTGATGCTGTCAAAGGTTTCACCCGCAAGTAAAACTTGGATTAGCGCAACTTGTAGCGGTGGCAAGCTAGGATTAAACGCTGCATTTTCTGCATAAGCGCCTTGGAATACACGGCCGCTAGTCATCTCTAATGCTAAACCACTCAAGTTGTTGGTGTATGGAGAGTGGCTCATGTTCATCGCTTCAACTGCACTTTGGATGAGTGCGTCTTCATCATCACATGAGAATTGGTGTTTAACTTCTGCCATTAAGCCGGACTCGATACCGAGATCGTTTGGTCCAAAGGCTTCAGGCAGGTATTCATGAAGTGACTTTTCTTCACGTTCTGGGAGCTGGATTTTAAGCTCGTTTGCGGTAGATAACTCATTCATGAACTGGCGGCAGTGACCACATGGGCTGAAGTTGATAGTGATATCCTTAACACCACGTTCGCCTTTCATCCAAGCATGGCTAATCGCAGACTGCTCTGCGTGAACCGTTTGACCCAACTGTACACCAAAGAATTCCATGTTGGCACCGAAGTAAAGGCGACCTGAAAGACCACGAACGATAGCGCCGACATAAAAGTCAGAAAGGGGAGCATAGGAGTACGCTGCGGCAAAAGGAAGTAGCGCAACACGAAGCTCTTTGTCTGATAGACCGGTAGCTGAAAGCAACTGCTCAAATTGTTGAACTGAAAGCGTAGCATCAAAATCATCAGCTTGGATGATAGGAGCAAGTTGTTTGGAAAGTGCTTCTGGAGCGCCTGCTAGCGCCTGTTCAATGCGACTTTTCATGTTGAATCCTTGTTATTGCATGGACAGTTATTCTATGTGAAAGATAGAAATGTTCCGTGCGTTAGATCACGATAAATAATGCAATTGATAATTCTGTTACATAATTAGAGTGAGCTCACACATGTATTCGATTGCACAGGTGTGAAGCGTTATCTCCGTCTCACAATTAACCATATCAGTATATATTCATATGACCAAGGAGCAGGAGTATGTTACTAACGCGACTTTTACCGCTATGCTACTTTATACCTACGTAATCTAGAGCGAGTGGTAGCACCTAGAATGCTAATGCTATGAATGTATATCTCGATCAAGTCCCTTCACGATATTACTGGGTGAGGTTGATAGATAAGATAGGGTTTTGAAAAGGGTAAGGAAGAAGCGGAAAGGCTACGGCCTGCCGGAAGGAGGGCAGACCGAGAGCGCTTAACTATTGATATAGCCAGACAGCCAAAGCAAAAAAGCTTGGAGCCAAAATAGAAGTTATGATCCCACATAAAACCAATGCGAGTGATGAGAACGCGGCATCTATGGGCTGTTTCTCTGCACAAGTAGCGGTGCCTAAGGCATGAGAGACTGTACCCATTGTCAGACCACGTGCAATCGGGTGTTTAATTCCAATCAAATTGTAAATTGGGTATGCCAAAATTGCGCCCAATAAACCGACAATCAGAACCAAGATCGCTGCAACGGCGGCTTCACCACCGAGGTGACTCGATATTTCCATCGCTATTGGTGTCGTGACGGATTTACCCACTAGACTCGCGATTAAACTGATATCCGCTTTGAAAGCGACTGCGATCAAGGTGGTTGTCATCATCGACATCACACTGCCTACTGTGCAAGCGAAAGTGATGATTCGCCAGTTTGCTTTAATTTGTGGTAGTTGTTCATATAGTGGATAAGCCAGAGCAACTACAGCAGGTTGAAGCAAAAAGCTAATTCCTTCGTTATCCGCATAATACTTTTCAAATGGCACATTTAAGTAAGTAAGCAAAGGAATGAGCACTGCGATACTGATCAGCAAAGGGTTTGCTAGAGGATTGTTCACTTTGATTGCGATTTGGCGAGCGATAAGAAAAACCGCAATGGTAACAACTAACCACATATCAGTGTTTCTCCTGTAGCAAGTAATCCAGCAGCCAAGCGAGGCTGACCAATACAATGAGTGAACCGCCAACCGCGCTAGCGATGATAGGGAGCGCATTGGCGAGTAGTAGATCGAAATGCTGCATTAATCCGACGCTGATAGGAACGAACAATAAGATCATATAGCGTATAAATAGCGTGGCGCCCGGTTTGACCCAGTCGACTTTTACAAGCCCAAGAGTCATGGAGAAAAACAGTACGAGCATACCGATGACACTTCCTGGAACGGAAACGCCAGTGAACTTTTGAATGGTAATTCCGATGCCAAGTGCTCCCATGATGAGGAAGATTGAAATGAGCAGTTGGATCAGTTGTAAGAATCGTTCTTTAATCATTTTGACAGTATATAAACAACAAGCACACCATAAGGTGCGCTTGTATTAGGAGGAGTTAGGAAGCTAAGCTCTCTACATAACGGTACACGGATTTTAATATCGCAATCTTCTTTTCGTCACTTTCATGTTCGTGAACTAAGTTTTCTAAATTCAGCATGTACTCTTCAATTTGGCTTTCAAACACTTCTCGACAGTGTAGTGCCCAGCGTCTTTGTTCTTGCTCGTCTAATGTGCCTGGGAAGTTACGCGCACGATAGCGGAACAATAGAGGTTTAATGCGCTTGTCATCAAATTCAATGTCTAATGCAGCAAGATTATTCGGATCGGTTTCGCGAATGATATCCATAGCTGCGCGATCGGCTGGAGAAAAGAACCCGTCGTAAAGTTGTGTATCGACGTCATCACTTTTATCGAATTTGCGCTCGACTGAAAAGAGGCTAATCAGCTTTTCTCTAATTTCAGGATGTTGGCGCAACAAAGCGAGATTGGCGAGACATTGTTGGCGATCAATGCCAATAGACTCTGCATTTTCAGCCGTTAACGTTTTTGCAGGGGCGAGAATAGGGCATTTGTTCAAATGAACTAGTTTAACTGGCACTGGTAGCAATTCACCAAGATCTTCGCGCTTCGTGTAGAGTCTTTCGTGCAGCTCTTCTGCGGATAGCTCAAGAATAGGTTGAGGGTCTTTCGCTAAATCGATGGTGATAACGGCGTTATTATTGGTTGGATGCCAAGCAACAGGCACAATCCAGCTAGTGTACTGGCATTCGCGCCCTAGCATGCCTGAAACGTGCATCAACGGTGTCATGTTGACGATGTCGACTAAATCATTGAGCTTGCGCTTTTGGCGCATAGAAAAAAAGTAATCAAACAATTTTGGTTGCGCTGCTTTTACTTTCTTTGCCATTTCGATAGTCGCAACCACATCTGCCATGGCATCGTGCGCGTTACTATGTTCTATGCCGTTAGCCACGGACAAATGTTCTAATTTAAAGCTAGTGAAGCCATCTTCGTTTTCTGGCCATTCTACGCCTTCTGGGCGAAGGGCATGGCACGCGCGTAGTACATCGAGTAAATCCCAACGTGAGTTACCGTTTTGCCAACTCCATGCGTATGGATCGATAAAGTTGCGATAACAAGTATAACGGGTCACTTCGTCATCAAAGCGAATGCTGTTGTAGCCTAAACTGGTGGTATTTGGTCTCGCGAGTTCAGCGTGAATCTTAGCGATAAACTCTGGCTCAGAAAGGCCTTCTTGAACCGTTTTTTGCGGAGTAATACCAGTAATAAGTGCAGCTTCAGGAGACGGAAGATAATCAGCCGGTGGTTGACAGTACATGACTAAAGGCTCGCCGATGATATTAAAGTTTTCATCTGTACGAACACCAGCAAACTGGCTTGGGCGATCTTTCGCGGGGTTGGTTCCCCATGTCTCATAATCAAAGAAGAAAAAAGTGGGCTGATTATCTTGGTGCATTCTGCTTACCGTTTACAAAACCGATGACAGTATTAGACCATTCAACGCCTTGACTAGCAACGAAAGATGCAAGTTGAATTTTTGAAAATGAAAAAAGCCGATGGCGAACCATCGGCTTGATATTTTACGTTTTATCGCTTTGGAAGGAATTTGAGTTCTATGCTCGTGTTTCTTCCAATGTTGCTTCACTTTCTGGTGACTTAAGCACTCGGCTAGCAATTGTACCCGCAGTCATTGAACCTGAAACGTTTAGTGCGGTACGTGCCATGTCAATCAGTGGTTCAATAGAGATAAGTAGTGCCGCGATGGTCACAGGTAAGCCCATTGCAGGAAGAACAATCAAGGCTGCAAACGTCGCACCGCCGCCGACACCTGCAATACCAAATGAGCTGATGGTGATAATCGCAATCAATGACAGGATAAAGTGTAGATCAAGTGGGTTGATGCCCATTGTCGGAGCTACCATCACTGCAAGCATTGCAGGATAGATACCCGCACAGCCGTTTTGGCCGATAGTGGCACCAAACGATGCTGATAGGTTTGCAATCGCTGGTGGTACGTTAAGCTTGGTGATTTGCGCTTCTACGTTTAGTGGAATTGTTGCTGCTGAGCTACGAGATGTAAACGCGAAGGTCAGTACAGGCCAGATTTTCTTAAAGTATTCCGCAGGGCTAACGCCAACAAAAGAGACCAATACGCCATGAACAACAAACATCAGTGCGATAGCAACATAAGACGCCACAATAAAGCCAAGTAGGTTTAGGATGTCGCCTGCGCTTGATGTCGCTACCACTTTCGCCATTAGTGCTGCGATGCCGTATGGCGTTAGGGCCATGATCATCTTCACTAATCGCATAACGATAGATTGAGCAGCTTCTACGAAAGTACGAATCGGTGATTCCAACTCTGCTTTTTCCATCATCACTTTACGAGCGGCGATACCGGTTAACACGCCGAAAATCACTACAGCGATAATCGATGTCGAGCGAGCACCTGTTAGATCAGCAAATGGGTTGGTTGGAATGAAACTAACCAGCATTTGAGGAATAGTTAGGTCACTTACTGTACCGGCACGGCTTTCTAAAACGGCGATACGAGCGGTTTCACGCGCACCTTCAGTTAACCCTTCTGCTGAAAGGCCAAATGTCGTTGTCACCAAGATACCGATAAGTGCAGCAATTGCAGTCGTTACTAAAAGAACAGAGATGGTCAGGCCAGAAATTTTACCTAAAGATCCACCTTTCTCCAATTTAACAACTGCAGAGATCATCGATACCAATACTAGTGGCATGATGACCATTTTCAGTAGACCAACGTAGCCACTGCCTACAATGCCTACCCATTCAAGTGTTTGAGCAATTGCGCTGTTGCCTTCACCGTGAATGAGTTGCAAAGCAAGACCAAAAAGAGAACCGGTAACAAGACCGATCAAAACGAGACGTGAAAGAGTGTGTTTCTTTTGTTGCTGATTAAATAGAAAGAACAATATTCCAACAAAGACGGCTAGAGAGGCTATCACTGCAAAATTCATAATTTGACCTTATCAACCAGCCGAAGTGGCGGTTGTTTTTTATACGGGGTTTTATACGGATTTATTTATGGAGCGTAAGATAACGCTCGTGATATAACTTTAAAAATGACAAACGGGTATTAGCTAGATCTAAAATGAATATAAAAACGAGATCTAAGTCGCGTGAGAGCATGAATTAGCACGTTAATTGTACAAAATGGTTATTCGTAGTGATGCAGTAAGTCACGCATTTCTTTCCTTTGTAAGTAAACCACCGAGTCTTCTTGATAACTGAAAAGTTGATAAATCATCGCTTTGGCGACATCTTCTGCTCGAATAGGTAAAAAGTTGGACAGTTTGCCAAGCATAAGTGGGCGAATTACCTTAAACAGAGTTTGTACTAACTTCTCGTCCATTCTTGGGTTTTGACGTTGACCAACAAGCGGGCCTGGGCGAACAAATACGATTTCCTCAAAATCCATAGCTTCGATTCGTTGTTCCATTTGTCCTTTACAAGCTAAGTAATGGGATGGCGATTTACTATTTGCACCGAGGCTAGAAACAACCGCAAGGCGTTTGACTCCGATTGTTTTCATTTGTTGGGCGACTTTGCACACCAGATCAACATCTACTCTACGCAAATTATCCTTACTGCCTGCTTGCTTAAGGGTCGTGCCTAAACAGATAAAGCCGATGGTTGGTGTTGGTTGGTTCTCATCCCATTGGTGGATAGAAAGGTCTGCATCAATGAGAGGAATAAGCTTGTTGTCCACATCTAGGACGCCATCGAGTGGGCGGCGAGAAAGATAATATAATGTTCCAACACCTGATTGATTTATGAGGTTTGCAATGACTTTTGAGCCTACTAAGCCAGTTGCACCGGCGATGATTGCGCAGGTGTTGTTATCCATATCTTTTCTCCTATATGGGAACATAGTCTAAGCTATTGTAGCGGATTTCAACGAGTTACTTATAATCTCGTGCAAGAAAGGTGAGACGCTCTGCGAACTCGGCAGACTATCCTGAGATAAACTTGATTAGCGCTGCCCCAATTGGATGCAAGTGTATACAATAGTGGGCGCGCAAAAACTGTCGCTGAACAAGACCTCTTGAACAACAGAACACCTCTCACCCAGACAACATCAAAGGAACGTAAAAAATGGATGACTCTTTTGCTGCGGAGATACAAGCACGCATAGATAACAAAACCAAACCCGTCGGTTCTTTAGGCTTATTGGAAAAGGTGGCACTGCAGTTAGCTCTTATTCAAAGTCAGAATAAACCTCAGCCAGTTGATTCCATCGCTATCTGCAAACCAAGCATGCTGGTATTTGCTGGAGATCACGGCGTTGCAGAGGAGGGGGTGAGCATTGCGCCAAGCGAAGTCACTCAGCAAATGGTGGCTAACTTTCTCGCTGGCGGCGCAGCCATCAACTGTTTTTGCGACATCAATGGCATTCAACTCAAAGTAATAGATTGCGGCATGTTGGCTCCTATTGATGTGCTTGTTCCAGAATTTAAATCCCATCCCAACTTGGTTGAACAACGGTTGGGTAACGGTACGGCTAATTTTTCTAAACAATCCGCGATGTCCCCAGAACAAGTGGCGTTAGGTTTAGAATATGGTGCGAAGATTGCTGAGCAAACCATTTTGCATGGTTCAAACCTCTTGATGTTCGGTGAGATGGGCATCGGTAATACCAGTTCGGCCTCAGCACTGTTATCGGCACTGAGCTCATTAGATATTGATTATTGTGTTGGCGTTGGCACCGGAATCAATCAACAGCAGTTGAGCCGCAAATATAAACTGGTAGCACAGGGGGTAAACCGATGTCGAGGTCTTGATACCAAAGCGATTCTCGCACAGGTTGGGGGCTTTGAAATCGTACAGATAGTGGGCGCTTTTTTAGAAGCCAAGCGGCTTAAAACTCCAGTTTTAGTGGATGGGTTTATCGTATCGGTAGCGGCTTATATTGCGACGTTGTTAGACGAAGAAACGCGTGAATACATGTTGTTTGCCCATCGCTCTGAAGAAAATGGACATAAATTTGTATTGGAACATCTAAAAGCAGAACCTCTGCTCGACCTTGGTTTACGGCTAGGGGAGGGAACAGGAGCCGCTCTTGCCTTGCCTCTGTTAAAAGCTGCTGCCCAGTTTTACAACAAAATGGCGAGCTTCGAGAGTGCAGGAGTTACAGTTTAGTGTCAGTCCCTGATAATTCTGAGAAAGTCATGCCGTCATCGTTAAGATACCAGTGGGAGTTATTTCTATTAGCTACCAGTTTTTTTAGCCGCTTACCCGTGCCCCAAGCGTTGCATTACAGTGAAGAACGCATGAATCAGGCAGGCCGTTACTTTGCGTTAGTTGGTCTCGTGCTTGGAGCACTTTGCGCTTTGGTATTCTCGCTCACCTCAATTTTTTTCCCAGAGTCGGTTGCCATAGTATTAACGATGGTGTTTAGCTTATTGTTAACTGGGGCTTTTCACGAAGACGGCTTGACCGATATGGCGGATGGCATTGGCGGTGGCATGACCGTAGAGCGACGCCTCTCTATTATGAAAGACAGTCGTATTGGCACTTATGGTGCCGCCACTCTCATTATGGCGTTATTGGCTAAGTATGTTTTTTGGAGTGAACTGGCTAACTTGCCGCACTTTTGGTTGGTCATTGTCGTCGCTTACACCGCAAGCCGAGCACTAGCAGCGACGCTTATTTATGACATGCCTTATGTCAGTGACAGTGATACGTCGAAAAGTAAACCGCTAGCAAGTCGCCAGTCTTCTCTAGAAGTCTCCATTTTGTTGTTTACTGGTGGCATAACATTGCTTGTGCTTGGTATCGCGGATGCGATCTTGATATCGCTTGTTCTCGTGGTATTTCGTTTGATGTTCAAACGTTGGTTAACCAAGAGAATTGGCGGCTTTACGGGGGATTGCCTTGGCGCAGCGCAACAGTTGTCGGAACTGCTTATTTATCTCACTATGATTGGGTTGTATCACTCCTCATGAAGCAATTGATACTCGGTGGCGCGCGCTCTGGGAAGTCGCATTTGGCAGAAAAAACAGCTAAGCAATTATCGGTCGCTTCTCATCGATCATTACACTATGTTGCAACCGCGCTGCCATTTGACCAAGAAATGCGAGAGCGAATAGCGCATCATCAAAAGCAACGCGGGGGCGAGTGGCAAGAGCATGAATGCCCCCTTCATTTATCTGAGTTACTGACAAATTTCGCTACCACCGATGTTGTATTGGTCGATTGTTTAACCTTGTGGCTCAACAATTGGATATTTGAGTTAGGTGATGAATGTTCCAATGAGAAGCTAGAAGCAGAAATTGAAAAGCTTATACAGGTGGTGCGTGGCTCAGATGCGACGTTAATATTCGTCTCTAACGAGGTTGGAATGGGCATTGTACCTTTGGGGGCGGTTAGTCGTTATTTTGTGGATAATGCAGGACGGATGAATCAAAAACTAGCCAGTGTTTGCCATCGCGTTACCTTTGTTGCTGCTGGTTTGCCGTTGGTTCTTAAAGAGTAGGATGGAACAAAATGAAAACACTCAATATCTATCTTGTGCGTCATGGAAAAGTAGACGCTCCACCAGGACTCCATGGCCAAACAGATGTAAAAGTTACGCCTGCTGATCAAGAGAGTATTGCTCGGGCTTGGGCTGAGAGTGGACGAGGTGTGGGTGGAATAATTTCTTCTCCGCTTTCACGCTGTCAAGAACTGGCAAACATCATTGCTGAACAGCAATTATTACCAGTAATGACGGATGAGTCTTTACAAGAGATGGCATTTGGTGATTTTGATGGTATGCCTTTTGATATGCTCACTGAGCAGTGGAAAAAGCTAGATGCTTTTTGGCAATCGCCAGCACAACATACGTTGCCGAATGCTGAGAGCTTAAGCACATTTTCTGAGCGCATATGTCGCGTTTGGTCTCAAATCATCAACGATATCAATGACAATCTACTTATCGTCACGCATGGTGGCGTCATTCGTATGATTCTTGCTCATGTATTGGAGTTAGATTGGCGTAACCCAAAGTGGTATTCGACGTTGTCGATAGGAAACGCTTCTGTCACGCATGTAACAATTACCATAGATGAGCAAATTTACGCCTCGGTGCGTTCGATTGGCGTACCTCTTTTAACTCGTTAATTTATAAATATTAAAATGCCCAGAACGATATTGCTTACGGGCATAGTCACGGAAGATGTCAGTGGAAGCCCATCTGCTAGGTGCAGGAAGCGAAAATTGACTCAGTTACATAAAAAGGAAATATAGAAATGACAACGCCGAGTTGGGATTTGTCCATCGTTTATAACGACCTTTCTGACCCACGAATTCAAGACGATATTGCTCTTGTGGAACAATGTATTGATCTTTTGAATAAACAATCAGCAGATTGTGGCAACGTAGAGATCATGCAAAATGCGATTTTAACCAATGAAGCCGCGAGTCGTTTAGCGGGTACAGTTGCAAATTTTGCGAGTTGTTATGCTTCTGTTGATGCAACAAACGCCGAAGCGAAATCGTTACTTGGTAAAATGACCCGCATCTTTTCGGAGCTTTCCCAAGCATTCAGTCCCTTTGATTTGACATTAACTCATGCCGACGAAGAGTTTATCTTGCGCGTGTTAGACCATGAGAATCCTGATATCAGTGGGCAAGCTTTTTCTATCTTGAATTCTAGAAAGTTGGCGGATACTCGTCTTAGCAACGCAGAAGAACAGTTACTGGCTGCGATGAGTGTGGATGGCAAATCGGCTTGGGGTAACCTATACGATAACCTGACTGGCTCATTGAAAGTGAAGCTTGAGTACACAGATGGTAATAGTGAAGAGCTTGGGTTTTCTCAAGCGGCAAGCATTCTTTATGGTTCTGAATTCGAGCGTCAAGAAGCCGCGTGGCGTGGCGTACAAGATGCAATGCAAACGCACCAAGAATCATTCGCTGCGATTTTGAATGCGTTAGCAGGATGGCGCTTAACTGAAAACAAAAAGCGTTCTACGAAGCGTGAAGTTCACTTCCTAGAGCCGAGTTTGCATGGTAGCCGAATCCAAGCTGAAACTTTAAATGCGATGATGACAGTAGCCAAAGACAGTCGAGCTATTGGTCAGAAAGCAGGTTTATTGATGGCGCAAGTACATGGTCTGGATGAGATGAAACCTTGGAATCATCTGGCGACTATGCCTGCTTTGAGCGGTGAAGCGAAGGTTTACGACTTTGATGAAGCGATTGATGTTATTTGTGAAGCATTTGAAACAGTAAACCCTGAGATGTCGGAGTTTGTCCGTTTGATGGTACAAAATGGTTGGATTGATGCCGCGCCAAATGCTAACAAGCGTCTTGGCGCATACTGTACCAAACTGCCAGCAACGCGAACACCACTTGTGTTTATGACTTGGAGTGGCAGCCGTTCAGACCTTATGACTCTGGCACATGAACTTGGCCATGCGTTCCATAACTGGGTTATTCGTGATTTGCCACTTTGCCAAACTTACTACCCAATGACGTTAGCAGAAACCGCCTCTATCTTTGCAGAAAACATCGTTCGTGATCATTTGATTTCGAAAGCTGAGAGCGTTGATGAAAAGCTCGAGATGTTGTGGGAAGAGTTGTCATCTGCGCTAGCTTTAATGATCAACATTCCGGTTCGCTACGAGTTTGAAAAATCGTTTTATGAACGCCGCCAGGATGGAGAGTTAACCGCAGATGAATTCTGTGAGTTGATGTCAGAAACTTGGAAAGAATGGTATGGCGACGTAATGAGCGAACCGGATCCGTACTTCTGGGCAAGCAAGCTGCACTTTTCTATTGATAGCGTGAGCTTTTATAACTACCCATACCTATTTGGTTTCTTGTTTAGCAAGGGTATCTATGCACAGCGAGAAACCAAAGGCGAAGCGTTTTACACCGATTACATCAATTTGCTGCGCGATACAGGCTGCATGATGGCGGAAGATGTCGTCGAAAAGCACCTGTCGATGGATTTAACCCAGCCAACGTTTTGGCAGCAGAGTGTTGAGCTAGTGCGTGAAAAAGTCGATGAGTTTGAGCGTTTGCTCGCACAGCGCGGCTAAGTTTTTCGCAGTGTTGATGCATAATCTGCTTTATAGCTACAAAAATTTGATCAAATCATAATGATCTTAATCAGGGCTGTGGTAAAGTTCACAGCCCTAACACTTTGTAATTGTTTGAAAATTAAACGCCTCAATGCTTGATTTGAGTGCCTGGCGCGAAAAGGCATCGGATTTTCGAGGGAAATAGTGATTTCTACTCATAAGTGAGATCGCAGCAACAAAAATCCTTTGTACAATTTATTAACATATCCGCCGTGCTATTAAGGAGTAACGCATGACGAAGTCTCTCTTTCGCCAATCGTTTTTAACTGACACGTTAGATGTTCATATTGATGTTGCACCAGCGGAGCAGGTGCTTTCTAGCGGTGTAAAACTTAAACTCTATCAGCGTGGTGTATTAGAAGTAATCCCTGCGAATTATACTCAGGATACGAAGAACATCATCATCTCTTGTGGGGTTCACGGAGATGAAACCGCACCGATGGAGCTGGTGGATTCCATTATTCAAGACATAGAATCTGGGTTCCAGACGGTCGATACCCGTTGTCTGTTCATTATCGCTCACCCAGAGTCCACTCTGGCGCACACGCGATTCCTCGAAGAAAACCTCAACCGTCTGTTTGACGAAAAAGAACACAAACAGACAAAAGAGCTTGTTATCGCCGATACACTTAAGCTGCTTGTTCGAGATTTTTATCAGGATACCGACCCGACAACACGCTGGCACCTTGATTTACACTGCGCGATTAGAGGCTCGAAGCACTATACGTTTGCAGTAAGTCCTAAGACTCGTCATCCTGTGCGCAGCAAGGCATTGATCGATTTCTTGGACAGTGCACACATTGAAGCTGTGCTCCTGTCAAACTCACCATCGAGCACGTTTAGCTGGTACAGTGCCGAGAACTTTGGTGCGCAGGCTCTCACGATGGAGCTTGGACGCGTGGCTCGTATTGGTGAAAATGACCTCGATAAACTGACCGCGTTTGATTTGTCTTTACGTAATTTGATTGCGGAAACGAAGCCAGAACACCTACCAAAACCATGCATTAAGTATCGCGTAAGTCGCACAATCGTTCGTTTGAACGAAGACTTTGACTTTATGTTCGACGATAATGTTGAAAACTTCACCTCATTTGTTCACGGCGAAGTGTTTGGTCATGATGGCGACAAACCACTAATGGCGAAGAATGAAAACGAAGCGATTGTCTTCCCGAACCGCCACGTCGCAATAGGTCAACGTGCAGCTCTGATGGTTTGTGAAGTGAAAACCCGTTTTGAAGAGGGTGAGTTGGTTTACGATTAATCCAACATTGCTTTGAGAAGTTAATTGCAATTTACCGAGGCTTAACTGTAAGGTTAAGCCTCGTTTGTTTTTATCGGCCGCTATGGATTTTCAACAACTTATCTTGAACAAGGAACGACGCTGGCAACGTAACCTGATGGTTATGTCGATCGTGCTCGCTGTACTCTCTGCCATTCACTTGATGGTCGGAGAAATTTTCCTTTCTCCTTTTCAATTCTTATCTGCATTTGAACAGAAGTTATTGGTGGACTTGCGTTTACCGAGGTTAGTGTCTGCGGCAATTATTGGTGCTGCGTTAGCGGTATCTGGCGCGACGTTACAAGTGTTGCTTGGGAACGTGTTGGCTGAACCTGGCGTGCTTGGTATCTCTGGTGGCGCAAGCTTAGCAATGGTCTTAATCATGTTCGCGTCACCTGTTCTTCCTACCCCGATTGTTTTTATGTTGGCAGCGATTGCTGGCTCGATGGTATTCACGTTTGTTTTGGTGGCGATAGCAAGGGCAATGCACCTGACGACGGCTCGATTGCTTTTGGTTGGGGTCGCATTGGGTATTTTATCGAGCGCGATTGTGACGTGGGCATTTTACTTTAGTGATGATCTCAGTTTACGCCAACTGATGTATTGGTTAATGGGCAGTATTGGCGGTGCAAGTTGGTATCAACATACCGTTACTTTGGTGATGTTACCGGTGCTTATCTGGTTATGTTGTAAAGGCAAGTCGCTTGATAAATTGATGCTGGGTGAGATTCATGCGACCCAATTGGGTGTCGATGTGCATCAAATGCGTTGGAAATTGATCCTCGCCATTTCTGTTTTGGTGGGTAGCTCAGTCGCTTTGGGTGGCATCATCAGTTTTGTTGGTTTGGTGGTGCCGCACTTGTTGCGTTTGGCTTTTGGTACGGAAAACCGTTATTTATTGCCACTTTCTGCAATATCTGGTGCTGCGTTGCTTGTATTTGCTGACATCGGCGCAAGACTGTTATTGGACTCCGCAGAGTTACCTTTAGGTGTCATGACAACATCGATTGGCGCACCTATTTTCATCTGGATGCTGGTGAAGAGTCATGATGCACGTTAAACATATGTCGGTTGGTAGTCGATTATTGCCTCTTTCTTTTGAATGCAAAGCTGGCGAAATCGTACATATCGTTGGGCCTAATGGTTCCGGTAAGAGTACTTTATTGGCTGCGATTTCTGGTACGTTAAGTCACCGAGACGGTATGAGTGGTGAAGTGTACGTGGGCAACAAAAACTTGCTTACTTTACCGTTGTCAGAGCAAGCTCATGTTCGAGGTTATTTGTGTCAGCAATCGCGCCCAGCGTTTAATGTTGATGTGTTTCAGTATCTAGCCCTATCTCTGCCGAGTGGCGCTGAGATTGCGGATATCAAAGTGCGTGATGCCGTCAATATGGTGGTGGAGCTGGTACAACTGCAAGATAAGCTTCATCGCAGTATTCAAACATTATCCGGTGGTGAGTGGCAGCGTGTCCGATTAGCAGGTGTATGTTTGCAGGTGTGGCGTACCATTAATCCTTTTTCGCAGTTTTTAATTTTGGATGAGCCAGCAGCACCGTTAGATATTGCGCAAGAGGGTCTGCTCTATCAATTGATTAACGCTATGGCGGCGCAGGGAATTGGAGTATTGGTTGCTAATCACGATCTCAATCGCACATTAAAGCACGCAGATAAAGTATTGCTGCTTAACAACGGTGTGCTGCACTCATCAGGAAGTGCCGATACTGTGCTAACGGAAGAAGCGCTCGGGGAAGTGTTCAATACTCAAGTCAAAAAGGTCATCGTAGATGAGCAACCTTATTTAATCTTTGATTAGTATTTAGGGACAATAAAAAAACGACCTACTTGAGGTCGTTTTTTTAATCGAGAAAGCCAAACTCAACGCTTACTGAGTTAGCGGTTTTAGATCTGCTGGGCGGTAGTAAACAGATTTGAGTACTTTGCCTTTACGAATGGTTTTACCTTCCGATACGAAATCTTCGGCGCATTTCGCGATGATGTATTCACCTTTCTGCACCGCCATCAACTTGATGCCTTGTTCTGCGTAGAATGCCTCTGTTTCTGAGTACTCTTGCTCGTTACGGCATACTTTGCTCATGTTGCTTGAATGTACTTCATCCCAGCAAGGAATAAATTCAATACCACGGTTTACTGCAACGTTTAATAGAAGATCGATTAAGTAGCTGATCGCCAGGTTGTCTTCTACTTTGCTGTGGCCAAGATGAACGAGACGGCCCATTAATACATACACGCTGTCTACGATGGCATCTGCTTGCTCAGTTTTACAATCTGCTTCTGCTAGCTCTGTTAGCTCTTCGATCGCCAAAGAGGTGTGTAGTGTGTCTGCTTGCGTATCAAGGCTTGCAGCGTCTGCGACTGGTAAGTCGAACGTACTACGGAACTCGGTGATATCACGGTATAAGTGATCAAAAATCTCTTGGGTTAGCTTTGACAGTTGCATTCTAATTTCCATTGAATCGATTGAAGCGGCAATGATACCAAACCGCACTTTGAACCCCAAGGGCATTGCATCTAACTGGTGATAAATCTGCCTTTGGGAATGGTGGTGCTTAACGAAATAGGTAAGGGAACAGCTTTTTACGTTCTTCCTCTGAAAGGGCGGAAACACGAGCGATGTTCGTATCGGGAATGGATTCAGGATCAGGATAGTGTTTTAGTACCTTTTCCATACTCTCTTCGCGAATCAAATGGAAGATTGGGTAAGGAGAACGATTGGTCAGGTTTTCGTCGTCTTCAGGCCTTGCGCCGCCAAAACAGTAATCAGGATGGAAAGTCGCTACTTGGAAAATACCTTCCCAGTTTTGCTGCTTAATTAATCCTTCAACCCAATCTATGCAAAAGTTGTAGTCCCAGAAATCTTGTAGCATGTTGGGAACCACAACCAACGTGGTCTCAAGTTGTTCGGGCTCTGTGTTACTCAGCTCAATCAGTTGCAATAAAATATCTTCAAGAAGCGTTTCTTCTTGAGTCGCTTCACTAACAAAGATTTTGATTTGTTTATTACGTTGCGGCTTGGCAGCAAACGGACAAAGGTTGAGACCGATTACTACATCGTTGAGCCATTGATCGACCTGTTGAGTGATCGCTTCGATATCTGTGTTTTGTGTTGAACGCGTTGACATACGACTTTCTGGTTTTTATTAAAGTAGCGCAAGCATAGCAGAGTTGGTTATCCAAGTAACCAGAGAGGTATTGCGCAAATGAGCGTACCTTAGCTACTCTTTAAACTCGCAGCGTCAGGTGTTTGGTCAGTGTGCTTTCTTTCGGCAATGTGTTTCAAATACGCAATCGCAGCAAACATCGCTAGGTAGACGGCGCTTCCCCCCATAAGAACACTCGACCAACCACCATGCTGCCAACAATAAAGAAGTAAGAATCCTCCTAAGCTACCGCCTACGTAGTAGTGTACTAAGTAGAGCGCTGTCGCGGTGGCTTTGGCGCGAGTGGCGTTCTGACCGACCCAACCGTAGGCGAGGGTATGAGTAAAGAAGGCACCAAAACTTATCAGCAACAACCCAAATAGCATTGCAGTCAAGCTTTCAACCGCCGCAATCCACATCCCCGCCATGCTCACTATCGCGCCTAAGAACATACCGAGGATTGATGAATAACGTTTACTCCAGTGGCCTGCGCAACGAGAGGAGAAAGTCCCTCCCAAGTAACAAATAAAGATCAGTGAGGCCAACCCGACGGGCACATTGTGAGGTTCACTCACCAGACGGAAACCCATGACGGAGTAAAGGTTGACGAACAAAGCAAAGTTGAGTCCTCCTATCAGCATCGCGAACCACACGCGTTGGTTTTTAAAATGACCAATAAGCGCACGATTTTGATGGCGCAAGCTGCTTGATGACGGGGTGAAGTTGCGCTGTGTTGGCAATAAATAGTGAACGCCAATGACACCAAGAAGAGTGAACACCATCATAACTTCAATGGCGACATCAACACTGAAATTGTCCGCCAATAAGCCGCCGCTAATACGCCCTGCAATGCCGCCTAATGAGTTAGCCGCAATGTACGTTCCAATTGCCATCGAGAAGGCGTGCTTGTCGAGTTCTTCTGCCATGTAAGCCACGGCGACCGCAGCAAAAGCTGCGAGCGCGACACCGATCAGTGCTCGACATACCACCAAAAACAGAAATGAGTCACCAAACAGCATCAAAGCGGAAAGGGTAGGAATCGAAAACAGACCAGCCATCATGACTGGCTTTCGTCCCACTGATTCTGACAACACAGCCATTGGAACGAGGCTAAAAGAGAGAGCGAGTGTTGAGGCCGCAAATAACCAGTTCACTTGCGTTTCTGAGATCGTGAAAATTTGGGCAAAAGTGGGCAGCATTGGCTGTAGTAGGTATAAATTTGAAAAAACCAAGAAGGAACCAAGCGCTAGCGAGAGCGTAATGCGTTTGTATTCCGGTGTGCCAAAACTGACCATGAATCCTGCCTAATGTGAGCAAATGGAGAGACTGTGATCAATCTATCAGTTCGTTATAAATTAAAAAAATATATTAAAAATATGGACACCATATATTTATGATCTAATGGAATCGAAACAACTTAAACATTTTCTGGCGGTCGCTGAACACGGAAACATTACCCATGCGGCGAAAGCCCTGCATATTGCCCAGCCCGCATTAAGCATTTCTATCAAAAAGTTTGAGCAGTCTTTGGGCGTTACCCTATTTCGCCGTGATGATAAAAAAATCAGCTTAACGAAAGAGGGCGAAACGTTATTTGTACATGCTAAGCGGGTGATTCAACAGTTGCACGACGCGCAGCTCGCGATTGATGAGTTGAAAGGTTTAGCGAAAGGCGAAGTAAGACTAGGGACGCCATCAATGATGGGCAGTTATTTCTTTCCACGAATTGTGATGGCGTTTAAAAGCCAATTCCCTGAGTTAAAATTGACCTTGGTCGAAGCTGGAACTCAATCGATTCGTCGTATGCTGCTCAATGGTCAACTCGATATTGGTGTGATCAGTTGTGATAATGTGCCTGATGATCTAGAAACTGACCATTTGTTTACTAGCCAAATGGTCGCAGTTGTTTCACCTGAGCATGAGTTAGCCCAGCGACACGCTCTTACTTTTGATGAGTTCTTTGAACACGATTTGGTTATGTTTCAGCATGGCTATTTTCACCGCGAATTTTTGGATCAGGTGAGTGAGGAGCATGGGTTTACCATGAAGTCATCATTCGAGACCAACTTACTGCCTTTGATTTTGAGTATTGTAAAACAAGAGTTTGCGATTACCGCGTTACTGGAATTGGTGACTCAACATGAGTCGGGCGTTGTTGGCTTACCGTTTGAACCACCAGTGACGCTGGATCTGGCACTTGCTTGGCGCAAGCAGGGGTATTTATCAATAGCAGATCGAACGTTTATCGACTTTATCAAGCGCTACGTTTAAACGCAGCGCAGATTCATCGTCCGAGCACTAGTCGCCTTTGTACATCTTCTCGAAGTTCTTTGGGTTCCAGCCAATCATTACCCGATCACCAATTTTTAAAACTGGCACTGAACGAGCACCAAGCGCATCAAGTTCTTTGCGACCGCGTTGCATCTTAGCATTGCACAAACGATAGTTAATATTTTTCGAATCCAGATAACGTTGAGCATCTTTGCAGTGAGGGCATTTGTCTTTGACGTAAAGGACGACACGTTTCATTGAGTTTCTCTCCATTATCATTGGGAGGCGAAGTTTAACGGCCTTTCACCATAAATGAAAGGCGAAAGCTAAGGTGAAACTGTCCTTTATCTCAGGTATATTGAGCGCCTTTATTTTGTCATAACAGACGTTAACTCTATGCATCCGTCACTTCGATACATTCAAGGCTACCCACAAAACATCGTAGAGCAGGTGAGCTCATTGATAGCGATTGGCAAGTTTGTTCCTTGGTTCGAAAAGCGTTATCCCGATAGGCACCAAATCAAAAGCGAAAGGGCGCTCTATGAGTACGCCATGGCAATCAAAAATCGCTACATGAAGAAAGCCGCGCCAATCAGTAAAGTTGTCTACGATAAGAAAATTCACGCGGTAAACAATGCGCTTGGTTTGCACAGTGTAATCAGTAGAAACCATGGTGGTAAGCTTAAGTCGAAAAACGAGATTCGCATTGCCAATGTATTTAAAGATGCGCCCGAGCCACTATTAAGAATGCTGGTGGTACATGAGTTGGCACATACTCGTGAGAAAAACCACGACAAGGCGTTCTATCAGTTATGTTGCTGCATGGAGCCTGAGTATCACCAACTCGAATTTGATGCTCGTTTGTTTATGATTTACCTCGATTTAAAAGCGAATTTGAATGAAGAACAATAATCACAACGCGAAGCAAGCAAAGCCAAAGGCTTCAATGGCGGGTCAGAAGAAAGACGCGAATAAAGACAAGCCGAAGCGTGTTAAAGACAAAGTTGCGCGCAAATCCCCTCAGCCTGCAGGAAAGAGCGAAGTCGAGTTCATAAAAATAGCGAAGAATGGTTTGCATGAGCGTAATGTTCATCGAGGTCGTTACGATTTTAAAAAACTCGTGGAAAGTGAACCACAGTTAAAGCCATTCGTTATCAAAAATCCGAAAGGGGAAGATTCCATAAACTTCTCTGATCCTAACGCTGTTAAAATTCTCAATAAAGCATTGCTTGCTGCGTATTATGGTATCGAGTTCTGGGGCATTCCCGACACCTACCTTTGCCCACCGATTCCGGGCCGCGCTGATTACATTCACCGAGTGGCAGAACTACTTGATAGTGAAGTAAAAGGTCAGTACGCGCACCAAAAAGTGAAAGCGTTGGACATTGGCGTGGGAGCAAACTGTATTTATCCGATTGTTGGTGTAACAAAATACGGTTGGCACTATACGGGCAGCGATGTCGATCCAAAATCCATCCAATCGGCTCAAACGATCGTAGAGCACAATCGTGTTTTGACGGGAAAAATTGCACTAATACAGCAACACAATGATGCCAATATTTATCGAGGTATCATTCAACCGAATGATCGTTATGATGTGACGACATGCAATCCGCCATTCCACCGTTCGGCGGAAGATGCCGCTATGGGCAGCCAGCGTAAAATCGATAATCTAAAAGCAAACCAGCGTAAGAAAGGGCTAAAACCTCAAACCGCACAAGTAAAGACAAGTAAGCCCGCGTTGAATTTTGGCGGTCAAAACGCTGAATTGTGGTGTGAAGGTGGAGAAGCGGCGTTTATCCGAAAAATGGCGAATGAAAGCCAAGCTTTTGCCGCGCAGGTCTTGTGGTTTACAACCCTTATATCCAAAAAAGACAACGTTCGTCCGATGCGCAAGCAGCTTGAAAAATTGGGTGTGAAAGCCATTCGTGTGGTTGAAATGAGTCAAGGGCAGAAAGTGAGCCGCTTTGTAGCTTGGTCATACATGGATAAGCAACAGCGCAAAGCATGGATTGAACTAAAGTAACGTTGACCGTTTCACACTGAACAATAAAGTAGGAAGCCCGCTGATATCAGCGGGCTTCTATTTTGGGAGATCTAAAACTTAATGTTGGGCTCACAATCTAGTGAACTGAGAGAGACAAAAGTATCTGTTTTGGCATAGTACAAGCCACAGGTTTCACCTCTTATCTGCAACGTATATTGGTCTGGAAGATCCGTATAGCTGCCATCCAACAGTTGATTGTTGTTCCCTTTTACTCGTCCTTTTTCAATCAACAAATGCGGTGAAGATTCAAATACGTTATTTGCGATTCTAGGTGCTGGTGTCCCTTGGATTTCTGCGATCGCGTTTTGAATCTCTATGACTGTTTCCGGAGAGTTCTTTTTACTCAATGCTTCAACGGGTTCTTGTGACATAGCTTGGCATCCTATCAAAGAAATCGAAGTGCCTAAGAAAAGCGCAACCCGAATCAGCATTCGTAAAAAGTTAGTTGATCTCAACATGAATTGCCTCTGTTCGTAGCGGAGAGCGAAGATCGCTTAACTCCGGAGATGAAATGTTACGCGGCATGGCGTTGAAACTTGAAGGGGATACTGGCGGACAGGTTCCTGTTTCCATGTAGTTTAGCGCCGCAGAAAGCATACCTTCAGACGGATCGCCTAATGGTTTTGTTAGGTCGTCATTGACCCAGCAACCTTCCACTCTATTGTTTAAGCCTAGCTCGGTATTGATTTGGCTCTTTGGAGTAGGAATAAAACCATCAGCGAAGTCGCCAAATTTTTTCTCGTTCGCCGACTTGAACTGAATAGTGTAGTACATAGTGCCGCAGTTTTGTTCTGGTGAGAACCCATACGGTTTACCTGTGGTTGTTGAGCCTATTTGGATAACCTCCACATCAATGCCGCGCAAAGCGTTGATTAGCAGTTCACTTGAGGAAGCCGTGCCTCCTGAAGTCAGCACATATACGCGCTTTTTGTTCAGTGTCGGAAGCACTTGGTCCGAATATTTCTGTGCTGCCCAGTCTATTGCTAGATTTGTAAAGCGATAGATGTTATCCCCATCTTTAATGGTACGCATCACTTTGTCATTGTGAATCAACTCACTGAAGACTCGGTTCTGACCAGCACCGCTTAGCATGTAGCCTACTTGCGAGGACTGAAGGACTAAGCCACCGCCGTTGTAACGTAAATCAACGACGATCTCGTCAACATTCTCTGCTGAGAGCGTACTGAACGCCTCAATTAGCGGGGCTTGAGCGCTTGGTTCAAAGGAGTTGTATTGCAGATAGCCGATCCGCATACCTTTGTGTGTAATCACTTTGGCATTTTTAACTGGAGAGGTCATGACATCAGAGGCGGTAAGCGTCACGGTTTTCACTAGACCGTCGACACTCTCAAATGTGAAGGTGTAATCTTGATTGATGTCAGGGTTAAAGAGCGTTTTGTTAATAAAATCAATGTCGGACTGACTACCGGTGTTAACCACATCAATATTATTGATTTTCAGAAGCTTATCACCACGAGCAATGCCGCTTCTATCAGCTGGCGAGGCTTCTTCAGTGTAGGAAATACGAACGTCTCGAGGTTGTACGCCACGTAGGAATGCCCAGTTGAAACCAAATCCAGCAACTAAACCGGATTGCGATGATTTCATATCATCTTCATAAGGGACGGTAAAATGGAAGCGATCTTTCGGTTTACCCGTCGCGGTAGTAGCAGAAGTGACCAGCGTATTGAAGTAATCAGTAACAGTTTTGTAGTTTGCTGGGTTATTATCAGGAACCTCGTCATACCATAGATACGTTTCGTTAGTAAAAGCTCTTAAAAAGAGTTTTTCGTGTAATGCAGAGCCCAATTTATCTGGATAGGCGGCATAGTTGTCATATGGGTCCAGTCCGACGCGGGGCGTTTCACATTGGTTGATAAACGTTTTCGACGGTTGGCTAAAATCACCGGCTTTCCATGTTGGACCGCTTGCACTGCTAGTGGAAGGAGTAGGTGATGAACCATCACCGCCGCCACCGCCACAGCCTTGTAATAATGCGAGAGTGACTGCCGTTGCTAAAGAATACTTAAATTTCACTTTTCTATGTCCTTATAAATAATAGAATTATAATTATGTGTTTTGCTTTTGTTTTTATTAGCTAGGTGAATGTATTAATTTAATTTGTTCGTCTGCAAATTTATAGTTAAATAGTGTGAGGTAAATAACGTAAAAAAGTTGTCTTTTATACTTAAGCTAAATTAGTCATTACTTAAGTTTTCTGTCTATTTCAAAAGAGCTAACAAGACAATTAATAAGTGTGAAATTAAGACAAGTTCTTAGTTGACTAAGCGATGCTTGCTAAATAAAAATCAGAATTAGATTCAGGAAACGATTTGAATCAATAGTTTGGTAGGGATATATGATGTTATCTGGGGTTTGTTTGATTTATTTGTCTGATGCTTTAACTTAATTTAGTGAGTTGAGCGACGTGCTTTAATAGGCTTCCGTCAATGTTAGGTAAATCATCAGCGAAAAATATCTGAGCACCAGGAGTGCAACGCATTAATATATTTGTTAGTTCACCTTCATTGTTGGAAGTGTTAACTGCGTTAAGTTTCGCTAATTTATTACAAAGCTCGTCCTCTATTTGCACTTTCTGCTCTTCGGTGAGCCTAATGCGACCTATACATACGCCTGGGTTGATATCATGAGAAAGCGAATCTTGTTGAAATCGCTCTTTGAATAAGGTGTCTAATGCCGTACCTTCTTCCATAATAAATCGACGACCAGAACGGTAAAACAAGCCGTCTCCGAAGTTTTCGACATATCCTAGAATTTCCGCGATACGCAAATAGAATCGTAAGCTTGTATCAGAAAGTCCGTAAGTTTGGGCTATCTCTTGCGGTTTAATATCACGAGAAGTCAGCATATAAATAAAATCAAGTAAATAAGGATGCTCAACGAAAAGGGCGCTCTCTTCATCTGTTAGCATTTGCTCGTTTTGGTGCTGAAGCTCGTTGGCTAAGGTTGCGAGTTCGATGAGATCGGTATTCAGGTAGTTCAGATAAATAAGTACTTTATCCAAACCTAAAGCTGGATTATGTAGGTGGCGTTTAATACTAGATAAAGGGATGCCACTTTTCTCTGACAAGGAATTGTAGCAAAGCCCTTCTTCTTTAATCTTTTGTCGTAGCGCTGCAAGTAAAAACTTTGGTTCAACATTCATCCTTGAATATCACCTTATTCGTTATTCCGTTTACTGGCTGATATTTTGCCTTTCAAGCAGCAGGTTTCGAATCGCTGTGCCCGCTTCTAGAATGTGCTTTTTCAGTAGATACTTGGCGCCTTCGATATCGCGATTTTGGCACATTTCAAACAAGCTTAAGTGCTCTTCTTCTGCCTTTTTAATGCCTGTAGTAAACAATAGCTGCATGCGTATGTATCGGTCACACTTTGTGTTCAGGTTGTAAATGACGTCCATAGTTTCAGGCATGTTGGCTGGCGCATATAGGGCTTTGTGGAACTCGTAGTTGTAGTTGCTCCATTCTTCTACTTCGTCGCCACTGTTCACTACTGACTCGAAACGTTCGCGAACTTCGCGCGCGCGTTCAAGGTCAGCGTCTGTCATATTTTGAATCGCGCGCTCTAAAATGTGGCATTCCACGACAGCGCGCAGTTCAAATAGCTCATTGATTTTCTCTGGAGATAGCTCAGTGACCGTCGCACCTTTGTGAGGTTCAAAGCTAACGAGTCCTTGTGCTTCCAATTGAACTAACGCTTCACGCACAGGAATTCGGCTAACATTAAACTCTTTTGCTAACGCATCTTGACGTAAAGGTTGACCAGTTTTTAACTCGCCCTTCAAGATCTGAGTTCGAATTGCTTCCTCAACGAGCTGAGTGCGCGTTTTAAAAACAGGTTTCTGTGACATTGAAGTCTCCCGTGAAATTAATATTGTATCCAATCCATTTTACTTTAGTAGTTTATTATTTTTCTGGCACAAACCAACTAGGAAAGAAGGTTTTGAGAAGTAGAGTGAAATAAAAGGCATCAGTTGATGCCTTTTTGAGCCATTTGGTGGGCTTATTGGGACACACTGCCATCTATGGCGCGTTGAATACCCAGTGGGTTCGACGCTTTTAATGAATCCGGCAATAAAGATTCTGGCAAAGCTTGATAAGCGACCGGACGCAACCAACGATGAATAGCCTCCGCACCGACAGATGTTGAGGCAGAATTGGTTGAAGCCGGATATGGTCCACCATGAACCATAGCGTAACCAACCTCGACGCCAGTTGGCCAACCGTTGAATACAATTCGTCCGGCGATTTCTTCCAAACTTGGAAGCAGTTGCTTGGCTTGTTCTTCGTCTTCAGCGGTAGCGTGAAGGGTTACGGTGAGCGATCCAGTCAGTGAATCACTCAGTTTCAACATGTCATCGAAATCTTCACAGATTACGATTAACGATTGAGGACCAAATATTTCTTCCTCCCATTGCGGGTTTTCACGCCAGTTTTTACTGTCCGTCACGAACAGTGCTGGTGAGACATTGGTCGTTTCTGCTTGTTCAGAACGAGTGACGTTAATACCTGTTTCGGAAGCTCGCTTATCCACTTCGGATTCATACGTTTCTCGGATTCCTTGCGTTAGCAAAGTGGCCGTTGATTGTTGTCGAATTAACCCTTGAGCGGTTTCGATAAAGGCTTGCGTTTCTGGGCTATTCAAGACAAATACAACGCCTGGTTTTGTACAAAATTGTCCACAGCCCAAAGTCATAGAAGCCACAAACTCTTCAGCCAATGAGGCGTTTGCTCGTATGGCTGAAGGGAGAATAAATGTTGGGTTAATCGCCCCTAGTTCACCATAGAAGGGGATTGGCTCTGGTCTTTGCTGAGCTAGATTGAACAGCGCACGGCCACCACCGACGGAGCCTGTAAACCCAACCCCTTTAATTTTTGGATGGGTAACGAGTGCTTGGCCAAGTGCACGTTTGTTACCTTGCAATAGCGTGAAGATGGCTTGCGGTAAGCACTCTTTCTCAAGTGCAGCCTCAATACACTCAGCAACAAGTTGACTGGTGCCAGGGTGGGCGGTATGGCCTTTTACAATCACAGGGCAGCCAGCAGCCAGTGCCGAAGCCGTATCACCACCTGCAGTAGAAAATGCGAGCGGAAAATTAGACGCACCAAACACGGCGACAGGGCCAATTGCGATTTGCTGACGACGAATATCTGGTTTTGGCAGTGGTTGGCGGTCTGGGTTTGGCGTATCGAAGATTGCTTGATAGTGATTACCCGAGCTCACAACCTCGGCAAATAGTCGTAATTGGTTGGCGGTACGTCCTATTTCACCGCTTAAACGTGCTTCGGGAAGGGCAGTTTCTAAATGAGCACGAGCAACGATTTCTTCACTCTTCTTTTCCAATTCAGAGGCGATAGAGCAAAGTAAGCTCGCTCGCTTTGCATTACTTAGTTGGCGAAACTCACGCGCAACGTTTTGGGCGGCTGAGGCGGCTTGATTAACTTCTTGCTCTCCATGTACCGGAAACGCAATAGGTAGAGGCTCACCAGTAAAGGCGTTGACTGCGTAAAAAGTGGTTGGTTCTTGTGGGTTCATCATTCTTCCTTACTATCCTTATTACTTCACTTCAAATCCGTACGCATATGGGTCTTCATCGTCTACCCATATCGTGTTGTGACCGTATACTTGTGCCCATCCTTCAATGCTTGGCAAAATAGCGGCTTTGCCATTCACTTCGGTAATGCCTTCTATACGTCCTTGAAATAGGCTGCCGATGATACTTTCGTGAACAAAGTCTTCCCCTTGATTGAGTTTGCCTCTTGCATGCCATTGCGCCATACGTGCACTTGTTCCCGTACCACATGGCGAACGATCCAACGCTTTGTCGCCGTAAAACACAGCATTTCGGGCGGTGGCGTTTTCTTGAGTGGGCTCTCCGGTCCATAGCACGTGAGAAACACCGCACACTGTTGGATCTTCTGGATGTACGCACTCAACCGCTCGAGATACCGCTTCGCGAACTTTTGGTGAAAGCATCAAAATTTCATCTGGAGAGTAGTGTTCAAGTCCGGCGTAGTTTTCTTGAGGATCGACGATTACGTAATAGTTTCCGCCATAAGCAACATCGACAGTGAGCTCACCTAAGCCCTCTATGTTCACGGTTACGTCTTGGTGGGCAAGGTAAGCTGGTACGTTAAATATCTTCACCGACGTGACCTTGTCACCTTTTGTTTGGTAGTGCACTTCGATTTGTCCTGCTGGGACATCAAGTATCAAACGACCTTCTTTTTGGGGAGTGATAAGGCGATTTTCGATAGCGGTGGTGACGGTTCCAATGGTGCCGTGGCCACACATTGGTAAGCAGCCACTGGTTTCAATAAACAGAATTGAAGCGTCTGCGTTATCGCTGCAAGGAGGCAAGACAACGGACCCCGACATCATTGAGTGTCCGCGAGGCTCAAACATGAGTGCCTGACGAATCCAATCATAATGCTCAAGAAAGTATTGGCGCTTTTCGCTCATGGTATTGCCTTCGAGTGGAGGCACACCGCCTGCGACCAGCCTAACTGGGTTGCCGCAGGTGTGGGCATCAATACAGAAAAAAGTTCCTTGTCTCATTTTTCGCTCCTTGCTGAAAAAATGGTTGAATTAAACACTATTGATGTTAACGTAATGTAAAATATATTGTATACAATATACGTTTTCAAGTGTGACTCGGAGCATATTTATGTTGGTCAAGGATGAAACCAAAAAGGAAAGGATCGCTGTGATAGGTGCGGGGATTATTGGCTTATCAATTGGCTTGAAATTGCAGCAGCAAGGTTATCAAGTCACGATTTTTGATCCCAATGGCGTGGGGAATGGATGCTCTAAGGGAAATGCAGGCCATATCGCGACTGAGCAAATCTTCCCTCTTGCAACGCCAGCGCTGCTTCCACAATTACCTAAAATGCTGCTAGATCCCAAAAGTCCGGTTTCGATCCGTTGGCAAGATATTCCAAACACAATCGGGTGGATGATTCGTTTTCTATTACAAACCAAGCCATCAGCCGCGGAGCGGGCAAAAAACGCGATTAAGAGTCTTAACGAGCGGTCAGTGGCAAGTTGGCGTGGCGTGCTTGATTCAATCGGAAAAGCGCATCTAATAAAAATGAATGGTTCATTGCTCACTTTTGAAAACGAGAAACTGTTTCAGAATTATCAAAGTACGCTTAACTCACTGGCTAAAAACGGTGTGACGCATCAAGTTTGGACACAAGAGGCGATTCGAGAGCGGATACCTGATCTCAGCCATAAGGTTCGTATCGGAGTCTTTTTTCCCGAAACCGGTCATACGCTAGACCCTTATCAGCTCTGTGCTGAGCTAAGTGAAGCTTTTGAAGTTCTTGGCGGTAAGGTTTTACAAAAAGGTGTATCTGCGTTGGCGAAAAATGGCGATGTGCTGGTTGAGTCTCAAACACATTCATTTGACCGAATCATTGTTGCCGCTGGTGTACATTCTAAGCCTTTGATACGGCAACTAACCGGAGTCAAAGTGCCTATTCAAGCCGAGCGTGGTTATCACCTAATGGTGGATGACAAGCGTGATGTACTGCCATTTCCTATTAGCTCTGCCGATAGAAAATTCATCATGACTCCGATGTCTGGTGGGCTACGCTTGGCAGGCACTGTTGAGTATGCCGATGTAGAATCACCACCCAATATGAAACGTTCAGAAATGCTTTTTCAGTTAGGTGATGAGATGTTTGAATCGAGGTTACATCCACTCAAGCAAGGAGAAAAGTGGATGGGGAATCGGCCTTCAACAGTCGACTCGTTACCGGTTATTGATAGCATTTGGGATGGAAATGTATTACTGGCATTTGGCCACCAACACCTTGGATTAACTCAAGCGGCGATTACGGCAGAGCTCCTTTTAGAGCTTATCGAAGGAAAGCCGACATCGATTGATCTATCACCTTTTTCATTACAACGATTCGCCTGAAAAAATTTAATATTAAATATTGTATAAAATATATTAAATGCTAATGTTAACTTAATTTTAACAAAAATGGTGTCCAACAGCCGTACTCGGATGCCTCCAGAAAAACAACCAAAAGGAGTAAAACATGTCACGAATGACCAAAGCACCATTGGCGCTGTTGATTTCAGGAATGCTGTTGGGGACCTCTGCTTATGCTGAAGACAAATTGACGGTCGTATCTTGGGGTGGTGCATTCACCAAGAGCCAAGTGGAGGCATATCACAAGCCTTTCATTAAAAAAACAGGTGTCGAGATCGTATCCGAGGATTTCAGCGGCGGATTAGCCGAAATTAAAGCGCAGGTGGAAGCGAACAATGTGCGCTGGGATTTGGTTTCTCTCGACAAGCCGGACATTGTTCGTGGTTGCGCCGAAGGGTTACTAGAACCAGTGAGCCCAAGTATTTTGCCTCCGGGCGCAGATGGAACACCAGCACAAGAGGATTTCATTGATGGTGCGATTCACGAATGCGCAATCAATACCATCGTTGTGTCCACAGTATTAGCGGTGAACGAAGACGCGTTTAAAGGTAAGGCTTTGCCTAGCAAGTTGACCGATCTTTTTGACCTAAAAACTTTTCCAGGTCGACGTGCATTGCAAAAACAACCTCAGGGCAATCTTGAGTGGGCACTATTGGCTGATGGTGTAAAGCCAGAAGAGGTCTACAGCCTGCTCGAAACCGAAGCGGGGCGTGAGCGTGCTTTTGCTAAGTTGGATACGATCAAATCAGAAGTGCTGTGGTGGACAACAGGTGCCCAGCCACCTCAAATGCTTGCAGACAAAGAAGTGGTGATCGCCTCGGCGTTTAACGGCCGAATTCACAATGCCCGTAAAGATGAAGGTCAACCATTTCGGATTATATGGGACCGTCAAATGGGTTACATGAATGGATGGGCGATACCTAAAGGGAGTGAGAACACAAAGCTTGCATTGGACTTCATTGCTTTTTCTTCAGGAACAAAACCATTAGCTGATCAAGCTAAGTACGTTGCCTATGGGCCTACGCGTAAGTCGTCTTCGGCGGAGGTGAACCCAGACATTTTAGCGAACCTTCCTACCGCACCTCAAAACTTCCAAACGGCCTTCCTGATTAACGATGAATGGTGGTCAGACTACGCGGATGAACTCAATGAAGAGTTCAACACCTGGCTGCTTAACTAGGCGTTAATTTTTGTGTGGGGCCGAGTTTTCATCCATAAGCGAGGTTCCGTACTTTTCCTCAACTGTATTTATGTTTTCGGAGAAATGATGAAAGTCATCGAAGCACAGCAAGTCGCGCAATGTTTAACAATGAAGTCTCTTATTGAAACGATGCGTGAAATGTACTCGCGGCCAGCAACAATACCTCAACGCCGAGTCATGCCCTTAGAAGAGGGAGAATACGAGGCGTTTGCGCTACTTCCAGCTTGGAACCGGGAGTTGATTGCGGTGAAAGCCTTTACGTATTTCCCGCATAATCCCGAGCAAGGCAAAGATACGCTTGCATCTAAGCTGCTTGTTTTCAGACGAAACGATGGTGAGCCGCTCGCACTCGTGGACGGTAAAGTTTTAACGTTTTGGCGCACCGCCGCAGCTTCTGCGTTGGCAGCGGACTATTTGGCGCGTCCCGATGCTGATCGTCTGTTGATCTGCGGAACGGGCAATCTTGCGCCTTATTTTGCGTGGGCATACGCTGCGGTTCGCCCACTTAAGCAGGTTTATATTTGGGGGCGTAACTCAGACAAAGCCGAGGCGACGGTAGATGCCATTGTGTCATCTTCAGAGTATCAGTCGCTTCCTGATGAGCGTCGGTTCCGTGTTTCAGTCGTAGAAAATGTGGACCACGTTATCAAACACGTTGACATCATCAGCTGTATTACTGCATCAGCAGAGCCTTTGTTTAATGGCGCAGACGTGCAGCCGGGCACCCATATTGATTTGGTCGGTAATCATGACTTGGACAAGCGTGAATGCGACTCTAAAGCAGTGCAACGCGCACAGGTGTATGTTGATAGCCGTATTAATGTATTAGCCGAAGCGGGCGATCTTCTCATTCCAATTCAAGAGGGCGTATTCACGTCAGACGATATCAAAGGGGAATTACCGCAGCTTTGCGCCCAACAAATCTCAGGACGTCAAAACGATGAGGTCATTACTTTATACAAATCAGTTGGCAGTGCTTTGGCTGATTTGGCCGCTGTAAAGGCGGTGTTGTTAGAAAATGGCATAGATAGCCATGTCTGAGCATTTTCGCTCGTTCATTTAAATTGCATACAATATACATATAAGGAAAGTAGTTCATGAAAATTGATTGGAAAGGTGTTTATCCGGCGGTCAGTACGCAATTTCGTCAAGATCAGTCAATTGACTTAGACGCAACGCAAACCGTTATAGACAACCAGATTAAAGATGGTGTGAATGGCATTATCTGCTTGGGTACTGTCGGTGAGAACTGCGCGTTGTACCCGGAGGAGAAACGCCAGGTTTTGCAAGCGGCAAAAGAAGTCGTAAATGGCCGTGTGCCTTTGATTGCTGGTACAGCAGAGCCTATTACCACAGCAGCTGTTGATTACATGCAGGATGCGTACAAAATTGGTATCGATGGTTGTATGGTGATGCCTGCCATGGTTTACCGCACGTCTGAGAGCGAAACGTTCGAATATTACCGCACGCTAGCAGAAGCAACGCCAGAAATGCCAATCATGATTTACAACAACCCGGTTGCTTATGGTGTCGATGTAAACCTCGATATCATGGCGAAACTGGCTGAGTTTGAAAGTATTGTAGCTATCAAAGAGTCGACCACTGATACTCGTCGTATCACCGAGCTTTACAATAAATTTGATGACCGCTTTACCGTGTTCAGTGGTGTTGATGACATCGCTCTTGAATCATTGATGCTAGGTGCGACCGGCTGGATTTCTGGTTTAACCAACGCATTCCCAGAAGAGTCCGTTGCGATTTATAAACTGGCAAGCCAAGGTCGTTATGCTGAAGCGTTAGAGATCTACCGTTGGTTCTTACCCCTACTGCGTTTAGACACCATTCCTACGCTGGTTCAGTGCATAAAATTGGCCGAGCAAGTCTGCGGACGTGGCTCTGAACAAGTTCGTGCGCCACGCCAACTCTTACAAGGTGAAGAGCGTCAACAAGTCATTCAAATGGTTGAACATGCGTTAGAAACCCGCTTAGACCTATCCAAATACAATCTGTAATTGTGCTGTTTAGTAGAGCGTTAACTGACGCTCTACTCATTCGTAATATTCAAAAAATGAGAAGAGGGAAGTCATGAGCACGGAAAACAAGGACTATGTCAGCTTTCAACACGTTAAGAAAACCTACGATGGCACGAATTTGGTGGTGAAAGACTTCAACTTAGATATTACTCCTGGAGAGTTCGTTACTATGTTGGGGCCGTCAGGATCGGGCAAGACCACTTGCTTGATGATGCTAGCAGGCTTTGAAACTGCGACCGGTGGAGACATTTATATCGATGGCGTTCCTGTCAATCATCTCGCGCCGCACAAGCGCGATATTGGTATGGTGTTTCAAAACTATGCGTTGTTTCCACATATGACCATTGCTGAGAATCTTGCGTTTCCTTTAAAGGTGCGAAAACTCGACAGTGACACGATTCAAAGCAAAGTTCAGAGTGTATTAGAAATTGTCGAGCTTGAGCATGTTGCGACTCGATACCCGAAGCAGTTATCAGGTGGTCAACAACAGCGTGTTGCGTTAGCGCGAGCATTAGTGTTTGAGCCTAAACTCGTGTTGATGGATGAACCACTAGGCGCGTTAGATAAGCAGCTGCGCGAGCAAATGCAGATGGAAATTAAACATTTGCATGAAAAGCTTGGCATTACCATTTTGTATGTGACGCACGATCAAGACGAAGCTCTCACTATGTCCGACCGTATTGCGGTTTTTAATCACGGCGAAGTGCAACAACTCGCGACACCAACCGAGCTTTATGAATCTCCGAGTAATACGTTTGTTGCGCAGTTTATCGGAGAAAACAACCAACTCTCAGGTTTAGTCAAAGAGTGGAACGGAAAGTATTGCCAAGTGCTCGTTGGGAAAGAGTTATTTACTGCGAAACCTGTCAGAGTCTCTGAGCAAGGGCAGAGAACAACACTTTCCATTCGACCAGAAAAGATTGTTATTCAACCAGAGAAAGCGTCTTGTGAGAACCAAGTCTCGGGCGTCCTACGAGAATTGATTTATCACGGTGATCATTATCGTCTGGTCGTCGAAGTAGAGAGCGTTGGTCACTTCATCGTTAAAGTACCTAACGATAATCGTAAACACTTGCAGTTAACGCCTGGCTCAATTTGTCGTATTGGTTGGCAAAGTGACGATTGCCATGCTCTTGATGGGACACAAACTCAAAGTAGCGAGGTAGCAGCATGAGTCGAGAGCTAACCGCATTAGATTCTGTATTGGAAATCGAACGCCAAGTTCATGAGCAAGAAACCAATTTGAAAGCGCAGTTGCAAAAGGCCGAGCGCCGAAAAAAGCTTCGCTCCATTATGCTCACAACGCCATTGGTGTGTTTTATTCTGCTTACGTTTGCTTTTCCTATCCTCGACATGCTTTATCGAAGCGTGGATAACCGAGAAATATCCCTGTCACTACCACAAACTATTCAAGCCTTAGAAAGTTGGGATTATCAAGGTCAGCCTCATCAAGAAGTCATTGAGGCATTCTCTGTTGAAGTACTTGCGCTTTATCAAAGCAAAGAGCTGCCGAAAATAGCCAACCGGATGAATATTGAAGAGTCTGGTATGCGCAGTTTACTCATGAAAACCGGCAGAAAGTTGTCTCGTTTGACGTCGCTGCCGAGCTCGGTGACACAGTTGGCTAAGCTGGATAAGCGATGGACTAATCCTAAATATTGGGCGGCGTTTAAGAATCTTAGTGGCGCATTAACATTCAGTCATTATCTTGCAGCGCTAGACTTGCAAGTGAATGAGTTTGGAGACATTGAGCCCCAACCAGAAAAACGCCAAATATACGTCGACCTTTTCTTTAAAACTTTTTGGATGTCTATTTCAATCACCTTAATTTGTTTGGTGATGGCGTACCCCGTTGCTTACCTGCTTGCCAATTTACCTGATAAGCGCGCGAACTTACTTTTAATTATTGTGCTGCTGCCATTTTGGACATCATTGTTAGTCAGAACCACGTCTTGGATTGTTCTGCTGCAAAACCAAGGGGTCATTAATGATCTCCTTATTTGGTCGGGTTTTACTTCTGAGCGAATTCAGATGATTCACAATACCTTCGGAACGGTGGTGTCTATGGTGCACATTCTGTTGCCTTTTATGATCCTGCCTCTGTATAGCGTAATGAAAGGAATTAGCCCAACTTATTTCCGTGCCGCTCGTTCTCTAGGCGCGACGCCTTTCATTGCGTTCATCAAAGTTTATATGCCGCTTACGTTACCGGGGATAGGTGCGGGGGCTTTGCTTACTTTCATTCTTTCTATTGGTTTCTACATTACACCCGCTTTGGTTGGTGGAAGAAGCGGACAGATGATCTCCAATATGATTGCCTATCATATGCAGACATCACTGAACTGGGGGATGGCTGGCGCATTGGGTGGACTGCTTTTGTTCGTTGTACTGGTTCTGTTTTATATGTTCAACCGTGTGGTTGGCATTAACAACCTTAAGGTAGGGGGATAACCATGGCATTACCAAACTATGCATCAAAAGTAGAGCGAGTTGCTTACGCAGGTTACTTAGCTTTTTGTGGGGTGGTGCTGTTCTTTTTAATCGCTCCAATTCTGACCATCATCCCGTTATCGTTTAATGCAACGCCTTACTTTACTTTTACCGAGGGGATGTTAAACCTTGATTCGGAAGCGTATTCTACTCGCTGGTATCAAGAAATGTTTACTAGTGATCAGTGGCTGTTGGCGCTGAAAAATAGCACGTTCATTGCTTTTATGGCGACACTCGTTGCAACAGGGCTGGGAACTCTGGCGGCGTTGGGTTTAGCCAGTAGTAATTTGCCTTTTCGCAATACGATTATGGCGCTGTTGATCTCACCCATGATCGTACCAGTCATTATCTCTGCTGCTGCGATGTACTTTTTCTACACGCGCCTTGGCTTGTCACAAACTTATCTAGGCGTCATTTTGGCACACGCTGCTTTAGGTACGCCTTTTGTCGTCATTACCGTTACTGCGACGTTAAGCGGCTTTGACCATAGCTTGGTAAAAGCGGCGGCTAGCTTAGGAGCAAACCCTGTTTATACTTTCAGACACATTACCTTTCCGCTGATTCGTCCGGGGATGATTTCTGGCGGCTTGTTTGCTTTTGGCACTTCGTTCGACGAGGTTGTGGTGGCGTTATTCCTGACTGGGGCAGAACAAAAAACCGTTCCGAGGCAGATGTGGTCAGGAATTCGAGAGCAAATTAGTCCGACCATATTGGCGGTCGCTACGTTGTTGATTTTTATGTCGGTGTGTTTGCTCGTGACATTAGAAGTTTTACGTAGACGTAATGTACGCATTCGAGGCATTCAAGAATAACCAAACTTTTGCTTTGTTGGTCACTTTGCACTTTTGTTTAGGGGCACCTCAATTTTTGATCAAATGCGCCTCATTGTAGGCGCTTTTCTTTTGTGTTTGTCGTCAGCGATGACTGACATATCACTCTTGTAGCTTAATGCCAGCTTGCTCGAAACGTGCCAAAGACGACTTGTTTGATTGCTGATACCAACTAGCTGGCATGTTTGATTTAAGTCGCGCTTTTTCTTCCTTGCTAATCACAACATAATGCAAAAACGTATCAAGTGTGGTTCCCATCACGTCAAATGTCATTTCCCCATCTTTGCTGATGGCTTTCAATAACCCAACCACGGTTTCCTCAGGGACTAACGATTCAACCACCGCCTTTTTTCGCTCTTTTATTGATGTTGAAGCGCGCAGTTTTGCACGTGCCGTCTCCCAGCAAACTTTGTTGGTTTTACTGACAAGGTTGTGCTTGTAGCAGTAGTAACTGAATAAAAAGCGTGGCAGGTTTTGCCAGCGTTCGGCTTGGACTTCTAACCAAAGGTGTTGTAGCTCAATATCAGCGTCGGTCATAGGAGTTGTTTAGCAAAAAGAAAAGAAACCATTTTATAGCTTTTGTGAGGAGCAATAAAAGATATTTGAATGGAAAGATAAACAACTAGTTGATCAATATTACTAAAGCAAATCGATTTCTGGCAAGCTCGTGCAACGGCAACTCGAGTACCAAAAACTGATACCGCCACATCTATTTGTTAACAAAATGTTTCTTCTTGTCTTGCGAGTAGATTATATGGAGATGCTCTTGCAGTAATAAGGGCAGTGGCGATGCAAAAGACGTAATGCATCTAAGGAAAACTCAATATAGAAGAAATTAGATGGAACTGAAGATTTTGAGTGTCGCGATTGCGACAACATTAACCAGCACTGGCGTATTTGCGTTAAGCGAGCCAGTTTCTCAAGTTACAGAGCAACATGCACATTCGGCTCATACACACGGTGTTGAATCCAATCGAGTTGAATACCAACCAACCGCAACTCTCCCTATTCAGCCCTCCAAGGCAACTCGAGTACAGTCACTTGAAAGCCTTGATGAGTCGAGCACTGCTTGTGATTTGGAAGCATTGGTTACCGAAAGCAGTAACCAATTGATCAGCGAAATTTTAAGTCAGGGCGCGACGTGCGTGAACCAGTTATTCTCTGCTGAAAGTCGGGTTCAGGAGTCGGTATTTAGCTCCGATCATATGTACAACATCGCTAAGCACACTACGACCTTGGCGAAGGGTTATATGGGTGGCGGGAGCGATGAACTAGAAACGTTGTTCTTATACTTACGCGCGGGTTATTACGCCGAGTTTTACAATGACAACATCTCATTTATTGAATGGGTCACACCAGCGGTGAAAGAATCCGTGGATGCGTTTGTTAATAACGCAAACTTCTATGAGAACAGCGACCGTCACGGCAAAGTGCTTAGTGAAGTCATCATCACTATGGATAGTGCGGGCTTGCAGCACGCGTACTTACCGCAAGTGACCCAGTGGCTTACACGTTGGAATGATCAATACGCCCAGCACTGGTATATGCGCAATGCGGTTAATGGTGTTTTCACTATTTTGTTTGGTGGGCAGTGGAACGAGCAATTTGTGCAAGTAATTGGTAACCAAACAGACCTTGCCAAAGCTTTAGGCGATTTTGCTCTGAGGGCGTCATCAATCGGTGCTGAAGATGAGTTTATGGCCGCGAATGCGGGGCGAGAGCTCGGGCGTCTGACCAAGTATACGGGTAACGCGAGTTCTGTTGTGAAGAGTCAGCTGAGTCGAATCTTTGAACAGTATGAAATGTATGGTCGGGGTGACTCGGTTTGGCTTGCGGCGGCGGACACCGCTTCATATTACGCAGATTGTAGTGAGTTCGGAATTTGTAATTTCGAAACTGAGCTAAAAGGCTTAGTGCTATCGCAAACTTATACTTGTAGTCCAACAATTCGAATATTGTCCCAGAATATGACACAAGAGCAACACGCGGCCGCATGTTCTAAAATGGGTTACGAAGAGGGTTACTTTCATCAGTCATTAGAAACGGGTGAACAACCAGTAAAAGATGACCACAATACTCAGCTCCAAGTCAATATCTTCGATTCAAGCACCGATTATGGTAAGTACGCAGGGCCAATTTTCGATATTAGTACTGACAATGGCGGTATGTACTTGGAGGGCGATCCTTCCCAGCCGGGGAATATTCCCAACTTTATTGCTTATGAAGCCTCTTATGCGAACGCGGATCACTTTGTCTGGAACTTAGAGCACGAATACGTGCATTACTTAGATGGTCGATTTGATCTCTATGGAGGGTTTAGTCATCCAACTGAAAAAATAGTGTGGTGGAGTGAAGGCATTGCAGAGTATGTCGCTCAAGAAAATGACAACCAAGCAGCACTTGAGACGATTCTAGACGGCTCGACATATACCTTAAGTGAGATTTTCGAGACTACTTATGATGGGTTTGATGTCGATCGAATTTATCGTTGGGGGTACTTAGCTGTACGTTTTATGTTTGAAAATCATAAAGATGACGTAAACCAAATGCTGGTGGAAACACGTCAGGGGAATTGGAGCAATTACAAAGCAACGATCACCCAATGGGCGAATTTATATCAAAGTGAGTTTGAGCAGTGGCAGCAAGCCCTTGTCTCAAATGGTGCACCTAATGCAGTCATAACCGCAAACAGTAAGGGGAAAGTCGGTGAAAGCATTACATTTAGCAGTGAAAACAGTACAGACCCAAACGGGAAGATCGTCAGCGTCTTATGGGACTTCGGTGATGGCTCGACAAGTACACAAACCAAGCCGACGCACCAATATGGGAGTGAAGGGGAGTATTCGGTCAGCCTAAGTGTGACAGACAGTGAAGGCTTGACGGCAACCGCCACTCATACTGTTGTTATCTCAGCGTTGGGCGGTAATGACACATTGCCACAAGACTGCGCGGTGCAAAGTAAAGTAAGCGGTGGACGCCTAACAGCAGGAGAGCCCGTTTGCTTGGCAAATCAACAAACCATTTGGCTGAGCGTGCCAGCGGTGAATGAGAGCTCAAATCTGGCGATAACGACGGGAAACGGTACGGGCAACCTAAAGCTTGAATACAGTAACTCTGGTTGGCCGGATGGTACTAATCTTCACGGGTGGTCAGATAATATTGGTAATGGAGAGTGTATTACGTTGTCAAATCAGAGTAACTACTGGGGCTATGTTAAAGTATCTGGTGACTTTGAGAATGCCGCCATCGTCGTTGATTTTGATGCTCAGAAGTGTCGTCAATAGGGCATTTTAACTGCATCATTTTAATTTAATTGATCGCCTCGCTAACATTGCGGGGCGTTTTTGTTTTTCACGCCGTTATCTCTATAAAAAAAAACCAGCCCGAAGGCTGGCAAACAAGGGGTTTGAGATGAAAATGAAAACGTTATAAAGCTTGCTGATATCCTATTTCTCAATAAGTTGGGTTATGCGTTGAAGCCAGTTTTTATCTTGCGTATCAAGAAAAGGGCTAAGTGCTTGATAGACTCGTGAATGGTAATGATTGAGCCAGTCTAGCTCTGCTTGATCTAGCATTGATAAATCAAGGGCGTTGGTCGCAATTGGAGCAAGAGTGATGGTCTCAAAACCGTAAAACGTGCCGAACTCATTTTGTTCTACTTCTACAACTTTAAGAATGTTCTCTATTCTTACTCCGTACTCACCTTCGCGATAAACGCCTGGTTCATTAGTAATGACCATACCCGGTTTTAGTTCAACCTCGTGGTGGCTTTGCGAGAAATTTTGTGGGCCTTCGTGAATATTCAAGCAAATGCCCACGCCGTGTCCAGTGCCGCACTTGTAATCAATACCATGTTGCCATAAGACGCCACGCGCCATGATATCAAGATTGGCACCCGTAGAGCCTTTCATGAATCGAGTCTGAGTCAGTCGGATGACCGCTTTGAGCACCAAGGTATAATCTTTGCGCTGCTTAATGGTCGGTGACCCGAAGTGGAAAGTACGGGTGATGTCTGTTGTCCCGCCAAGGTATTGGCCACCAGAATCGACGAGAAAGAAGTTGCTTTCATTGACTGCCGCATTGCTTTCTTCATCGGCGGCATAATGCATTTTTGCCCCGTGAGCCGCGAAGCCTGCGATAGTGCGGAAACTGTCACTCACATAATGTCGGGTTTGACGGCGATAGTGGTTCAGTTGTGCCTCAGCAGACAATTCTGTAACGAATCCGCTTGGAACTTGCTCTTCTAGCCAGTTCATAAACCTTACGATTGCCACACCATCATCTGTTAATGCCTGCTCTAGGCTGGTTAGTTCGGTCTCATTTTTTATGGCCTTCATTGCCGTTACAGGGCAAGCCATTGGTTTTAGATTCACATTCCGTTCAATCGAACTCACCAATAAGCTGTCTGTGTGGGTAGGGCTAAAAGCGAGCGATAATCCCTCACATTGCTGATTCAAATACTGACTTACGTAGTTGTAATGGCGAATGTGTACACTCTGCTCGGTCAGCGCTCTTTCAACGTCTTGAGGCAGTTTGACCTTATCAATAAACAGTGTCGCAAGTGATTGCTCTACGATTAGATAGGCTTCAGAAACTGGGCAGTAATTCGTATCACCACCTCGAATATTCATTGTCCACATGACATCATCTAGCGTTGACACTAATAAGCTATCTACTTGGTTCTCGGTTAACAAAGAACGGATTCTCGCTAACTTATTTTCTGTGTCAACGCCAGCAAAAGCGGTGGGGTGCTCGAATACGGGTGCACTTGGGCGAGGTGGTCTTTCAAGCCAAATCGGTGTGAGCAAATCTAGGTCGAGAATGATCTTAATGTTTTTCGCTTCAAAGGCTTGTTTGAGGCCTTGATAAAAAGCGTAACTGATGGCGCGCCCGTCAACCGCGACAATACTGTTTTCTGGGAGCGTGGTAGCCAGCCATTTGGCAATTGTCGGCGTTTCTGGTTGTTTGGCTTTAAACAGTTCAAGTCCTGTGCCGTGTAACTGTTCTTCAGCTTGAATATAGTAACGACCATCAGTCCACAGGCCACCACCTTGTTGGGTAATGACGACATCGCCTGCTGAGCCGGTAAAACCTGAAATCCAGCTTCGCGCTAACCAATGATCCGCTGAGTATTCACTGTTATGTGGGTCATTGTTGGTCACGATATATGCAGACACGTTGTGAAAGGACATTGCCTCACGCAATAACGTAAGGCGTTGGTTTACTGAGTTAGTATTGTTCATTAAATGGTTCCTAAAGTCATATTTGAGCAATAGATATGATGCTGCTCCGAGCCTGTTTTTATTGGGTTCTGTTGCCCACATACTTCTGTTGCTTCTGGGCATCGAGTACGAAAAACGCAACCGCTCGGTGGATTAAGTGGAGAAGGAAGGTCGCCGGGCAATAGTTGTATTTCACGGTCACGTGCTAATTGCGGATTAGCTATCGGGACAGCAGATAACAGTGCTTTGGTGTAGGGGTGTTGTGCATCATCAAATACTTTATCGTAACGTCCTACTTCCATAGGTTTACCAAGATACATCACCATAACGCGGTCGCTGATGTGGCGCACCACGCTTAAGTCGTGCGCAATCATCACCAGTGTTAACCCCATTTCTTGTTTAAGATCATCTAGAAGATTGATGACCTGAGCTTGTATGGAGACGTCTAGCGCACTAACGGGTTCATCACACACGACCAAATCTGGATTGAGAATTAATGCTCTGGCAATGCCCACACGCTGGCATTGACCTCCGGAAAATTCATGTGGATAGCGGTTTCGCTGGCTCGCCAAGAGACCCACTTTATCCATCATAGCGATGACACGCTTTTCTACCTCTGCCCGTTTAAGCTTTGGCTCGTGGGTGAGCAGTGGTTCGGCGATGCATTCTGAGATGGTTAACCTCGGATTCAAACAAGCGGATGGGTCTTGAAACACCATCTGAAATTCTCTGCGTCGAGAGGAAAGCTCTTTTTTACTAAACCCGAGCATGTCTTGACCTTTCCAAGTCAACTCGCCATGTGTAGGTTCAATTAAGCGAAGTAAGGCGCGTGCAAGTGTTGATTTTCCGCAGCCTGATTCCCCCACAATGCCAAGTGTCTCACCTCGGTAAACATCTAAGTCGATACCATTGACCGCTTTCACGATTTTACGTCGACTTGGAATAAGATGACGTGAAACAGGAAAGTGGACGTTTAAATCACGAGCAGACATGAGGACTTCTTTTTTATTCATAACGCCTCCTTAAGCTTTTATTTGAATGGGAGTGATAACACTGGGTGCTTTAACGTGACAGGCAATGGACTGGCTCGTGTTTAATGGAGAAAACCGTGGGGTTTCGTATTGGCAACGCGTCTCTCGATGCTCGCACCGCTCTCTAAACGGACACCCTTGATGGTTAATCAACGCACTTGGTGGGTTACCTGGGATGGTTGGTAAACGCGGCATATCTTCAGTGATGGAAGGAATCGCCTTTAGCAGGCCTTGAGTGTAGGGGTGCGCAGGTTGAGCGAACAATGTCTCGGTATCGGATTGCTCCATTTTTTGACCACCATACATGACCAATACGCGATCACACATCTCGGCGACGACGCCCATATCGTGAGTGATCAGTAAAATGGCCGTATTGAACTCTTGTTGTAAGTCTCGTAATAGCGTCAAAATTTGAGCCTGAACGGTTACATCTAATGCGGTGGTTGGTTCGTCTGCAATTAACAACTCGGGCTTACACAACAACGCCATCGCTATCATGATTCGCTGACGCATTCCGCCAGATAATTCGTGAGGGTATTGATTCATCCGAGTTTCGGGAGAGGGAATACGCACCGCATCCAACATGTGAATCGATTCAATTTTTGCTTGTTTTCGGCTCATTCCTTTATGAATCATGAGAACTTCACAAAGCTGCTTGCCAATTTTCATGAATGGATTAAGTGACGTCATCGGATCTTGAAAGATCATTCCGATTTTCTCTGCACGGATGCGGTTGAGCTGCTTTTTCGACATCGCGAGTAAATCATCACCGTGGAACATTGCGCTTCCAGACACGGCGCCGTTATCCGCGGTTAACCCCATTAATGCGAAAACAGACTGGCTTTTTCCCGAACCTGATTCCCCAACAATCCCAAGAGTTTCGCCCGCTTTAATCGAGTAGGAGAGATTACTGACCGCTTGCACTAGCCCATCTGGCGTATCGAAGCGCACGTTCATGTTTTCAATAGATAGCATGGGTTTGTCCTTATCGGTCTTTCGGGTCAAGAGCATCACGCAAGCCATCGCCGATGAAGTTAAAACAAAAGAGGGTGGCAACTAAAAACAGAGAGGGAAAAAGCAGCATCCACAATGCAACGTCAATCGTTTTTGCGCCTTCGGAAATTAGGATTCCCCAGCTCGTGTCTGGTGGTTGAACACCAAGCCCTAAGAAGCTCAAAAACGATTCGAACATAATGAATCCTGGTACCATTAAGGAGGAATAAACCATCACGATCCCAAGCACATTAGGCAGAACATGGCGTCGGACAATTGTCAATTTAGAAACCCCAATAGAGTGTGCGGCTTCGATGAACTCTCGCTTTTTTAGACCGAAGGTGACACCACGTACAACACGGGCAATGCCCAGCCAAGATACCATTCCGATCACGATAAAAATCAGGTAGATGTTGTTGCCAAAAAGGGTAACAAACAGGATAACCATAAACATAAATGGCACCGAATCGAGCACCTCAATAATGCGCATCATTACGCTATCGACAACGCCGCCAAGATAGCCGGAAATACTTCCCCAAATCGTACCAATAACAACGGCGACTAAGGCGCCAACAAAACCTACCAAAATAGAGAGCCTGCCACCTTGCATCGTGCGAGCGAAGACATCTTGCCCGAGATCATCGGTACCAAAGTAATGGCCACTGCTCAGTGAAGGTTTCCCTAGCTCGTATGGATCGATGAGCACTTCCCAGTCAATTTCATCATGGCCAAAAGCGGCAAGAGAGGGGCCGAAAGTGATGCATAAGGTAATGAAAGCCAAAACATACACTGATGTCATCGCGGCTCTGTTTTTACGAAATCGAGTCCATGCATCCTGCCAAAGACTGCGACCTTCGACGGCTTCAATATTGTCGACGACTTGATCTTGAAGAGCTTGTGTATCCAGTTTTTTGATCGTTAACATACCGGACTCCTAAACGCGTATACGAGGGTCGATAATCGTATATAGCAAGTCGACCACAAGGTTAAAGAAGATAGTGAGTGAAGCGACAATCAGAGTAATGCCCATTACTAGGCCGTAGTCGCGGTTGAGAGCCCCAGACACAAAGTGTTGTCCCATGCCACCTGTACCAAAGAAAATGTCGATAATTACCGAGCCTGTCACGACAGACACAAACGCAGGGCCGAGCATCGCAACGACGGGAATCAGGGATGGTCGCAAAGCGTGATGGAATAAAATGTAGGTTGTGGACAAACCTTTGGCCTTTGCCGTTCGAATGTATGGTTGGTTGAGTGTTTCAATCATTGCGCCACGCATGACGCGTGCAATACTCGCAATGGAGCCAATCGCTAGGCTGAGCACGGGAAGAACAAGAAAAGCCAGCTTTCCTCCTTCCCAACCACCAGCAGGGAACCAGCCGAGCTGAATAGCGAAGATCATGACTAAAACTGGAGCAAGCACGAAAGCCGGAACTACAACTCCAGTCATCGAAAGTGTCATCAGGCCGTAATCTAGGCGGCTATTTCGGTTCAATGCCGCAATGGTGCCAAGCAACATGCCAAGTGGAACGGAAATGCAAAAGGAGAGTACGCCTAATACTGCTGAAACTGGCCATGATTGTGCGACGAGCTGTGTAACACTGAAGTCTTGATAAACGAAGCTCGGACCGAGATCTCCTTGTATGAAATTACCAATGTAAATCCAAAACTGAGTAAGGAAGGGCTGGTCCAAATGGAATTTTGCTTCGATATTCGCACGTACCACCTCTGGCATAGGCCGTTCCATATCAAATGGCCCCCCTGGTGCAATGTGCATCAGCCAAAATGATACGAGTGCGATGAATAGAAGCGTGGGGATAGCGATAGCTAATCGCTTAACAATGTACCAAATCATGATCCATCATCCTTTGGTCGTCCGAAATCACTTCGAACGGTTATGAATAAAAAAATGGCCTGAGCTCAGGTTGCCTTCTCCACCGAGAGATATGAGGAACGACAAGTAAACATTGAACTTGCCGACTCAGACCGAAAACATGCTTTTAGTGGGCTTTCACATAGACATTCTTGCGGTAGTACGACGACTCAGGGTTTGTCAGTTCGTAGCCGCCCACATAAGGCTTGATGAGGTATTGATCGTTACCCGGACGATAAATAGGAATAATGGCCATGTCTTCAATCAGCATGCTTTCTGCTTGTAAATACAGTTCTGATGGGTTGCTCATGGTCTTTGAGCGAGCCATTAACTCGTCATATTGCGGGTTGTTATAACGAGAATCGTTGTACTCGCCACTAGAAACGAAGATATCCAACCATGTAGAGGCTTCATTGTAGTCGGCCGTCCAGCCGCCGCGAGTAATGTCGGTCGGCTCTTTAAGTGCGTAGAACACTTTCGGTTCTAGCTGTTTTATCGTGACTTGCGCACCCAATCGGCTTTTCCACATGCCTGCCATGGTGGTTGCCATTTTTACGTCCATCGAGAAAGTTGGTACGGTAAACGTTAACTTAAGCGGATTGCTTTTATCGTATCCAGCTTCTGACAGTAATTGCTGCGCTTTTTCGATACGTTTATGGCGGTTCCAAGTTGCGAACTCAGGAGTGTGAGATTTAAAACCATCTGTTTGAGGTGGCACAAGGGTATACATTGGAACCCCACCGTTTCTCAAAATAGCACTCGTTAACAGTTGACGGTCAATGGCATATGAGAGGGCTTTACGAACCCGCACGTCTTTTGTTGGCCCTTGTTGAGTGTTGAGGTAATAGAATGTGGAGCCAAGAGACGCACTGGTGCTTGCCACTTCTTGTGGGCGTTGTTGAATTAACTTTTTCTTCTGAGCGGCAGGAATGGAAACCGCTTGGTCTATCTCACCAGCTAGGTAGCGGTTTAGCACTACGTTTGCATCACCAATTGGTAGCCAGGTGACTTTTTCCAGCACTACATTGCTTGCGTCCCAATAATGTGGATTTTTAACCATCACCAGTTTTTCGTTAACTTTCCATTCAGAGACAGTAAACGCACCATTTGTAACGATATGCTCAGGCTGGGTCCAACGGTTGCCATGTTTTTCAATGGTCGCTTTATGAACGGGGGCAAGCACTGGATGACTTAATAGTTTCGTAAAGAAGGGAATAGGCTCTTCGAGTGTTACCTGGAACGTTTTTTCATCCAGCGCCTTCACGTCCAAGGACTCGGGTGCGGCGTCGCCTTTCATAATGGCTTGCGAGTTTTCGATATTTGGAATGGCCGCAAACCAAGCGTAGGGTGAAGCAGTGCTTGGATTCAGTAAGCGTTGCCAGCTGTAGACAAAATCTTGTGCAGTGACCGTTTCGCCATTTGACCATTTTGCATCACGTAAGTGGAAGGTATAAACCGTATTGTTGTCATTGACTGACCAAGACTCAGCAACACCAGGAATGGTTTTACCTTGCTTATCTTGAATGACCAGACCTTCAAACAGGTCTCGACCGAGATTGAAAGCGGGCTCTGCGGCTTGCTTGGCTGGGTCAATAGAAGTAACTTCAGCCCCATTGTTTAGCGTAATTTCTTGTGTCTCATCGAGGGTCACACTTACGGGATACGGCGCGGCATAGCTTGATGTTGCCAGTATTGGACTCATCATCGACGCTAATAAAAGCAACTTAGGTAATTTCATCCTTGTCTCACTCTTTTCATCCTGAAAGATGCCAAAAATGTATATTGTATAAATTGTCTACACAATCGAGTTTTAACATTACTGTAACAGGGTGTCAGGTATTGAGCTGTCTGGTCTCAAAAAGTGAGCTAGGGGAATTTCTTTGAAGATCTGATATCAAGTTGGCATGACGGGAAGTAATTTTGCTTCGATACAAATTAAAATCCCCTTCAAGCACAGGCTAGAAGGGGAAGATAGTCAGTCTGCTCTTCAAAAGGCACGACGTTAACTGACTAGGAAATGTTTCACGAACTCAGTGATTTTGACCATATCACTTACCGCGATAAACTCTTCTGTCGTGTGTACTTTTGCCATGCCAGTTGAAAGATTGACCGTTGTGAGACCTTTCTTGTTAAAGTTGTTGGCATCGCTACCGCCGCCAGTGCCTTTTGTGAAGGCGTCAATTCCCAACTCTGAAAACGCTGCTTTTATAGCGTTTACGTGCGGGTGGTTTTCTTCAATAACAAAAGCGTCGTAGGCTCGGCTAGATTCAATGTCGACTTCTGCACCGTGTTTTTCACAGACAGACTCTAATGTTGAGATCATATGATTGACCTGAGCATCTAGTTTATCGCCATTCAGGGAGCGTGCTTCTGCCACGATTTTTAATTCAGGCATAACAATGTTTGTGGCCTGACCGCCATTCACTATACCGATGTTGGCTGTCGTTTCTTCGTCGATGCGAAGCAGCTTCATTTGGTTGATGGCATCTGCCGCCACCATGATCGCACTGATGCCTTCTTCTGGCGCAAGCCCTGCATGTGCTGGTCGACCTTTGATTGTTGCCACGATTTTTTGCTGGCCTGGGGCTGCGGTCACAATAGTGCCAATAGGGCCACCCGTATCTAACACGATTGCTTCCGTTGAAGTGACGTGTGACATATCGAAGTATTGTGAACCGAATAAACCGCCTTCTTCATACACGGTGAAAGCAAGTTCTAACGTTTTGTGCTCAAGGTTTTCCGCTTGAATACAACGAACGGCTTCCATGATGGCAGCAATACCAGATTTATCATCGCCACCAAGAATCGTATTGCCTTTTGAACGGATAACGCCGTCTTCGATGATTGGCTCAATGCCAATGCCCGGTGTGACTGTATCCATATGACAGCTCATTAGGATAGAGCCGTCTTTTTTGCCGTCTAAACGGGCGTACACGTTAAAGCCGTTAGAAATGTGCTTAGGTACTGGAAGCTTGTGCACGGTAAAGCCTAGGTCGCCTAGCTGCTCTGCCAGTGTTTCTGCAATTTGTTTTTCGTTTGTTGATTCGCTATCGATACGTACCAGTTGGCAAAAATGTTCAACTAAGCGTTCTTGATTGATGTGTGTCATTAGATGTCTCTTTTTCTGATCGAGCGTGAAGCCTTGTGGCTCGGCTCGATAGGGAACAGAGCACCACTTATGGCACAGTTACTTTTAAATAAAACTGAGGTGAATCAATAAAGGGGTATCCATGACACGATTCTGACCGATGAGCCTTTCGAACTGTATGAAGCGTCACGAAACATTACTTTTGATGTTTTGCAGGAGCAAATGAATAAATCGGATAGAGATAGGGTGCAATAGATTTTCCATACCCTTTTACTTTTTGAGTTACGTTGCCAAGATAAAATGCCAAAGTAACAACTTGTTTACATTTTATGTGTTGGCGTAAAGCCGAAAATATCAATCTAATATATTGAAAATAAGCAGTTTATTTGATGTTTACGAAAGTAGATTCGACGCGCCTCCTGTGTGTAACATATATTTTACAATTATGCGTAAAAATCGCCAAGGTAAAGATTTCTCCCCACGTATTCCAATTTCTCAAGACCTGCGCCAAGTTAGAAAAATAAGTCCAAACAAAAGCTACTGAGACAAGGAGAAAGTCATGGTTGATGCATATAACCCACTAGGAACAGACGGATTTGAGTTTGTTGAATATACCGCTGCTGACAACAAAGGCATTCAACAGCTTAAAGATCTGTTTATATCGTTAGGTTTTGCGGAAATTGCAAAGCATCGCTCAAAAGAAGCGTGGTTATATCGACAAGGTGACATTAGCTTTATTGTGAATGCGCAGCCGCATAGCCAAGCTGAGGGATTCGCCAAAGTTCACGGTCCGTCGGTTTGTGGCATGGCATTTCGTGTGAAAGACGCCACCGTTGCTCTGGCGCATGCGTTAGAGAATGGCGGTAAAGAATATAAAACGGAAATTGGGCCGATGGAGCTTAGCATTCCTGCTATTTATGGCATCGGTGAAAGCTTGCTTTATTTTGTCGACCGTTATGGAAAGCAGAGTATTTATGATGTCGATTTTCGTTTTTATGATGATGCTGATGAGCGTTTATCAAAAGCGAATGTTGGTCTTTACGAAATCGACCACTTAACGCACAACGTTAAGCAGGGCAACATGGATGTCTGGTCAGGTTTCTATGAGCGCATTGGTAACTTCCGCGAAATTCGTTATTTCGATATCGAAGGTAAGCTGACTGGTCTTGTCAGCCGTGCGATGACCGCACCTTGCGGCAAAATCCGAATTCCTATCAATGAGTCGTCAGATGATAAATCGCAGATTGAAGAGTTTATCCGTGAATACAATGGCGAAGGTATTCAACACATCGCATTGACCACAGACGACATCTACGAAACGGTCAAAACATTGCGTGAGCGCGGCATGGACTTTATGCCAACGCCAGATACTTACTACGAGAAAGTCGATCAGCGTGTTGAAGGCCATGGTGAAGATGTAAGCAAGCTTCGTGATTTGCAGATTCTTATTGATGGTGCGCCAACGAAAGATGGCATCTTGCTACAAATCTTTACTCAAACCGTTATCGGCCCTGTGTTCTTCGAAATCATCCAACGTAAAGGCAATGAAGGCTTTGGCGAGGGTAACTTTAAAGCGTTGTTTGAATCGATAGAAGAAGACCAAATTCGACGAGGAGTATTGAGCGATGCATAAATGGATCACATTCCCTCACCGGGAGGGAGTGTGCTCTAAACAAGCGCATGCTGACTTCCCGGAAGAGGCAATTTATGAACGTGAGGCAGGTCGAAGTGGCTTCTTCGGCCCCGCAACACATTTTCATCATCAACATGCCCCAACGGGGTGGTCTGAGTGGGAAGGCGAGCTACGTCCACGAGCATTTGATTTTAATCTAGTCGAGAAAGCCAGCCATATTACCCCTTGGGCAGTCCCGCATCTATTACACAACGCGAATTGTAAAGTTCGTGTTTGGCGTATGGATGAAAAAATGGACTTCTTGGTGAGAAACGCGGATGGCGACGAACTGCTATTCATCCACCAAGGTACGGCAGATCTCTACTGTGATTATGGTCATTTGAAAGTGAGTGAAGGGGATTATGTCATGATCCCGCGCTCAACGAGCTGGCGTTTAGAACCAAGCGAGCCGATGTTCATTCTGATGATTGAAAACACCGATGCGGCCTATACATTGCCCGAAAAAGGCATGGTTGGAAACCACGCGGTGTTTGATCCAGCGGTTTTAGAAACGCCGTCGATCAACGATCAGTTCCGTGCTCAATATTCTGAGAATCAAACACAGGTTCAGGTGAAACGCCACGATAAAGTCAGTGTTATCACTTACCCATTCAACCCGCTGGATGCGATTGGGTGGCATGGTGATTTGGCGGTAGTAAAAGTGAACTGGCGTGATATTCGTCCACTTATGTCACATCGTTACCATTTACCGCCTTCTGCACATACTACATTTGTAGGATCAGGATTTGTGGTGTGCACCTTCGTTCCTCGTCCAATTGAAAGTGATCCTGGAGCGCTCAAAGTACCGTTCTACCACAACAATGACGATTATGACGAAGTCTTGTTCTACCATGCAGGTGACTTCTTTAGTCGTGACAACATTGAAGCGGGTATGGTGACATTCCATCCAGCAGGTTTTACACATGGCCCTCACCCGAAAGCTTTCAAGGCAGGGCGAGAGCATAAGAAGACTTTTGCCGACGAAGTCGCGGTCATGATTGATACGCGTCACGCACTTCAGTTTTCGGATGAGCTGGAAAAAGTAGAAAACAAAGAATACGTCTATAGCTGGCAAGAGAAGTAAGAGGCAAGGATGAAATTAGCAACCAAGAAAAATGGCACTCGTGACGGTTTGTTGATGGTCGTGAGCAAAGACTTAACGCGCTGCGTACCTGCGACAGAAATTTTCCACCCTATGAACTTAGCACCGACGATGCAGGTGGCGCTTGATAACTGGGATACGCTAGCACCACAACTGGAAGAGCTATACGTTGCACTGAACAATGGCACGGTTGCAGGGTATGAAGAGTTTGAAGCGCACTACTGTGAGTCGCCGCTTCCTCGCGCTTATCAGTGGGCTGATGGCAGTGCTTACGTAAACCACGTTGAGTTGGTTCGAAAAGCTCGCGGCGCTGAAATGCCAGAGAGTTTTTGGACGGACCCGTTGATGTACCAAGGAGGCTCTGATGCCTTTATTGGACCTTGTGACAACATCGAGTTTGCGAGTGATGAATGGGGTATTGATTTCGAAGGTGAAGTTGCTGTGGTAACTGGTGACGTACCAATGGGCGCGAGTGTTGCAGAGGCTCAGGAGTCGATTCGTTTGATCATGCTGGTGAATGATGTCTCACTACGTGGCCTAATTCCGGCAGAGTTAGCTAAAGGGTTTGGTTTTTTCCAATCTAAACCTTCTTCTGCGTTTTCTCCTGTGGCAGTAACACCTGACGAACTCGGCGAAGCGTGGTACGAAAACAAAGTGCATTTACCATTGCTCTCGACCTACAACCACAAGCCGTTTGGTCGCCCAAATGCGGGTATCGATATGACGTTTGATTTCGCAGACTTAATTGTTCATGCGACTAAAACGCGCCCGCTATCTGCTGGGGCAATTATAGGTTCTGGCACGGTATCTAATAAGCAAGGCACCGAACATGGCACTTCGATTGAGGAGGGTGGTGTTGGTTATTCATGTATCGCGGAAGTTCGCATGATTGAAACCATTCGTGATGGTAAGCCGTCGACTAACTTTATGTCGTTTGGAGATTCAATCAGATTGGAAATGTTCGATGCGGATGGCAACAACATATTCGGTTCGATTGACCAACAAGTTAGCCAATATCTCAAGCACTAATAGTGCTGGTTGGGAGACGATATGAGCGATAGCATGATTTTATACGGATACTGGCGATCATCGGCGGCGTATCGTGTGCGTATTTGCTTGAATCTTAAAGAGTTATCGTATGATTCAAAATCGGTACACTTGGTGCGCAATGGTGGCGAACAACATAGTGACGAGTACCATGAGTTAAACGCTTCTGAACTGGTTCCTTTGCTGGTGGATGGGGAGGTTCAGTTAACCCAGTCACTGGCGATCATTCAATACTTAGAAGAACACTACCCGGATGTCACTGTGATCCCCGAGCAAACGCCGCTTCGATACCAAGCGCTAGCTTTGGCTCAGGATATTGCAATGGAGATTCATCCCCTGAATAACTTAAGAGTTCTACAGTATTTAGAGGGGGAGTTAGCTTGCGAGCCAGAGCGCAAAGTCGCTTGGATTCATCACTGGATCCACAAAGGTTTTACAGCATTAGAAGAGAAACTTCAGAAGCATCGTAAACTAAATGGTGATTGCAAGTTTAGCCTGACAAGCTCGCCATCTATTGTCGATATTTGTCTGGTACCACAATTTTATAACGCACAACGCTTTGGTGTAGATACCTCTCTTTATCCAACCATTAACGCTGTTGTGCAGTCATGCAATCAACTGCCAGCTTTTATTGATGCGATGCCAGAGAATCAGCCAGACGCTAATAGTTGATTCTTAGCATACATAATGTATTAACAAAATTTAAACGAGCCAATCCAAGTGTGTGATTGGCTCGTTTTTATTGGTGAGCAAAATTTTCTGTTTCTCGCTATCGTCGTGGCGCCTCAAAATTGCGAGGTTTTGTTGCTCTGCATAACATTTCCATTTACGCTTTGAGCAACGAGTTGTTTTGGATGCACTTTATTTATGACCAACATTTTTATCATTGTTGTTCTTCTGGTTTTATTCTTCTTTGTTATTCAAAAGTACGTGATTAAGCACGATGACACGCGTGATTATCCTTATCGCTCGAAAGGCCCTCTGCTCAGAGGTCAAGAGGGTGCGTTCTATAATGCGTTAAGAGCGGCGGTCGGGGAGCATGCCGTAGTATTCGCGAAAGTAAACATGTCCAGTTTGGTTACGCCAAAAGAAATCAAAAATAAGAAGCAGTTTTTTGTCGCGAACAATCGTATATCTCGAAGCTATTTTGATTACGTTATTTGTGACCCAAGGACACTAGAGCCGCGCGTTATCGTTGAATTGGATAATGGGCAGGAGCTAAACAAGGGTAAGATAGAAAGACAAAAGTTATTGATTCATGTTTGTAAGACGGCCAACCTGCCTTTAATCGGCGCTTCGATAAAGCACAGTTATCAAGTTGGGCGATTACGTCGTTTGCTTGCGGCACACATTGATTTGATTGAGCCCGATAAAGAAGTGCGCTTTTGCAAAAAATGCGGCAGTCCGATGATCATTAAAACCGCAAGCCAAGGTGAGTTCAAAGGGAGACGTTTCTTTACTTGTAGCCGTCAGCCGAATTGTACATACACCGAAAATTATAACGTTGTGTTTGAGGCGGACGACTAAACACGACAATTAACCTGCAGAAATAAGGGGCTTTGATTAGAGATGATCAAAGCCTTTTTTGTATCTGTCCTCAAGGCAAGACCTATACTTTGAAAAAGAGTGCAGAATAGGGCAGCCATATGCGATACGGATGGATTTTGTCAGCATTGTTCATCGCATCTAATGTTAGTGCGATACCTAATTTGAAACCACTAGAGTGTGAATTGACAGAGACACCCCAAGATCATTTCTTGTTTTACCGAGAGCAAATGGTTTACCACAGTGAGCAGTTTGTCATATTTCAAAACTTCAAAGGCAGGGTGAGCACTCAAGTGGATGTTAAAACAGGAGAGTTGATCCGTACAACCTATATCGGCGAACCATTTAAACCTAAATATCAGATTTTGTTTGGTACTTGCCCTAAGGTATCGCAAACCTTACAGATTTGGATGCTCAGTGAAGTGCCTTACGACAATTAAGTGAGATAATAAAAGTTATATAGATCACACTTTTAAACCCTACAGGCCCAGTTCTTGTCGATAAAATCATCTGAAAACGCGTGTTGAGTTTACATTTTCGCCAAACGGTTCAAAGTTGGCAAATTTGTGCTTGCACCGTCGTTCGCTTATAGCTAATATCCTCGTCGTTCCAGAGAAATGCGTCCGTAGCTCAGCTGGTTAGAGTATCGCCTTGACATGGCGGGGGTCGGTGGTTCGAGTCCACTCGGACGCACCATTCTGAATTGAATGGTTAGGAACACAAAATTTGGGTCCGTAGCTCAGTTGGTTAGAGTACTACCTTGACATGGTAGGGGTCGGCGATTCGAGTTCGCCCGGACCCACCAAATTTTAGAAAAAGCCCACCTTTTGGTGGGCTTTTTTGTGTCTGTAATTCATTGATACTCAAGTAAAACTACTTCTTTTCTTGTCCCTTGTTTTTGCTCTGCTTTAGCCCCTTGTTAGAGATAAAAGCGCACTACTTGATCCGCAACACTACCTCAAAACCCTAAATGCAATGCATAAGGTGTATACGCTTCAAACCCACTAGAGCCGTCTATAAATTATGTTGCGTGCCACTAGCCGTGGCATTAGAGACACTGACTATTAATCTAAATTATCTGGCGTGTGAAGATTGGTGCCGCATATTGTACATTTGTAGTCACCAGTCGCTTCGCCTTCCATTAATGAGCTAATTATTGCTGCAAATAGACCTGAGAAGAAACCTTTAGCTTTTTTCTCGGTCTTTTCCTGCGCTTTAGAGAAGCTTTCGTACCGATGTAGCGTTACTTCTTTACAATTACAGCAAAACGCTCTTGTCTCTTCAGAACCGTACATTTTTACCAATTGATTTACTCCCTGTAAGTTAATTTCCCCAAGTGGCGTTATGTTCAAGGGTAAGTCACACAAGACTGATGTGTGACTTACCCTAAACACTAAAACTAACGTAATGTAAAACACCACATGTTATGAATGATTATTTAACGCCTTGTTATCCGAGCTTGCTAACTCTGCTGATTGAATTGTTGTGGCAATAAGCTCTTCAAATAGCTCTAATTGCCCAGCAGGTATCAATTGATTTTGTATAGCTTTTCGTTTGTTTGAGTCAAATAGCCGCTCTGTTAACCAACCAATTAGATACATCAGTGAAAGACAGCCACCGGCCGTCGCTACATTACCGTCTATCACGAGAGGCAGATCCTGAACATCTCCTCCCATACTTTGTAGAACAGCCTTTGCATCTGGGTTTGTTGTTAATCGCTTGCCTTTTAGTAAACCGAGTTCATGGAGGATGAATGATCCCGCACAAATCGAACCTATTAGCTGCCTATTTGGATCAAGATTCAACGCCGACATAAATTCAGCATCTTTTAAAGCGGCTGGAATACCCCGTTTGCCGCTTGTAATAAGAACGACATCTTGATTCGTCACCTCAGAAAGGTGTCCGTCTGTTTTAACTTTCATACCGAGGTGGGAATGATGTTCAGATTTAGTTCCAAGTATACTTACTGTCCAACTGTCGGTTGTGCGCCCCAGCAAGTCATACATAAGAAAGAAATCGACATCCGTGAAATCATCAAATAAAACAACGCCGATTTTATACATAACATTTATCCTTTTGGACTTACTCGTAAGTCGCAAAATGTGTAGTAGGAGGGGAGGGGCATTCGATACACAAGCTTCTGCTAAGCACCTTAAATACCAAAGGCGGTGCAAACTAACAATGCCATGTGTACCAAATCCCTATTATAAAACTTTGTTATGTTTGTTTTATGAGCCCGCCCAGAAAAACTCAACCCTAATACCACTTGGGTCGTAACACATTAAATGTTTTGCGGGTCCTGTTTTAACAAGCTCGGGACCAAACTCAATTTCGATTCCCGACGCCATAAATTGATCACGCAACTCATCGAGTTGCTTCTCAGTCTCTACGAGTAAAGCTAAGTGATGCAAACCAATATTCGTTTTTCTGTCAAATGGAGTGGCGGCATCAGCCTTAGCCGCCCATAGTGTAAGCATGATATGCCCATCACTCACAAATATTGCCGGGTAGTCTGGATTTCTTTTCACTTCACTCCAACCTAATTGTTCAGTGAAAAACTTCGCGCTTGCTTCTAGGTTAGATACGGTTAAACCTACGTGGTGTATGCCTTTTGTTAACACAGTCACTTTGTTTCCTTACTCGTTTTAATGGCTATCAAACAAAGATAACTCGATAAAAAGTAAGCATCAATACACATATATTGATTAACTTCGTCAATCTATTCGAATACGGTAATCCAACTGGAAACATAACATTGTAAACAAGAAACCCAATCTTGAACTAAAAATTAAACTTAGAGTTCATTCTTAAGTGCTGTATTAATCAAATACATTAATAGCCATAATATTTAAGCCAGCCTATAGGGCATATCATTCCATTAAAGGTTTGAATGTTCTTATTCAAGCTAACGTCTTCCAATTTGTAACAGTGAACAACATTACTAGTCGAAGTAGATGCTGGTGTTGAATACGTCACAGGTTTAGAAGCGTTTGCTTTATGTATTTCATGTGCTCGCTGCTGGTTTATCGCCACTTGATTCTTGTGATTGTTAACTTCTCGCAATCCAGATTCTAGGGGTAGGTGCCAATCCTTACATGTTGTTCCTAAACCATCATTCTGAGACTGATATTCTGATAACGCTACACGAGCTTCATTTACAGACTGATCGATATCGGACTGATCGACTAGCCAAGTAGAAAAAGAATAGTTAATGGCCTCTCGATAGTTTACCGATTGCTCTAAGCTATAAGCATCGGAATGAAAACAGGCTTCTACTACTGCCCACTGAGTCGATAGGTTTGATAATACGTTTTCAGGTATAGGCTGTAGCTGGCTTTGCGTAGACTGGCAAGCGGTTAGAAGAAAAGGGACAGGGAGTAGTTTTAGAAAAAATTTTTGGTTCATTTTAATCTTAAAATTAATGCAATCTTTTTCATTATCATAATACAGGACGATTGAAGAAAGTAGCATTTCTATCAGTAAGGGAATGTGGCTAACGCACTGATAAGGTGTGAGCAAAGCGATATCAAAGCTCTCAACACACCTTAACTACGAATACTACCGCATAACAAAGATGCTATGCGGTAGCGGTAGTATTCAGGCTTGAACAGTTTGTCGCACGTTGCTCTCGCCTGACAGCACGGAAATTCTCTCAAAATCTCGACTCGGGAAGTCAGGATCTACGTACACAAACATACGACTTATCATTTTTCCTTCAAACTCAAATACACTACAAAAACGCCCTGTGGAAACTTTGTTGTCCGGCCAAGAGGTACCATCACTCATTACGCCGCCTTCCTGTCCTTCAACAATGACCTTGTTTCCAGCAGTCGTTATTTGAAAGCCGTCTATGTCGTGCCAAATACTAATCAACGAGCTACCAATCCTATTGCCAAACTCCACTAAGGCACTCTTTCCTTTCGCTTGCCCAAATTTAGGAAAGAAAAAATCAACATCCTCTGAGAATAGATCCAGATAGCTAGGATCACCGGCATCTATTTTCTCGAAATACTTAACTACTAGCCCAACTAAATCGTCTTTTTCCATAATTATTTCACACCCATATTAGCTTTACGCACAACGCAGGGTTAAGTAGTAAGCGGAGCGACCACTCAACCTGAACGTTTGCATCTTAAACACCGAGTACATTTAAACTGAAATTGCCAAGAGTTGCGAATCTTATTGAAGTGCTTTGTTAGATGTAATCCGTTTAGCCTACGTATACTCCATTGAAGTACTCGACGCGTTCTAACGTCATTCTTAACTTACACTCTTCAATCTGGACACCTTGCCAGGGTGAGGGTGTGGAAGACAGGCCCGTAAATTCACATTCGGCGTCTCTGTATTTTAGCCAAGCTCTTTGGGCCTTTCGAAATGGCTCTACCAGTTCGGTCTGAGACCATGTTTTCCTTAGTGCTTTTTCTTCCTCACCTATTCTAGCGATTGCTTCCTTGTAACTTTCGTTAAGCTCTTTATCTGCAGATTCCATCTTCTTTTCTACACACTGATAACCAGCCATAACGCCACCGCCTTTTACTTTGCAGGGATCTTCAACATCATCAGAAGCCAAGCAAGGTAAAGAAACCAACGCAAACATCATAAGTAATTTGTTCAAAATTGCCTCCAAGCTCCGAGTGCTTGTTAAACCGTTATCCGCTATTTTTCCTTTTTAATCATGCAGCTTTTTATCTGTGCCTTCAAAGATAAAATAGAAGGTTAGTGATTCTAGTGCCTAAACAGAAGGTAAAAGAGATTGATACACGGATTAAATGACTCCTTAATCTGAGTTACTTTTAGTGGGCGTTTTGTATCAATCTTTTCTGTGGAATCATTAGTTTGATGGCGACTGAGGACGTTAAGATGACTCCCATTGAATTTATTATCGCCCTGAAACACCTAGGTTGAATTAAGTGGTGACTATTCCCCTCCAATCATGAAGTTGGTTCAAAGGTAGGGCGATAAATGTTGCGATTCGTAATAAAAATTTATGCCAAGTGCAGTTCGCTATCGCGGCTTATATTGAGTTGGGCAATAACCTCTAATGATGTCTGAGTTTCGTAGCTTGTTGTGTTTTGTATTGCGCCCCGAAACCCTTTTACGCCACAATTTAAAGCTACTTGATTTGAGCCGGCTACGCATAAACTGAATCACGTCGGATTCATTCAAACCAAATTGAAATTCGATAGCCTCAAATGGGGTGCGGTCTTCCCATGCCATTTCTATTATTCTTGACTCAGTTTCCGAGGTCAGTTTCATTTCAAATAACCTATTTTAGAAAAGAGATTTCTACGACGGAAATTGAGTCTTGGTTCAAATGTTCTTATATGCGTGCTTAGTGTTTAGCGACTTAACACCTACAAAAACTTCTCAATGAGGACTTCGTCTACGTATTTCCCACGAACTTTTGCATGCTTCTTCGCGGTCCCTACGATTTCGAAGCCTTGTTTGAGATAGGCTGATAACGCTCGCTCATTATCGCTGCGAACGTACGCAAATAGTTTTTCGTAACCCTTTTGTTTGGCTACTTCGAATGTCGATTTGAAAAGCTGTTTAGACACACCTTGGCCACGAGCACCGTCACTAACAAACGTACCAATTATGCCAACATGGTCAAAAGCTTTTGTATATTGTGCAAAGGGCTCGATATTTTGGAAACCAACGACTTGTGAGCTATTTTCGGATAAAGCGACTGTAAACACGCCCCGTTCTGGGAAATGAGTAATGAATTCTTTTTCTTCTTCAGGTGTGAAAGGCGTATCTAATACAGTGTATAAACCTTCAATAATGATGGGATTGAGGACGTTTGTAATGCCTTCAGCATCACCTAAAGTTACCTGACGTACAATTAAATTCATGCCACTTAGCTCCTATTAAATTTAGGGCTGTTTTGTACATGAGTTGGAGACTTGCAGCAACAAGTAACGTCATTAAGTCGTAAAGAATATACCTATTACACTTAAACGGCGGTTAATAGTGCTGATTGTTACTTTAGTATTTCTGATATATCACTTTTTAAGTGACGGCTTAACTTCTACAGAATATTTCCACATCACGATCCCATTTTCTACAAGATCATAACTCGCGCTTTGACCCTCGGAGTTGAGTACAAATACCGGCATTTCCATCCTTGACGTAGCGCCATCTTGGTTGCATGACATGGTAGCTTCAAGCTGTATGCTATTTTTGCTCGGTTCTGAAAGGGTTCCTAAGTACGTGCAGCCGTCGACAAAACTGGTTTTGCTTTTTCCTTTAGAGGATATTTCAAAAGTCGGAAAAATGAGTGTTGATTGAGGCTCTGTTACTACCACATTGACTTGATAGTTCGTCGCTGAAAAAGCTTTGAAATGAGCTCCAAGCATTAGTAAGAACAATATTTTTGATTTCATAAACTCTTCTTTATTTCGATATTACTAGTTTGGTTACGGCGCTATTAACGTGACCACTTAATCTAAAACTTTACTGCGTAAGCATTAAAAAGGATACAAAGGTAGAGTAGTTGAATATGGTTAATCGGCCGTAAATAGTTTTATTAAGCGATCTTACATACCTAAAAGAGGTAAGTTCTTTCGCTTTTGATAGGTTAATGCTAATTCTAAACAGGTCTTGATTGAAGCTTCTGGCAAAGGTGCTGATAAAGATAGAATTATTGCTCGATTACCCTGAAACTCAAGTGAGTCACTATACAGTTCGCGGAATGTGTCGACGAGCTTAGTTTGGCAATTAAAGAACAGATAATAACGACTAGGCGTTTTCTGTTTCCAATCCATCCTTACCGGGCTACCTGTTTTCACACTGTAGCTTGGCTCTCCCCATTTTAGAGATTCTTCAACTTCCCCCAGTTTTAATTCAGAAGCGATAGTTAAGACGATATTTCGTAGCTCTTCTATCCGAATACGCACATGTTTTGGATACTCATCAAATCTTGCCTTCACTGCATGGTTCATTGGTATCTCCTATAAATAGCGCTGTTTTGGGGTGAAGCCCAAGCGTACTTTGGCTATGTAGCAATTACGTCATAATGTTATTAATCAATAAATCTAGCACATAGCCAAAATACTAAGCGTAAGGGTTTCCCTCGGTTACGTTTAGGATGCTCTGGGTGAAAACATGATGATTGACATGCCAAGCATAGCGACAGAAACCCCCACTATGTCCCAGAGCGTTGGTCGAACGCCGTCGATACACCACAACCATAGAATTGCGACAAAAATATAGACACCACCGTAAGCGGCATAAACTCTGCCAGTTGCGGTAGGATGTAAAGATAGAAGCCAAGCAAACATAGCAAGGCATAGCGCTGCTGGTACCAAAAGCCAAACTGACTTATCTTCCTTTAACCAGAGATAAGGTAAGTAGCAGCCTAATATTTCTGCAATGGCGGTTATAAAGAAAAGCCCAATGGTTTTGACTTCAGTCACTTAAACATTCCTATCTTTCTCTACAAATATATGATTCTTGTTAAATGGGCAATTGTTCGGCTCATTACATTTCGCCCAGCTTAATCTTGGATTGAGCCTCACTCACGGTTTGTTTACCGAATAACAAATCCATCATCGAAATGATTCGTTTGTTGTCTTTACCCCATTTATCTGGATTCGCGCTGTTTGGTGCTTTAAATTCAACTTGTCCTACTTTTTCGTTATTTTTGTAGGCTTTGATCTGAGCATCAGCGATAAATGTTCTAAAATCCCAGCTCCAGCGTGATACGTAAGTAAGTGTCAGCTCAGAGCTAACAGGAGGAGTGCCGTCGCTTACGACTGTGCATTTATGGGCGGTATCCAAACACCAGTCTTGCATCGAATCTAAGAAAACATCTCGCGTGGCGTTGTCTTTTACGATGGTGATTTCCTTGCTCTGATTTTCTTTCGAGATTGTTTCTACCGTATACTTTGGTGCCGCACATGCGGCTAATAGAATAGGCAAGCTTAGAATGATGAGTTTTTTGTGCATCTTATGTCTCTTTTTTAAATTTATATATTCAAACAACTTCAAGATACTGAGTTCAACGAGAATAACTAACAAGCATGGCAACAGTTATTAACAAAACCTTTAGAGTCGAAGGGTTTGTTTCGGGAGTATGCCAATGTCTCGAAGCAAAATAATTAATAAGAGATTGCTATAGCGTTATGTTAACTCTTGAACTTATGTCCGTATCAATGTTCAGAATTCTTCGCATTGAAGTTTTTGAAGTGCAATTCTAACGGAATTTTAAATTGCTGCATAATGCTCAATTAAGAGGAATAGGGGAGCTTATCGTTAAACATAACGTGTAGTTCTGTAAATTGCCCCCTAAGACTAAGCTAAAAGGGCCTAATGTTTTAAAATAGCTTCTTGTCTATTCTGTTGTGTGAGTTTTCAATGTTGTCTCATACTAGCCACTTAAAAGAGCGCTGTAAGAACTCGTCTGCATTATCAAGGACGATTTCGCCGTGAGCCATAACCAATATATTAGGTTTCCAAGACAGCAATTTATTTAAGTGTTTTCGAGCCTCTTGTTTGCTAAACATAAAACTTAGGCGCCAATCCAAAGGCATTTTTCCATTCGGAGCAAGAATACCGGCCCCTTTAGCCACAAACCGCTGCCAGTAGTTAAAGTTCTGGCCAGAAAAATTCTCGACGAGGTCAGTAACAATTAAGGTCTTTGAAAGTCGATGATAAAACACACACTCTTCCATTAATGGAGAGCCAGAAAATAGTTCTTGTTCAATCTCAGAGTTCCAAGCATTACCGCCTTGGTTAAGTGAAGCGTGAAAGTGTATATCACGGCACTTCTTAATGACTTCATCTGTGCCATAAACTTCTGCGCTAGGATAGGCAGATACCCATTCAGATAAGAACAAGTGGTGTAAATGATTAGGAGCGATTAAGTATTTCACTTGGCCTAGATTGTTGATTTGCTCTCTAATCGAATTTGATAACTTAATTGGACTATGAATCCAAAGGCCACCATCAGAAAGCCTAACAATAGTCATACGAGTGGTGTATGGGAGTCCTAAGAATTGGACGGGATCTCCGTCAAATATCCATATCTCATGGGCTAACTTTTTCATGTCTCTCCAACCGTTAACACTGTATTAAGGCGGCATTTAAGTTACTCAAAAGCTGCCTTGTTGCACAATAAACGCTTCGCTAAGCGTAAACCAAAAATATTAGGTTTACCAACCCCTTATTGAGTGCAGCTGTATATCTTTGAGTATTTTTATACTGAACGGGCGTAAAGTAGTTTTAAGAGGATCATTTGACTTGATAGAACAAAACCCCGCTATTTTTGAGCAGGGTTTTGCAATTAGATAAAGGGGCTAACCGATGATGAAGAAGAAAATCGCGGTTGCAACAATACCAATCAACGCATAAGGAAACTGTGTGGTTGCGTGTTGCATTGCTGTACAGCCCGAACCTTGTGCAGATAACACGGTTGAGTCACTAAAGAAACAAGAGTGGCTCCCTGCCGCTGATGCTGAAAGCAGCGCTGCAACGGTTAAGTGTAGAGGCACACCAAGCTGTTCGCCCAAAGGTAGAACAATTGGCATCGCTACTGCAAACGTTCCCCAAGACGATGCCGTTGCAAATACCAACGCGCCCGTAATCATAAAGATAATCGCCGGGAAGTAAGACGCTGACAGGTAAGGGCTGACGGTCTCAATGACATACTGCGTGACGCCCAATGAGTCGTTGACCGATTTCAACATGAAACCACCAATAACGGTCGCAAGCGGCAGTAGCATAACCTTAATGCCATCATAAACAGCTTCGAACATGTCGTTCATCGAGATCAGTTTTTGTGCGCCGTAAAAGCTAATAGTAAAGATTAGCGCGACGAAAACACCAGCAAGTAGATCGATACCAAAGTACCAACTTGCGGCAACGAGTACGATCATCGGCAACAAGAAGTTGACAAGGCCCATGGTTGGGTTGGTATGTGCAGATACATCGGGACCAAAGTCGACATCTGTTGCACCGTCTGGACGAACTTGACCATTCTTCGCACGCTTTTCTGCCTTTTTCATCGCACCTAGATCTGGGATCTTTTCCATTGCAACCAGCAAAACAATCACTAGCGTTACCCAGCCGTAAGCCATGTATGGAATAGCTTCAATGTATGCTTTGATACCATCTCCCGCTTCTGCTACTCCGTTTGCTTCTAGCAACGAACTGAAGAAAATTGCCCAAGTGGAAATCGGTACGAGGATACAGATAGGCGCGGCGGTTGAATCCACAAGATATGAGAGCTTTTCACGCGAGATTTGGTAGCCGTCCGTAACTTTTTTCATTGAGGAAGAAATTGCAATCGCATTCAAATAATCGTCGATAAAGATCAGAATACCTAAAGCAAAGGTCATCAGCATCGATTGCTTACGGCTTTTTACTTTCGTGACCAGCATGTCGGAGAAGCTTAAGATACTGCCGCCTTTCTCCAAAATAGCAATTAGGCCGCCCATCAAACCACAAACGAGGATGATCCAAGCAATAGTTTCATCCATCATTACACTCATGGAAATATCAACAATCTGTTCCACCGCTTCAGTTGGGTTAAGCAGAAGAACACCGGCAATAGCGCCGCTAAAGAGGGCTTCCACAGTTCGGTGTGTTGTCAGCGCAAAGACCAATACCAACGCCGTTGGTAAAAGACTCATCCATCCGTAGGCTTCGCCTTCCTCATGGTTCAAACCGATTGTGGTAAAAAAGACAAACGTCGCAACCGAGATTAAAGAAACAATAATGTGTTGAGAGTTGATTTTAAGAGGCGCATCCAGCGCCTTGGTCTGCGTAGTCATAAAGTTCATTTCCTTTGTTTATGCCGAGTGCAACATCCAGTCGATTTCCAATGGAGTAATCGCTCGCTCAAATTCTGCGAGTTCACTCTGTTTGCAAGCTAGATACAAATCGATAAAGTCTCTTGAGATGTATTGAGCCAGCTCACTGTGCTCCAGTCGCTCTAGAGCTTCTGACATACGCAGAGGTAACTCAATTGCATCATCACTGAGAGTCGGTGGACATTGATCTTTGGTGTAGCTTTCACTCGCTAATACTGCGGAAAGTACTACTGCAGCGAGAATGTAAGGGTTAACGTCAGCGCCTGCTATACGATGCTCTATACGGCGATTTTTGCTATCGCTGATAGGCACACGCAACGCAACACCACGGTGGTTTTCTCCCCAATCGGCTTTGGTCGGGACGTAAGCGCCAGGAACAAAGCGACGGTAAGAGTTAACGTTAGGACAGATTAGGGCCATGGAATCGGATGTTTGTGACAGCATCGCTGCCATGGTTTGATAGAAGAAGGCGCTCGCTTGACCGTCTGGCTGGCTAAAGTGGTTGTTACCATCTGTATCAACCAAGCTGAGGTGAATGTGCATGCCATTACCCGCTTGCTCACTAAAAGGTTTCGCCATAAATGTGGCGTCAAATCCGTGCTGATGAGCGACTTGGCGAATCAAGCGTTTTGCGATGATGATTTCATCACATGCTCGAAGTACATCTTTAGAATGGTTGAAGTTGATTTCGAACTGCCCTGGTGCCGATTCAGATAGGGCTCCGGAAGTGTTTAAACCTTGTTCTAATGCAATTCGATTAAGGTCGGCCAAGAAATCAGCGTAGTCATCTAGTCCATCAAGGTCGTAAACCTCGGTATCTTTTTCTCGAGTTTTTTTCGTGGGGTTAATTGCCGTTAATGGTTCGCCATTTTCGCCGCGGGTTTTGTCTATTAAATAGAACTCCAGCTCGAGCGCGATACAAGGATATTGGTCTTTAGCATGCAGTGTTTGCAATATAGAAGCGAGAATGTTTCGGATGAACAGTGGGTTAGGGTGCTGCCCGGTTTCATCCATCATACTAAGCAGTAGCTGACCAACTTGTTCTTTTGCCGTCGGCATTAAGGTGCCGCTGATTGGATAGCAGAGGTTATCTGGTTCTCCGAGATCTTCTCCCAACCCGGCCGTTTCAACGACGTTACCTTTGGTATCTAGGGTGATGGTCGAAAGGGGGAGGGCAACACCTTTATTCAGTTTTTCTAGAGCATCTATCGGGATGCGTTTTCCTCTTGGGGTGGCATTTATATCGGTAAAGATGAGATCGATAAATTCAATATCGGGCCATTTTTGTTTAAAATTTTGTACTTCCTGTAGATACGATTCCATTTTCTTCTCCAAATAGCCTGACGAGTAGAAATTAGAAATAACCAAATTAACAAATAAATTACAGCACTCTGAACGAGTTGTTTGTTTTTCAGGTTATTTTTAATTTAAACATGCACTTACACTGTGCTTTTGATGTTTAACGGCTGGTTTTTATGTCTTTCTGTTAACTATTTTGTAACAGTTGGTTTTGTTTTGTTCAATATAATGAGCATAAATATTCAGTTTTGAAGCCTAAAAAGTGCGTCAGATCACGTTGTGACGATAATAATGGTCATCTGTGTTGATAATTTTGTACATGGTTTGTAGGGTTTGTGTTAAATAAATTGAACATGGACATATCATGGCAGATACACACAAACCCATCATTGGTGTGGTTAGCTGCGCTAAAGAGTTGGGTGGCTATCAGATACAAGCGGTCAACGACTTTTACCTTCGCGCCATAAAGGATTTTGGAGGACTACCGATTATGTTGGCTCCCGACATGTCGGTCGATGACGTAACCACCATCCTAGACATATGTGATGGTTTTCTTTTTCCTGGCAGCCACTCTAACGTTGCGCCACATCGATACAATGCAACGCACGAAGAGAGCTACAAAGATGAAGCTCGTGATGAGCTCTCATTCACGTTAATTCGTCATGCGGTTGACCAAAACATTCCGTGCCTTGGTATTTGCCGCGGCTTTCAAGAGATGAATGTCGCACTCGGTGGCTCGTTAAACCCAGCCGTTCATGACTCCGGCTTCAATGACCATCGTGAAGCGCCTGTTGAAGATTTCGAACAAAAATACGCGCCAGCACACGCTGTGCTAGTTCAAAAGCAGAGCTTATTTGAACAATGGCTGGTGCAAAATCATTGGGAAAATACCACCTTCTTTGAAGTGAACACACTACACAACCAAGGCGTCGATCAGCTTGCTCCTCTATTACAAGTAGAAGCTAAAGCCCCGGATGGCTTGGTAGAAGCATTTAGTCTTCCTAATCAAAAATTTTTCGTTGGCGTGCAGTGGCACCCAGAATGGGAAGCAAAAACCAATCATTTCTCTCAAATTTTGTTCAATGAATTTATGATGGCTACCTCTCGTTAAACGTTTGGAGCTGTATGAATGGACAATCAAGAGATTGGTAAAAATATTGTTCAGTTACGAAAAAAACATGGATTGTCACAAAGGGAACTAGCCGAGCGCGCTGGTATTACCCACAGTGCAATCTCATCCATTGAAAATGGCAAAGTGAGCCCGTCGGTCAGCTCACTACAAAAAATCGTTAATGTATTTTCTTTATCGTTATCAGAGTTTTTCACTTTTGAACAACCTTCGAACGATGAAGTGAAAGTAGTCATCAAGCCGTCAGATCTTGTGGAAATCGGGAGCGAGACGGTGTCCATGAAACTGGTAACGAATGGTGACAAAGATCAAGTCATCGGATTCTTGATCGAGGAATACGCACCTTATGGAACCACTGGTGCGGCAGAAATCAAACACGAAGGCGAAGAGATTGGCACCGTATTAGAGGGTGAAATCACTCTGGAATATAAAGGGCAATCTCATGTCATAACAGCGGGCGAGTCGTACATTATTGATACGACGAAGCCCCATCGATTTACAAATCACACAGACAAGGCTTGTCGAATGATAAGTGCGCATACGCCAACCACATTTTAGTGGGGGCTTGCCTTGTGTGATCACAAGGAGAGCGTATGAAAACCCAAGAGCAATGGATTGAACTAAAAAACAATCTAAACATCGAAAACAGGGCGTACATTAACGGTGAATACAGTGCCGCTTTAACAGGGCAAACCATCCCGGTAGTTAACCCAGCAACAGATGAGATATTCACCGAAATCGCCCGTTGCCAAAATGAAGATGTTGATCTCGCGGTTTCATACGCTCGCCAAGCATTTCAATCCGGTCAGTGGAGCGAGAGCAGCCCAGCTCATCGCAAAGCAGTGCTTAAACAGTTTGCTGACTTGATTGATCAAAACCAAGAAGAATTGGCTCTGCTAGAAACGCTTGATACCGGTAAGCCTATTTCTCACAGCTTCTCTACCGATATTCCTGGTGCGGCGAGTGCATTACGCTGGTACGCAGAAGCAATCGACAAAGTATACGGCGAAGTTGCCCCAACCGAAAAAGATGTACACGCTTTTATTTCTCATCAACCAATTGGTGTGGTTGCTGCGGTTGTACCGTGGAACTTCCCACTTTGGCTTGCGTGCTGGAAGCTTGGCCCTGCTTTAGCCGCTGGTAATAGCGTGATTCTAAAACCGTCAGAAAAATCTTCTCTCACCGCGATATTCCTAGGTCAACTTGCTTCTCGAGCGGGCTTGCCAACAGGCGTTTTCCAAGTCGTTACGGGTTTTGGTCATGAAGCTGGCGACGCGCTGGCGAAACACCAAGACGTAGACTGCATCGCCTTCACAGGCTCGACGCGCATTGCAGGTCAACTGATGGTCAGATCGGGTGAGAGCAACCTAAAGCGTGTGTTTGCAGAAGCGGGCGGCAAGAACGCGAACATCGTGTTTGAAGATTGTGATGATTTAGACCGCGCAGCAGCAGACACCGCCGCAGGGTGTTTCTACAACCAAGGTGAGGTGTGCGTCGCGGCAACCCGCCTGCTTGTTCACGAAAGCATCAAAGATCAGTTTATAGAAAAAGTTATTCAAGCGTCGAAAGCGTTCACGCCAAAAGACCCAATGGACCCAAGTTCATCCATGGGTGCACTCATCGACCAAGATCATAAATCAAAAGTATTGGAATACATCTCGTTAGGTGAATCAGAAGGTGCAAACGTACGTTGTGGTGGCGATGTCGATGGGCAGGGCGCATTTGTTTCCCCAACCATTTTAGATAACGTCGACAACAAGATGCGTGTCGCCCAAGAGGAAATTTTTGGTCCGGTGCTGTGTGTCATTCCATTCAAAGACGAAGCGCAAGCAATCGAGATCGCTAACGATTCGAAGTACGGCTTAGGCGCGGCACTTTGGAGTAGCAATATCAACCGCGTTCATCGCGTAGCAAAACGACTGCAAGCCGGCTCGGTTTGGGTCAACAACTACAACGAAGGTGATATGACGGTCCCATTTGGCGGATTCAAAATGAGCGGAAATGGTCGAGACAAGTCTCTCCACGCGATTGAAAAATTCACCGAAACCAAAACCACTTGGATTCGCCTCCATCCTTAAGCCTGCTGACGATTACGATAAATAAAGGAATAGTTCTATGAACAAGCATACGGATTCGTTCTACGCGCACTCTGTGCCAAACATGCCGGAATACCCACAATTACAAGACAACATCGAGTGCGATGTGTGTGTAGTCGGTGCGGGATTCTCTGGTCTTTCTTCTGCACTGCACCTAGCGGAAAAAGGTTTTAAAGTTGTTGTGCTAGAAAGCGCAAAAGTGGGCTTTGGGGCAACTGGTCGTAACGGCGGCCAAATCGTTAATAGCTACAGCCGAGATGTTGACGTGATTGAAAGCCGTTACGACCAAAACCAAGCCAAAGCTCTGTGCGATATGATTTTTGAAGGCGGCGATATCATCCGTGGTCTGATCGACAAATACGACATCAACTGTGATTACAAGCAAGGTGGTTTGTTCACGGCACTGAATAGTAAACAACTCAAAGGGCTAGAAGAGCATAAGAAGAACTGGGAGCGTTACGGCAACGACCAACTGACTCTGCTTGACGCAGGAGAAGTAGAACAAGCGGTAGGGACCAAAGTGTACACTGGTGGCTTGTTGGATATGCGCGGTGGTCACATTCACCCGCTTAAACTCGCGTTAGGTGAAGCCGCTGCGTTTATTTCTCTGGGTGGTCAAATCTTTGAGCAGTCGGCAGTCGTTTCGATTGACAAAGGGATTAACCCAGTAGTTAAAACGGCGCAAGGCAGCGTGAAGAGCAAGTACGTGGTTTTGGCAGGTAACGCCTACCTTGGTGGGTTGGCTCCAAACATCAGCAACAAAGCGATTCCGTGTGGCACACAAGTGGTGGCGACTCAGCCTTTGAGTGATGAGCAGCTAAAACAAGTGCTGACCAGCGACTACTGCGTTGAAGACTGTAACTACTTGCTTGACTACTTCCGCTTAACTGCCGATAAGCGTTTGTTGTTCGGAGGTGGTGTGGTTTACGGCGCACGTGACCCAGAAAACATCGAAGCACTGATCCGTCCGAAGATGGAAAAAGTCTTCCCACAATTGAAAGGCATTAAGATCGATTACACCTGGACGGGTAACTTCTTGCTGACTTACTCACGCATGCCGCAATTTGGCTCGTTTGCAGACAACATTTACTACCTCCAAGGCTACAGCGGTCACGGTGTAACGTGTACTCATCTAGCAGGCAAGTTGTTGGCAGAAGCATTGACCGGACACGCTGAACGTTTCGATGCGTTTGCTGCACTGAAACATTACTCCTTCCCAGGTGGCCGCCACTTCCAAATTCCGTTTACGGCAATGGGTGCGGCTTACTACAACCTACGTGACAAACTGGCGATTTAAGAGATAAGGAATATCCAATGAGCAAAGTGGTGAAATTTGCATCCCTTCAACTGACGAAAAGCTGGGATCTGGAAGATAACTTAGCCAAAGCAAAAAAGGCGATTCGTGAAGCAGCACAAAACGGTGCGAACGTGATTCTTCCGCAAGAGCTGTTCGCTGCGCCTTACTTTTGCAAAAAACAAGAAGCAAAGTATTTCGAGCTTGCAGAAGAAACGGAGAATTGTCGTCTTATTAAAGAGATGAGTGCGCTGGCTAAAGAGCTCGGCGTCGTTATTCCAGTCAGTTACTTTGAAAAAGCGGGCAACACGTTTTTTAACTCGCTAGTAATGATTGATGCAGACGGCACGGTATTAGACAACTACCGTAAGTCACACATTCCTGACGGCCCGGGTTACAGCGAAAAATACTACTTCAGCCCTGGCGATACCGGTTTCAAAGTGTGGCAAACCAAGTTCGGTAAGTTTGGCGCTGGTATTTGTTGGGATCAATGGTTCCCAGAGCTGGCACGCAGTTTGGCTCTACACGGGGCTGAAGCGATTTTCTACCCAACTGCAATCGGTTCTGAGCCACAAGATCCAACGTTGGATTCACGTGATCACTGGCAACGCACAATGCAAGGTCACTCGGCAGCAAACCTCGTTCCAGTCATCGCGTCAAACCGAGTGGGTACTGAGGTCGATGATGGTATCGAGACCACGTTCTACGGCTCTTCTTTTATCACTGACCACACCGGTGCAAAAATTGCCGAAGCACCACGTGAAGGTGAAACCATCATTTACGCAGAAATTGACCTCGCTGCGACAGCGAAAGCGCGTCACGCGTGGGGCTTGTTCCGCGACCGTCGTCCAGACCTTTACACCAGCGTTGGTAAACTAGCTGTTTAAAGAGGCGTTAAAATGAAGTTATCGACAACACCAGCGCAAGATGGCTTCTATTTTCCGGCTGAGTTTCAGCCGGTTAGTGAAGTTTGGCTAGCGTGGCCGGAAAGGAAAGACAACTGGCGTGATGACGCGTTACCCGCGCAAGAAACCTTTGCCAGAATCGCGAACTTAATCGCGGAAGTGACCAAAGTGTGTGTGGCGGTGTGCTGGCACAACTTTGACCGAGCGCGTCAAATGCTTCACTCAGATGTACGTTTGGTGGAAATCCCATTTAACGATGCGTGGATGCGAGACATCGGGCCGACCGTGCTTGTTAACCAAGCGGGCGAGCGCCGTGGGATTAGTTGGCAATTCAACGCGTGGGGCGGCGAATACAACGGCCTTTACGACAACTGGCAGCAGGACGACCTTGTAGCTGCCTCGGTGTGCGACATCATCGGTATTGATTATTACCGTGCTCCGTTTGTACTTGAAGGTGGGGCGATTCACACCGATGGTGAAGGCACGCTTTACACCACAGAAGAGTGCTTACTCAGCCCAGGACGTAATCCGCAGTTGAGCAAAGCGCAAATCGAAGAGCAGTTAAAGGCGTACCTCGGTATCGAAAAAGTCATTTGGTTGCCAAATGGTTTATTCAATGACGAAACAGACGGCCATATCGACAACCTGATGCACGTCATCGCGCCGGGTAAAGTGGTGCTGAGTTGGACCGATGACCAAAGCGATCCGCAATACGCATTGTCTCGTCAAGCTGAGCAAGTGCTGAAATCGCAGCAAGATGCGAAAGGGCGCGATATTGAAATTGTCCGTTTGCCATTACCGGGGCCGCTGCACTACAGCGAGCGCGAAGCCAATGGTATCGACGCCAGTTCAGGAATGAGTCGACAAGCTGGCGAACGCCTAAGTGCCTCTTATGCCAACTTTCTTATCGTCAACGGGCATGTGTTCTTGCCAATGTTGGATGAAGAAACCGACGCCATTGCCATAGATATTTTGCAAAACGCGATGCCGGAGTACCAAATCATCGCGATACCGTCGAGAGAGGTTTTACTTGGCGGAGGGAACATTCACTGCATTACGCAGCAGATTCCCGCTTAAACATTAGCTCGCCGCAGAATCTGCGGCGATGATGAGTTGTCAAAAGGAATGACCATGCAACAGATACAAAACCAAAGCCTTGTTTCGTTTATGGTAGCGAATCCACAACAGGGCATTGCAGTTACAAACCCGGCGACCGGAGAACTCCTCGGGTACGCACCAGTCTCAACCGAAAACGACATTTTAAATGGCATTGAACGCGCCAATGTGGCGCAGAAAGAATGGGCGGCACTGCCAGCAAAAACGCGCGCTGGCATGCTCAATCGTTGGTTCCAACTTCTGTTAGAAAACAAAGCCGACCTTGGCCGCTTAATGACGTTAGAGCAAGGTAAGCCGCTGGTTGAAGCTCAAGGTGAAGTGCTTTACGGCGCGAGCTTTATCGAATGGTTTGCTGAAGAAGCGAAACGTACCTACGGCGAGACGATTCCAGCACCGAGTGCAGACAAGCGTTTGGTTACCATCAAACAGCCAATTGGTGTCGCCTGTGCGATTACGCCTTGGAACTTCCCAATCGCGATGATCACGCGCAAAGCAGGCCCAGCTTTAGCTGCAGGCTGTAGTTTTGTCGTAAAACCATCTGAATCCACGCCGTTGTCTGCATTTGCGGTGGCAGAACTTGCTTACCAAGCTGGTATCCCTCGCGATGTGCTGCAAGTGGTTCTGGGTGAAAACTCACGTCAGGTAGGCGCTATCTTCACTTCGCATCCGTTGATTCGTAAGTTGTCTTTCACTGGCTCTACCCAAGTTGGTAGTGTGTTGATGCAGCAAAGCGCGGCGGACATTAAACGTACCTCAATGGAGCTCGGTGGCAACGCGCCGTTTATCGTATTCGATGATGCCGACATTGATGCTGCCGTGGCGGGTGCGATGGCGTCGAAGTTCCGTAACGCAGGCCAAACGTGTGTTTGTGCGAACCGTTTCTATGTACACAGCAAAGTGTATGACGAATTCGTTGCTAAGTTTGACGCTGCGGTTCAGCAGCTCAAAGTTGGTAACGGATTGGAAGAGGGGGTCAACATTGGTCCAGTGATCAGCGAGTCAGCGAAGCAAGGCATTCAGACGCTTATTGATGGTGCTATCGAGCAAGGCGCGAAGCCGGTTTCAGAACTTAAAAAGCTCGATGGTCTATTTATGCAGCCAGTGGTTCTCAAAGACGTTACTCACGACATGAAGATTGTTTCCGAGGAAATCTTTGGCCCTGTTGCGCCAGTGATTCGTTTTGACAGCGACGCACAGCTGATCGAAATGGCGAACGACACCATTTACGGTCTTGCGTCGTACTTCTACAGCCAAAACATCCACCGTGTTTGGAAAATCGCAGAAGCGCTCGAATACGGCATGGTTGGCATTAACGAAGGCATGATTTCTACTGAAGTCGCTCCTTTCGGCGGTGTTAAGCAGTCCGGCATCGGACGCGAAGGAGCAAAACAAGGTATCGATGAATACATGGACGTGAAATATCTCTGCTTTGGCGGCAACTAATTAAGGACAAAACAATGACAAACCAACAACTACACGAAAGAAGAAGCCAAGTTATCGCTCAAGGCATGGGCGCACTGTACCCACTTTACGTCGAGAAAGCAGAAAACGCTTACGTGTGGGATATTGAAGGCAACAAATACATCGACTTTGCAGCGGGCATTGCGGTAACTAACACGGGGCATTCTCATAAACGCATTAGTGAAGCGGTAAAAGCTCAGTTGGATAACTTCTCGCACACGTGTGCAATGGTCACGCCTTACGCGTCATTCGTTGAGCTGGCAGAAAAGCTGACAGAACTTGCACCAGGTGAGACTAAGAAGAAAGCGATTTTTCTAACCACTGGCGCCGAGGCGGTCGAAAATGCCGTAAAAGTGGCACGCGCTCATACAGGCCGTAGCGGCGTGATAGCGTTTAAAGGTGGCTTTCACGGTCGCACAAACATGACTATGGGGTTAACTGGTAAAGTTGCGCCATATAAAGCAGGCTTTGGTCCTTTCCCGAATGAAATCTATCACGCGCCGTACCCAAATGCGTTCCACGGCATCAGCGTTGAGCAAAGCTTACAAGCAATCGACGATCTATTTGCTTGCGATATCGAACCTTCACGCGTTGCGGCGATCATCTTCGAGCCAGTACAAGGTGAGGGCGGCTTCTACAAAGCACCTGAAGCGTTTGCACAAGGCTTACGTCAGCTGTGTGATAAGCACGGTATCATGCTGATTGCCGATGAAATCCAAACGGGTTTTGCTCGTACCGGTAAAATGTTTGCAACAGAGTACCTAGGCATTGAACCAGACCTAATGACAATGGCGAAAGGCATTGCTGGTGGTTTCCCAATCTCAGCGGTAGTTGGGAAAGCGGATGTGATGGACTCTGCACTACCCGGTGGTTTAGGTGGTACTTATGCGGGCTCGCCACTTGGTTGTGTTGCTGGTCTTGAAGTGCTGAAAATCATCGAAGAAGAAAACTTGTGCACTAAAGCGATGGGCATTGGTGAAGTGGTCAATGCACGAATGACTAAGCTGCAACAGTCAGTACCTGCTATCGGTCAAATCCGCACTACTGGTGCAATGATGGCGATTGAGTTTACTGACCCAGAATCAGGCAAACCACTGCAAGAGATGACCAAAGCGGTGATTTCTAAAGCGCAAGAAAACGGCCTTATCCTGCTTTCTTGTGGAGTAAAAGCGAACGTGATTCGTCTGTTACCTCCACTGACCATCGAATCTGACGTGCTAAATGAAGGCCTAGATAAGTTGGAAAAAGTGATTCTTGAAGTGGCGTAATTCACGCACTTTTAAATAGCAATAACAAATAAAGGAAGCGGTTGGCATCAATCGTTTCCTTTTTGTTTTTTAGCGTATCTGCTGCCTATCTAAAAAGTATTGCTCAAGATCCAAGTTGTCACTTTTATTACGGATGACTTAACAGTTGGGCTCGTTCTTACTTTTCACTTAGTCGCTACTTTGTTCTCCTCGAATGTGGTTTGGTGCTCACATTCTAAATCCCGACATCTGAAAGCCACTTGAGTCTATAATTTTATTGAGCGTCATTCCTCACTTTTTGGACTATAAAAATGAGATAGTATTCATATCCCACTTAGGTTGCTTGACAGATTAGCAGGACGAACTTTGATAACAAAGAATACAAGGTATGCCATTTTACTCGGCTTAGTTCCCATCGCCATATTTGTAGTGGCCTTTCATTCGATAACCAACTTTTACGTCAACTCGGTAAAAGCGTCGAAAATAGATGCTTACGTAGATTATTTAAATCAAAGGTCTGCCTATTTGGACGGAGCAATAGTGAAGCAGATTGCTCAGTTAGATTTTACTTGTAGTGATAGTGATGTAAGAACTTTACGCGACCCACGTTTTTATAACCGTTACATTCGTTTTATTGCGATGACCACAGAAGGCGGAAAAACGTGTTCCACGGTTGGTAGTGAAGTGTCTCGCCCATCTAGTAGTGAACGATTTCAGATGGATGAAAACTTTTTCGCATCACTTATTTTGCCGCAACAGAATGACCAAATAGAGTGGATGGTCATTTATGATAATGAACACGTTGAAGTCTTCTGGGTACTTGATAACAGTTGGGTTAACGAGGTAATAAAAACGCCTTGCAAAGACTGCCTATTTGTAGAGTTTAAGTATGATGAACCAATATTTGGTGATTTAACGATAAGCCGTGGCAAAGCGAATATTACAGGAGAAGAAAACGCACTCTCAAAAGAGTTTTTCTTTTCAGGAGAGTCTCAAGCCAACATGCTCATCAAGATATACAGCGGTGAAAAACTTAAAAATTATGCTCAGGAAAGAGTACTTTTGTGGGGCGGTCTTGTAAGTGTGCTTGCAGGTCTTGTGACTGCCTTTGCATACATATCTGGTAAAAGCTTGAGAAAATCCATTACAGGTCTAATTGAAAATGGGATTAGTAATGCAGAATTTATTCCTTACTACCAGGCGATTGTCGATAGTCGCGATGGTAAGACAGTAGGATATGAAGCTCTGATTCGATGGTCGCGACGTGATGGAATGGTGCCACCAAATATGTTTATTGGTGCTGCAGAAGAAAGTGGCCTGATTATTCCGATGACGAATCAGCTTATTCGTAAAATCATACAAGACTTAAGTGACTTACCCGAGCATACGTGGGTCAGTATCAATATTGTTTCCTCCCATTTAGAGTCAGGTGTATTAACGAAGTTACTGTCGGAGTTAAATTGGCCAATCTCTAATAGAATTCATTTTGAATTGACCGAGAGAATACCAGTAAAAGACACTGAGGCCGCGAAAAAAGAGATTTTGTATTTAACGAATAAAGGCTACAAGTTCAAAATTGACGATTTTGGTACCGGATATGGTGGCTTTTCTTACCTACAAGATTTGGGCATCCGGTGTGTAAAAGTGGATAAGATGTTCATTGATCCAATAGGATCTGACGACCAAAAATTGAAAGTGCTGGACTCAATTGTGTCTGCAGCGAACAAAGCGGAATGTGAGATGATTGCAGAAGGTGTAGAGAGCCAGGCTCAAGTCGAATACCTGGCTCAGCATGCGATTTACCTTATTCAAGGTTATGTTTACGCTAAACCTGAGCCCCTGACTAACCTTGCAAGCGCTTAACAGCCATAATGTCAAAACGTATCGTTTTAAAGGTGTCAGTTGCCTAGGTTAGCGCTGATTTCTGCTGATGGGGTTACACTTGAGGATTCCTAACACTCTCATTACTTCTAGAGTGTTAGGAATTAACGTTACTTAGGAGGAGAGTGCGGCTCTTTTCGCTTTGATCGACGTAATGAGCTGAGGTAGTAATGACATTACGATCATTCCTAGCATTAAGCTGTATTGCAGAGGAGTGAACGTTTCCCCCAATAGCAGTAGGCCCGAAACAATGCCTGCGACTGGGTTTGCAATACCACCAAAGGTAAAATCTACGACCGACATCCGCTGTAATAACCATACATACATGCCATACCCTAATGCAGTGTTCAGAATAATTACCCACAGTAACCCTAGAATATTCGTCATGGATACGCCCTGAACGACCGTAACATATGGCTCTGGATTGTTTATCGCCAGCACACTTGTTGCGATAGACATAATCACGCCACCCAAAATGAGCTGCCATGTTAGCACTGTCCACCAGTGCATTTTTGTACCTAGTGACTTTGTTACGCTACTTCCTATCACGATGCACATAATGGCGGAGATCATCGCAAGTAAGCCCACGGGTTCGAGAGAAATAGAGCTAGGATCAAATAAGAACCAAGCTAAAGTAATCAAAGTTGCGCCGCTTATCGCTTGAATGCCACTAGGCTGACGTTTGTAGACCGCCCAACCAAACAGCATCGCAAAAACGGGGACCGAAACCATACCAACACCAGAGATGGCAGAAGGAAGCGTCAACGCCATGACAAAAATGAGACCAAAGAAGCAAGCGATGTTGATGGTTCCTAAAACAAGCAGCACCTTCCACTCACTTCTTTTCGGAAACGAGGGCTTTATTGCCAGCAACAAAAGACCCGCAGGCAGTGCCCTTAGAGCGCCAAGTAAAACGGGAGGCCAGTCCGGTAGAGTAAACTGAGTAACAGCGTAAGTCGTCCCCCAAAAAAAGGCAGGAATCATCGCAAGTAAAATGTTCATGTTAAATATCTTTATGTAGAGATAATTAAATGTAACGATATCGGCAAGGTGGCTTTTTGTAAAGTATCTTTATGTTAAAATAAAAAATATATGATGTTTGGAGAGAAATAATGGATGCAATTGATAGAGTGGTAGAGCAGTGGGCTAGGGAGAAGCCAGACCTCGACACTGAACCGATGGCAATAATGGGTCGACTAATGCGAATTGCAAAACACATGGAATCTAGGGTCGCCGAGCTACATAAGAAGTACGACCTGAAAATGGGTGAATTTGATGTGTTAGCGACACTGCGTCGAGCTGGTTCACCATATTGTCTTACTCCCTCAGCGTTAATAGAGTCGATGATGCTCACTTCGGGTGCGATGACTAATCGCTTAGATAAACTTGAGAAGAAAGGGTTTATTACCAGAACCCATAGTAAAGAAGACCGACGTAGCGTCACCGTTGAACTAACAGAGCAAGGCTTAACCTTAATTGACAAGCTAATTTTGGAGCATGTAGACGTTCAGCAATCGTTATTGCATGGTTTAGAAGGCAATGAAAAAGAGCAGGTTAACCAGGCGTTAAAATTGCTATTGCCACAATTTGAGTGAGAACGCAGAAGGAGGTAGGGGATATGAAAAGCAAAGAACTAGAACAATACTTAAGTACCTTCATGTGTGCAGAAAGCGATTTCCCATTTGGGCCTGAAGCGCTTGTTTACAAAATCAAAGGCAAGATGTTTGCCATCATTGCAGAGAGAAACGGTCGGGAGTATGTCAGCGTAAAAGTAAAACCAGAAGATGGAGAAGTCTTAACGTCGCAGTTTACGGACATTATCCCGGGTTATCACTTAAATAAGCGTCATTGGATAACGGTTTATTTTAACGGTGATGTCGAGGATGGGTTGATTCAAGACTTGTGTGAACGCTCTTATGCTCTTGTCGTTGCCAAGCTGCCGAAAGCACAACGAGCGTTGCTTGGTGAGTAATCGGCAACGCACTGGCCTCTGTTGTTTTGTCGCTCGTTGCTCGTAGCCTTTACGGAAAAATTCGCACCTTTTTCATCCTCGGGCTATATAAGAATAAGAAGGTGGAAAAGGGGAATGATATGCGAGCATTATCTGAATGGCTAAAAGAATACGGGGAGAGTCACCAAAACCCTATCAACCAAAAGATTCACACAATCGCAGTTCCAGGTATTTACCTTTCTGTGGTTGGACTTATTTGGTCGATTCCCCAGATTTCATTATTAGGCTTCGAACTTAATTGGGTTTGGGTAGCGGTGATCCCCACTTGGGTTTTCTATTTTCGTTTGTCTCTGAGCGTATTCATGATGATGATCGGCTACACATTAGCGTGCATTGGCCTTATTTGGTCTCTAGAGGTATTGATGTTGCCCGTTCTGCATATTTCTATGCTCTTGTTTGGTGTATTGTGGATATTGCAATTTATCGGTCACAAGATTGAAGGTAAAAAACCGTCGTTTTTTGAGGATTTACAGTTTCTACTCATCGGCCCGATTTGGGTGTTCAGAAAACACTAGCGATAAGCAAAATCAGGCATCATCCGAATTACACAAGACATATAACGTTCAGAGATTATGTAGCTCTTACTACAGAATACCTCTCCTTCTTATTGCCACGACAAGCATTCACTTTAGATACGCACTATGATTAAAGAGGTGCCAACGCACTTTACGCTATCGAGATGCTTAAACTTACGGCAAGTTTACTTTAGGGGGATGAATGTACGATCGACAATATAAGTATGCCTATTGGAGAGAAGAGCGTAAAAAAGGCAAATGGCACTATATATTAAAGTCCTTCTTTATGATTTGTTGTGCATTACTGCTCGGTAAAGTCATCGGTTTGTTCATTTTTGGAGAGCTGCATTCTTTAAGCGACATTTGGGAACAACTCCCTGCGGATGTTTTTATTATGATGATCGTGGGCTTTCCAATTAGTGTCCTTGGTTGGTACCACGAAGAGTCAAAGTTTTTCCGGGCACTGCGACGCAAAGAAAAGCGGTTGAAAGGCAATCAAAACAAACCGAAATAGAGTAACCTTTGTCTGTGTTTGGATTGCCACTTACCTATCTGAACGATTCTATCCCTTCCAGTCGTTTAGCGTTTAGTTACGTGTTGCAAAAAGCCTTCTTAATACAACAGCCCCCAATGTTGTGGAAATTGGTACTGTAAGAAACATTAAAAAACGAAGTTGAGCATTAGCGTATAAAGGCTCGCACTGTCATCCTTTGGGGCTGATGAAAACGCGCCAGAGCTATTATTGTAGGCGTTGAACCTTTGCCATTCTGCATTCAGGGAAACGTTGTAATCTAGGTCGTATCTCAACCCGAGTAAGAAACTGTCTCCACTTTTTTTATCCCGACTATTAAACTGCTGACCGTAAACAATATAAGGAGTCAGCTCGTTTACATTATAACTTGTTGTCGCGTACCAAGATGAGGAAAGATTGCTGGTCTGTCCTTCTGCCATAATCACAATGTTATCGAGCTCGTATCTTAACCCTAGAGAGAACAGATCGATCGTGTTGTTTTTTTCTGTTTCAACTAGACGGTCAATGATTGTGGTTCCGCCACCGGGAGTGGACTGCTCAATGTTAGAGAGCGTCGTTGTTTGATCATAATCGCCGTGGAGGTAGGAAAAATTCCAACGATAGCTCTCTCCGCTTAGCGTTAAGTTCATCCCTGCAGTATTGTTTGACTCAATTTCCAATTCAGTACGTTCATTGATGGTTACGTCACTATTGTCTTTAAACCCGACAAACGGCATGGCGGTAAGTACGACTTGCTCATTGAGGTCATGAATCCAGCGTGCAGATAGGCCGTTATAAGCCGTGATACCTAGAATGCTGTCATATACCTCATTCGGTGGGCGGGCTTGGGTAAAAGCGTGGCCGACATAGTTGTACTCAGACATCAAAAACAGTGGCAGTCTTAAGCGTCCTCCTCGTATTTCTATGTTTTGATAGGTATAAGCCAAATACGCCCACTCGAGCTGAGGCGAGCTCCAATGGTCTTGCGGGCGCTTTACGACTTGTGCGGATGCCCGAAATGCCTTGTGAAAATAATCGAGCTGCATGCCGAAAGTGGTATCGCAATCGAAACAAGATTCATCGCCAATAAAGCGGTTAACTAGTAACGTAGTTGGGTTATCGGATTTTGCCCACGAAGTAGAGCCAAAACCACTTAAAGAAAGTTGTTCTGTTAGTTCAATCGTGGCTGAGCTCGGAAAGGTCGCGATACTCAGCGATAACATGGTTAAATATTTTTTCATATCAATTCTCCGAGCTAACCACACATAAAACATGAGCATTACTAGGGACGCTCGATGTTGGGGCATAACCAATTCTATTCGGCTTCTCTTGCATCCATGCTATGAGGTCATCAATGCTGGAGCGTGCAATCACTTTTGGCGGTCTAGCTTTACCTGAAAAAGACAAGCTTGCCCAATGCGCGTTCATTTGCGCTAAATTTTTGTTGAGAAGATAACGATAGAACTCAGCTCTTTCTGTTGATGTCGCAGGCCAGTCAGAGAGTTCAATTCGCTGGCCTTGTAAAAGTTGCGTCTTCCCTCTGTACAACTTTCGCGCTTTATTGACAGTGAGCGGAGAGAATTCGTCATTAAATGAGAAAACGGCGTAGCTCTCTGCAGCGAGAGCTTGGCAATTTAATGAAAGAAGGGCAATCAGAATAAACAGATAGCGTTTTATGTAACGCAAAGGAAAAGCAACGCGAGAATGATTTCTACTCATAGAATCCACCTACATTGCTTGTTCAATTTGATACAACAGTTTTTCTTTGCGCACAGGCTTTGGTACGTAGGCATCCATTCCTGAATCAAAGCAGCGTTGAATGTCATCATCTACGACGCTTGCTGTTAATGCGATAATGGGCGTCTTAGCTAATCCTTTACTCGCTTCATAAGCTCTAATTTGCCTAGAAGCTTCAAACCCATCCATTATGGGCATCATGCAATCCATCAAAATAACATCAAACTTTCCATCTTTTTGGAACATTTCGACTGCAATTTGTCCGTTTTCTGCGACTTCGAATTGATAGCCTGCTTTAGATAGCAATAGAGAAGCCACTTTCTGGTTCACTCTATTATCTTCGACAAGCAAGATGCGTTCGGAGCGAATAGGCGTTACCGTTGCTTCTGGTTGCTCAGAACTTGCAGGTAGTTCATGAGTTTTATCGGGGGTGGTGTTCTCTTGGTGTGGTTCAGCAGGCGTCGTGTTGGAAACACGTAACCCAATTGCCTTATCTAACTTCTCTTTAAGCAACCCTGCTTTAAACGGTTTGGGCACATAGTCATCCATTCCAACGTCAAAGCATTTTTGTATATCGTCATCGACCACACTTGCCGTTAGAGCAATAATCGGAATTCTGAAAGCGCGTTTTTCTTTTACTTCTATTTGACGAATTATTTGGGTGGCTTCAAATCCATCCATTACGGGCATCATACAGTCCATTAAAATTAGGCTGTATTGATTCTGTTGAAATTTCTCAACCGCTTCTTGTCCGTTTACTGCGACATCAAAGTCGAAGCCAGCTTTTGTGACGTGTAGCCCCGCGATTTTTTGATTGACCGTATTGTCATCAACGACCAAAATTTTCGGCAAAGATTTAACATGTTGCGCTGAAGTGCTCTCTTGTTGTGCGTGCGAGAAATTTGCCGCACAACTTTCAAGTGCTTTAATTAAGCGCTGCCCTAGTAGTGGCTGAGTGACCAAGGCGCTGATACTGTTTCTAAAGTCGAATTGTGGGCTATGAAGGTGCTTGATGAGGCAGACACGAATGTTTCGTTTACAAAGGCTTTCTATCTCATCGATATGCATCGCCGCTGCATTTGGTGATGCTTCTACATGAATAACGATAACGCGCTCGTTATCAATCCACGTTGGCAACGCACTTAAGGTATCTACTGACTGCGTTATATTGATGTTGAAAAAACTTAACTCGTTACGCAGTTTTTGTTCTAGTTGAGTACTGCTGCATACAATCCATATGTCGTTGTGATTCAGAGCGTGATAAGCGTTAAACTCTTGCGTCACAACAGGAGCAGTTAGTTCAAAGAAGAAGCGACTGCCTTTACCTTTCTCGGATTCAAGTTGAATTTCTCCACCCATTAGCTCAACTAATTGCGTGCTAATGGCAAGCCCAAGTCCAGTTCCCCCAAATTGTCGGGTAGTAGAGTTATCCTCTTGGGCAAATGGAGCAAATATTTTCTTTTGCTGCTGGGCATCAATACCAATCCCAGAATCTTTAACGGAAAACTCGATGACCGCTTCACCATTTTTTATTTCGCGGGTGATGACCGATAGCTCTACACTGCCTTGTTCGGTAAATTTTACCGCGTTAGACATGAAGTTCATGACAACTTGGCGTATACGATGGTCATCCAACATTACGTGGTAAGGCGTGTTACGGCTAATGTTGACTTGCACATCGATGCCTTTTTCCTTTGCTTTCGGTGAAATGATAGAAGCAATGTCATAGATAGACTCTCGAACACAAGTTGAATGTGGGCTAATGAGCAACATCCCAGATTCAATTTTTGAGAAGTCTAGAACGTCATTAATTAAACTCAAAAGCAGTTGGGAGGAGGTTTCAATCGTGTCGACGTAATCGCGTTGTGTGGCAGTCAGGGAAGTATCGGATAAGACTTCAGAGATGCCAATAACGCCATTTAGCGGCGTGCGGATCTCGTGGGACATGTTGGCCAAAAAGCTACTTTTGGCTTTACTCGCCTTAATTGCATCATCTTTTGCTTGTTCTGCATCTTCTTTAGCTTGTGTGAGCTTTAGTCTGGACAACATCCGCTCATCACTAAGCTTTTTTACCTCCCGAGCAAACTTACTCAGCTCGTCTTTACCCTTTATTAGTTGAGCAAGAGGTGAATTTTCAGTGTTACTTTGTTCATTGCTTTCGTTACTGAGAAATTTGAGGACTAGATTCAAGTTTCCAGTAACTTTTCGCACCAATCTTAGCGTTAAACTTACGACCAACAGCGTTAAAAGGCTCATCATTGCGATAAAGGTAAAGCGGTGCTGTGTCGTCGTGTTGATTGTCTTTGATATATCATCACTCAACTGTTGTTCCATTTTGTCGTCAACACTTTGTAATAACGATAAGCGTTTGTTGAGTGCAGATAACCCCGCATCAATCTCATCCGGGGTTAATGATTTGAGTTGAGCTGGTTGCAATAAATAAGCACGAAACTCTTGGCTTTTGATAAAGACTTCACCCGTAAACGTCTCAATGAGCAGATCTACTTGTTGTTGATTGGCATTTAGCGTCACAAAACGCTCTAGAAATAGTTGTTGGTTCTGGATTAAAGATTGGATAGAAGCCTGTGTTGTGAGGTCATACTCGTTATTTTCCTCTGAAGATCGAATCAAATATTCGCTTAATCTATGTTCTTCAGTGGACCAGAACATCAACCATTCAAGTTGCATCAAAGAAGAAAGGTGAGTGTTTGTTTCATAACTCACATTTCTAAAATAGACTTTGTCTAAGCTCATGAGGATTTCTTTGAACGTATCAGCGCGCCACTCTGCCGCATCTAACTTTTCTTCTTGATTTTGCGAAGAGAGCATCGAGAGGGTTGCCTCCTCAAAGCTTATCAACTGGTTTAGTATCTCAGCGTTTTCACCGAATACTGGTGCAGCGGTGTCGCGTAACAATTGAGATATCTGCTGAGTTTTTAGTTGCTTATCTATTACATCAGGGTTATTCGGTAGGTGATAAAGCGAAGATACGCGGTCGATGTAGACAGAGAATAACTGTGCTTTTTGTAGTTCCTGAGCTTGGATAGAAAGGCTTTGTACATGTTTACCCGCGAGGACAAGCAACAATAAAATTGGCAGCAAAACCAACCCAAATAGCTTTTGTTTTACCGACAGGTTGTTCCAAGAAAAGATTCCTACCACGCGCATTTCCATATCCAAGAAGTTGATATGAAAAGTGTAGTTTATTTATCTCAGATGTTAGATTTTAAGAGGAAATTCATATTAATGAGGTGGGGGAAGTGTGACCGATATTGCATTACGAGTACTAACGCGCTAAGCGGCAATAGTTAACAAAACGGCGTTCTAAGCAAAGTGATTGACGCTTTGAACGTCACTCCCTCGTTGGTATTCAAATGCAATCAATTCCTCGGCAGGTACAGGTCTACCTAAGAAAAAACCTTGTACGACGTCACAGTGGAGAGACTCCATTCGTGTGAGTTGAGTTTGAGTTTCTACGCCTTCGGCTACTACTTTCATTCTTAGGTTGTGAGCCATGGATACAATCGCGCGAACTAATGAATCGTCTTGATCGCTTTTTCGGATTTGAGCGATAAATGAACGATCAATCTTGAGCCCGTCAAAAGCCATATGTTGTAGGTAGGCAAGGGCTGAATACCCCGTACCAAAGTCATCTAGCCAAACTTCCACTCCGATACTTTGTAGTTTTTTAAGTACATATTGAGCTTTCTCTGTATCATCAATAAAAAGTGACTCTGTCACTTCAACATGAATGGTTTGAGGGGCGACATCATGTCGTCGTAAATACTTAGAAAATAATTGACTTAAATCTTGGCGATAGATTTGTCTTGGGGACAAGTTTAGTGCAATGTGAAAATCAGTACCGAAATGTTCTGCCCACATTGCCCGCTGAGCAACTGCCGTCTTAATGATATGTTCTCCAAGCTCCAATATTAAATCACTTTGTTCTGCGATCGGGATAAACGATTCTGGACTGATATAACCTTTCTCGGGATGATTCCACCTAACCAATGCTTCGACCCCAATTAGGCGATAGGTTTTTAGATCAAATTGTGGTTGATACCACAGCTCGAATTGAGACAAGTCACGTACTGAACGACGCAGTTCTCGTTCTATGTATAAACGTTGTTTAATCGTTTCATCAAACGTGGAATCGTATATCGTCATAATGTCTTTACCGCGTCTTTTAGATTCCTGCGCCGCAAGAGAGGAAAGCTGTAAAAGAGACTCAGCGTTTGAACCAAATTCTGGATACACAGCAATTCCGAGGCTTGCCGTAATTTGAATATCGTTCTCTTCCAAACTAAAGGGAGAGAGTAGTTGGCGATGAATATCGTTCGCTTTTTCTCTAGCTTCATGACTGCCCGAGCACGGAAAGGCCAGTACAAATTCATCCGCACCTACTCGACTTACGATGGTCGAAAGGCGGTAAAGCGGCTTAAAATAACTCGGCAAACGGCCTTGAAGCTCTGAGGCAAGATGGCCTAGCAATTTATCCCCAATGTTATGTCCGTAGTTATCGTTAATGTGCTTAAAGTCATCCAAGTCAATAAACACAACCGCGAGTGAGGGGGATTTGTGGTCAGTTATTTGCGTTTGAATATCAATGAGTAACTTTTCTCGGTTTGGCAGGGAAGTCAGAATATCGTGGTACGCCATGAACTCAACTCGGCTGGTGTATCGGTTCACTTTGTTTGACATTTTGTTGTACGCCGAAATAAGTTCTCCCACTTCATCTTTGCTTTGTATGTCGGTGACTGGCAGCGCTTGGGTATTTGACTCTGAAAATTGATCTTTTAGTTGCTTGAGTGGCTTAGTTAACGACCGCCCCAAAGCATAAGCGATGATGCTACCGAATAGAACGGATATCCCACTGATCGTTAGCAGCAAGTTAAACATCTTCTGTTTATCGTTTGAGGTAATCGCTTGGACTTGTTCAATGTTCTGTTCTTTCTCTTCCAGTAGATGTATCAAGTTAAGCTCAAGATACACCGCCCCAAGAGTAATATTTGATTGCTGAATCGGCGCTGCGATCTCCAACTGATGCTTGGAAAAGGAAACGAGAGTTCTGGATTCTTCTATTGCTTTCAAAATAAAAGGAGAGCGGTGATGAGGTTGGGCAAACATCCTTAGCTGAGTAGTGCCGTCGTGAAAGATTAGCCCTTCATTGTCAACAACATGTATTTTCGAGACATCTGGCTGGCTCAATGTTGCCTTAATTTGCTCATACGCTTGACTGATATTGTCTGTATAGAGTGGATCAAAAAGCTGTTTTGATAATAGCTCTGCATAAACCAACCCTTTTTGCTTAACGTAAGATTCTGTTTTTTCTTGAGAGTTGTTCGTGATTTGTTGAGTTAAGCTATTTGAATATGCATCGTAACCGTGCATGTATAACGCAAGATTTATCACCACAACAAACAAGACAACGAACATTGTCGAGCAAATGTATTTGGTTTCGAGTGAGAGCTTTTGAAACATCAATCCACCTTCGGTAACAAGTGAACTGACTTGCGCACTGTACTTAAGGAGGCTCGCATTTCTGGAGTAAGTGCGCTGAATTTTTTGGTGTTCTGAAACTTTTTAAGTGCGAGAGAGCCTTCGTGAGTTGTATCCATATCAAGCAGTATGGACGTGATTTTACGCTGTTGCTCTAGGCTCATGCTTGGAGAAGCGAGAATCAAATCCCTGGGTATTTCAACAGAACGAGAAAAAATCGCTAGTTTGTCTTTCATGTTCTCTGGCAAATCTTTGGGATTGTTCCAGTTGAAGTTACTGAATGCTCCTGCCGCAACTCTCTGTTTATATACCCATACAGATAGGTTGATTTCATTTGACTGAGCGAGTTGCTCATCAAGGAATAAATAACCAATACTGTCTTTGGCCGGTTTGTCATCAGGAGAGGGAAGGTATTGCAGTTTTTCTCCGTGATTCAGCAATGTAATCGCAGGTAGGTAATAGCTGCTGGTAGACGTGCGCTTTTCAAAAACAAGCGTTTTTCCGCGCAGGTCAGAAAGTGACTCAATCCCACTCTCTTTATTAGTAAAGAACACCGTATGATATTTTTGCAGGCCTTTTTTCCATCGTATAGCAAGAACTTGGCTATTAGACTCCTTTTCTAAGGTCATCGCATTAAAGGGGGTCGCCGTTGCAATTTGAACGGTGCCATTTTCAAGCGCAACCGCGAGCTGACGATAATTTTTAAATACCTTTACTGCCCCTTTTGCGTAACCATATTCAGACATATTTTCAGTTACATACTGAGTAAGGGGCGTCGCTTTTTTGATTTTGCTTTGGGCTTTATTGGACACAATGCCAAACGTGAATGTTTTCTCAATATTTTCTTGTGCACTGACAACAAAAGGTGAACTCAGCAAAGTGAGTAATAACAGAGTGCAGGCAGGTTTCATCCGGCTTCAACTTCCTTCTGGTGCATGTCAGTAATATTTAGTATTTATCAATGTGCCGAAATCAATCTTAAAAACAGTATGATGTACAAATTTCGTTGTGTGCGCACTTTTTATAATGTGACTTGGTCACTTATTCCGTTCAAATAGTACCGAATTTGACGTTTATGTACAGGATGAATGTATCACCGTGAGTCTGAATTCACTGGATTCTTGGTCAAGCGCTGTATTGGCTGTGAGCTAATGCGCCTTATGTATCGCTATTTTGTACTAAGAAAATTTTTCCAATTGTTTTTGATACTTTTTCTCGAGAGCTTCATTGCCTGCTGCACGTTCAAGTTGAATCATGAGTTGCAAAGAGGGCTTCTTCACGCCATACATTTGATTGAATCTCATTAATCGAATTCTAGCTTCAGTATAATCACCGCTATCAATTTCTATTTTAGCGAGTTGCAAAATCGATTTTGGTCTATGGGGATCATGATCGATAGCTCTAGTAAAGTAGTATCTCGCTTTGTCTTTATCTTGTGATTTTAGAGCACAAAAAGCTGCATTCTCATAGCTCGCTGGAATAAGGTAGTAATAAGGCTGCTCAATGGCTCGATTAAACATCTGATCGGCTTTTTCGAAGTCACCTCGCTTGCAAAGAAAAGTACCGTAGTTATTGAGCACATTTCCGTTTTTAGTGTGTTGGCGTAGAGAGCGTTTATACATCTGTTCGGCTTTAATATCTTCACCAACCGTTTCGTAGTAGTGAGCCATAGATAATTGCGCGCGATAGTATTGAGGTGCGTGGTTTAAGGCTTGTTGTAAGTTATCATGCGCGCGAATCATGTTACCGCCGTCTAAATAACCTAAGCCAAGTGCGATACGTGATTCTGCCATTGCCACAGGATCGGCTTTAACGACAGGGCTTCCATCTTCTTTCACCGTCACGCAACCCACGAGTGCAAACTGAGACAATAATATTAGTGCACCGAGCTTTGCTGTTTTCATTCTTTATCCCTACATCCCTGAATCTTTCTGCATGATATGAATTACTTAGCAAAAGCCTATTGAGGAAAAAACACTATGCGATCAGGTTTGCAAACTGTTATGAAAAAGCCGCCATATGGCGGCTTGGTTCACATATTACATTTCGGTAATGATGAGTGCTTTGTTTGCTTATTTTGAAGCTAATCGTCTTTAGTGAAAGCATCTTCACTGAAGTGATCGAGGTCGTACGGTGTTTGCTGATAAACACAGTAGTTCAGCCAGTTTAAAAAGAGGAGGTGTCCATGGCTTCTCCAGCTTGCAATTGGTGGGTTATCTGGGTTGTTGTTTGGGTAATAGTTGACAGGAATAGCGGGCTCCATACCTTCGCTTAAATCTCGGATATATTCATTATGTAAGGTGTGAGAATCATACTCAGGGTGTCCTGTGACAAAGACATTGCGTTTGTCTTTTGTGGTGGCCAAGTACACACCTGCGACATCCGATGTCGCTAAAATGTCTAAGTCAGTATGCTCTTCTAGAAAGTGAGGCGAAAAATCTGCGTAACGCGAGTGAGGAGCCAAAAACGTGTCATCAAATCCACGTAAGATAGGGTGAAATTGATGATGGATTTGGTGATGATACACGCCTGAAAGTTTTTCTTTACGCGTTTTTTTAGGTAGATCGTAGAGTAGCTTTAGTCCCGCTTGCGCAGCCCAGCAAACATAAAGAGTGGATGTCACATGATCTTTTGCCCACTCCATGATGGTTTTGAGATGATCCCAATAAATGACATCTTCAAATTGTACCAAACCTAATGGAGCCCCAGTAATGATCATGCCATCGAAGTTTTTATCTCGCACCATTTCAAATTGGCGATAAAACGTGTCTAAATGTTCAGTTGGCGTATTTTTACTCGGGCGGTTATCAATGCGCAGTAATTCGACGTTAACCTGTAGTGGGCTGTTTGAGAGTAGACGCAGAAACTGAGTTTCAGTCTCTATTTTTTTTGGCATCAGATTAAGGATCAGCACTCTTAAAGGACGTATTTCCTGACTCGCTGCACGCGTTTCACTCATCACGAAGATGTTTTCTGTCCTTAATACATCGGTAGCTGGTAATTGATCTGGAATTCTAATTGGCACGACTTTCTCTCCCTAAGTATAGTCAATCTAGACGTCTACACTTCTAAAGCTAACTTAATTAAGTTTAGATGTCGATACGAAATCCGACTTTTCAATCTACTCTTTACATTATGGTAAACCGTACTCGGGGTTGTCACACAATTGTGACTAAAGCAGAGTTTCTGATGAGATAGGTTTGAAACGCAGTGTGTACTATTTGCTGGTAATTATGCGATCACGTTAATATGTGAAGGTGACTTCGTAGTAAGGAAGTCTCAAATTAATGAGCCATACTAAAAACAATCAGCTCACCATTTTGCATTAATGTGCATATTTGGAAACATCGTCAGTGGAGGACATTATGTTCGGTATTTTCAAGAGAAAGACAAAGATTCAGAGCATCGCTCAAGAAGTTCCTTGCGTGCTACTGCATTCGTTTGGTGATAAAGACATTTATACGCCGGAAGAGATTGATCAAGCTCTTCAAAAGCTGGGTTATGATAAGAGCAAGGATATCAGTCATTATCAGTATGCGTATGGAATGTTTGCCGATGAAGCCTCTTACGAGCTCCTAGAACTAACGGATGAGCTAGGTAATTATGGTCATTTCCAACGTGAAGTAGGTAAGATGCTACTCAATACACCTGAGCCGATTGATATGCATATCTACTTTGAAATTTCTCGTCAGCACCAAAACGTCAGCCTTTCACCTGGTCATCAAAAAGTAAGCGAAAGTGATGGTGTGTAAACATCGTTAGTGGTATTCCATCGTGAGATGAGTTGGGTATAATGCGCGGCCTAATTATCCGGACATGTTGTCGGTTACATTTCTGTTGAGCGTTAATGCCTTATGTTCAAAATGCTTGTCTCTATGCCACCAATGTTGGCGCTGTCGATCGCGATTGTATGTGAAGTGATTGCCACTTCTTATATTCCCAAAACAGAGCAATTTACGAAAGTAATGCCGAGCACAGTCGTTTTGATTGGTTACGGCATCGCTTTCTTCTTGCTTTCCGTCACAGTGCAAACAATGCCTGTTGGGGTTGTTTATGCCATATGGAGTGGTGCTGGGATCGTTTTGGTTGCGACGGTTGGTTACTTTGTTTACGGACAGCGTCTAGACTTACCAGCCCTAGTTGGTATTGGGTTTATCATCGCTGGTGTGTTGATCGTAAATTTATTATCCAAAACAGTAGGGCACGAATAACTCCACTCTACTTGTTAAGTGAATAAGAAGCCGCAGCGAGAAATTGCTGCGGCTTTTTAGTGCAAATTCAATCGCTAATGGCGAGTATTGATATGACGTCTTATTGTTGTATTCATAACGGTCGCATTATGTGATTGAAAAATAGACATTATTTAGCGCATTGAAAATACAAAGTTATGTTTCTTCAAACTTTAGGAAAGGGCAGTAGATAAATCACTCCGATAGATGTTAACGTGGCGACTCATCTTTACTGCTTTTTCATTCCCTACATATTTCTGCAAAGTTCTTATTGTGTAGTGTGTCGAAGAACCATAGAATCCGCGCGCTTTAATTTATGTTATTAGCGTTATCAATGATAAAAGTGCAGTCCATTATCATTGTTTTTATCACTTATAGATGGGCACATCTGACAATACTTACATGAACAAATACAAAAAGCCTGCATTCAAGGCCGAATTTCTTTTGCCTCGTTACTGGGGAACGTTAATTATCATTAGCGTGATGTACTTACTTAGCCTCCTTCCTTTTAAAGTTCAACTAGCTTTGGGACGCAACATTGGTCGTTTAGCTATGCGATTCATGAGAAAACGTCAAGTTACGATCAGACGCAATCTTGAGCTTTGCTTCCCTCATATGGAAAAATGCCAACGCGAAGCAATTCTAAAAGACAACATCGACAATACTGGCATCGCACTTTTTGAGACCGCAATGGCATGGTTTTGGTCAGATAAACGGGTAAACAAACACGTCACGATAAAAGGCATGGAGCATCTAGAGGCTTTAGAGAAGTCAGGCAAAGGTGCATTAATGTTGGCCGTACACTCAATGAATCTAGAGTTAGGTGCTCGAGCTTTTGGCATTAAAAAGTCTGGAACCGGTGTTTATCGCCCAAACAATAATCCGTGCTTTGATTATTTTCAGTATAAGGGACGCTCTCGCTCTAATCGTACACTGATTGATCGTAAAAACGTCAAAGCCATGCTTGAATCACTTAAAACGGGTGAGCGGGTTTGGTATGCACCGGACCACGATTATGGTAACCGACGCTCGACATTTGCACCGTTATTTGCCGTTAAAAATGCTTGTACTACGACAGGTACAAGTTTGTTGGTTGATTCTACAGATTGCGCCATTGTGCCTTTTACGATGGTAAGAGGAAAAGACGGACACTATACCCTAACCATTAGTGCGCCCGTCGAAGGTTTCCCGAAAGAGGATCATCAACGTGCCGCCGCATTCGTGAATCAAATAGTTGAAACATCAATCATGGCAAGTCCGAGCCAGTATATGTGGCTTCATCGTCGGTTTAAAACTAGACCAGAGGGTGAGGACTGTTTGTACAAGCCTAGGCTCATCCCTAGCTTGGCATAACACATAGAGAGCCTACAAAAAGCCCAAGGAACATACGAACCTTGGGCTTTTACTTTCTATTCTTTTCGCTTTATAAGTAGCGATCTTTTAGGTGAGCTTGAAAGTGTTTAGCATTCAGTGTTTCACCCGTGGCTTGTTTTACCAACTCATCAGTGGTGAATAAGCTACCTTTACTCCAGATGTTTTCCGAGAGCCAATTGAATATCGGAGCTAAGTCGCCAGAACGAATAACCGCATCTACATCGACGGTTTGTTTCATTGCTGCCATAAATTGTGCAGCGTACATCGCACCGAGCGTGTAGGACGGGAAATAGCCAAAACTTCCGTCTGTCCAATGGATATCTTGCATACAGCCATTTTTGAAGTTTCCTTCGGTTGATAGCCCCAAGTACGCTTTCATCTTTTCGTTCCAGAGTTCTGGTACATCTGTATGTTTGATGACGCCGTTCATGAGATCTCGCTCAATTTCATATCGAAGAATAACGTGAGCAGGATATGTAAGTTCGTCAGCATCTACGCGAATAAAGCCTTTTTCTACGCGAGTGTAAATTTTGGCTAAATTGTCTTTTTCGAATTCACTACCAGAAAAATGGTTAGAAGCCAGTCGAGCGAGGTGATCGATAAACGCGCTGCTTCGTCCTATTTGCATTTCAAAGAAGAGTGATTGTGATTCATGAATACCCATAGAGCGAGCTTCTCCCGCGGGTGTTCCTGATAAATCTTTTGGTAGCCCTTGCTCGTATCGAGCATGGCCAGTTTCGTGGACAATCCCCATCAATGATTGGACAAACTCGTTTTCATTATAACGTGTCGTAATACGCACATCTGTCGGTACACCGCCACAAAATGGGTGGGTACTCTCATCAAGTCGACCGTGTTCAAAATCGAATTGAAGTAGCTTCATGACTTCCAAACCGAGCGCTTTTTGCTTTTCCGCAGGGTAGTGTGCAGTTGGCAATAAGATGTTGTCTGATTGTTGTTTTTCAAGCGCTTCATCGATCAAAGTAGGAAGCCAGGTTTTCACGTCAGCAAAAAGAATGTCTAACGACGCAGACGTTGTGCCAGGTTCATAAACATCGAGCATGGCATCATAAGGAGTCGTGCCATTTGCTTCGGCTCTAATTTGCGCTTCTTCCTGCGATAGCTTTACGACTTCAGCCCAGTTCTTTTCAAAACCAGCCCAGTCATTTTCTCCACGTTGCGTACGCCATGCATGTTCACATTTGGAGCCAGCAAGAGATTGAGCTTGAACTAATGATTCTGGTAGTAAGTTAGCTTGCTGCCACCCACGCTTCATTTCTCTTAGGATAGATTTTTCTTTTGTAGACAGCGTCTCTTCTTCTGCCTGAGCGAAAAGCTCTCCCAAGTGCGGTTGAGTCATTAAAGAATGGATATGTACATCGAGCTCTGCCGTGGCATTCGATCGTGCTTCAGCGCCACCAGGTGGCATGACCGCTGCTTGATCCCAATCTATGATGGCAGATAGATGCTCAAAATTTGCCACTTTTTTGGAATGTTCAACGAGTTTTGTAAATGCGTTCATGTGACTACTCTTATTCTTTTGTTCTTTCCCTAAACACCCGATAACGGGTCCTTCATATGGTGTTGCACTAAGCAACCTGCGTTAATTTACTAATAATTAACAATTAACTCCAACCCATTGTCCATAAACTCACCCAGTTGTATAGCTCTCTTAAAAAAGAAGCTTGCGAATCTTGTGGATTGGCGGTATTGATGAAGGATTGACAATTAATTATCACGATAATATGGATATTTTGAATTTCGAGGCATTTATTATTGCCATTACGATTTTAACGTTAACGCCAGGTTTAGATACTGCACTTGTTATCCGTAACACTAGCCGATCGGGCCTAAAAGATGGATGTACAACCAGTCTAGGGATTTGCTTTGGCTTATTCGTACATGCTTTTTTTTCTGCGGTTGGTATCTCGGCGATTCTTGCGCAATCTGCAGAGTTGTTCCAAATCGTAAAAATGATTGGCGCAGCTTATCTTATCTGGCTTGGTTTGAGCAGTTTAAAAGCGCTAATGTCGTCGAAAGATGGATTGACCGTGACCGAGCAGATTCACGAAGTGTTTAATGGTAAGCGCTCTTTTAGAGAGGGCTTTCTTTCTAACGTCTTGAACCCGAAAACGGCGGTCTTCTATTTGGCTTTCTTGCCACAGTTTGTGAATCCAGAAGGTTCACCCTTGCTTCAATCAATGATGATGGCATCTGTACACTTTGCTATTGCGATGGTTTGGCAGTGTGGTTTAGCTGGCGCGCTTAACTCGGCTAAAAATCTACTAAAGAATGCAAGCTTTATGAAGTGGATGGAAGGCGCGACGGGCGCAGTATTAGTCGCACTTGGTGTGAAGTTATTAATTGAAAAACCCGTTTAATGCTTAATATTTATCGATTGTTGATACTACTCGCTGTATTTATTGTGGGGGTAGGTGCCGCTGTTGCTTGGCATACGTGGCCACAAGTACAGTTTGCGCAACGCGGCATGATCTGGTCTTGGCACTGGGGCTACTTCGAGCCTTTTGCTAATGGAATACAACAAACGCGAACTCAAGATACTAAACAGTTATTGCTCAGGCGTGTGTATTTGCATGACGCTATTGTCGTTTTTGTTTCGACAACTATGGACAATAAATTTGAGGTTGACGTTGTAAAAGAGCAAACCTGTGAACCTAAAACGACGACTTGGGCTTCGGTCTCTGTCAATCATCAACGTGTTAGGCATGTACCTATGGTGTGCGATGCGTTTGGGCAAGGCTACTTTTATCGCTACATCGGGAAACATCTGGAATCGATTGAAGTGGGTGTCGGCGACTCTTTTGTAACAGAAGCATTTTTAGACTGGCCGCTATCAGAGTTGAAAGCGGATCAATTCAAGCAAAAAAATGCGAAGTTTTTTGAAGAACGTGGAGAAAACGTTGAGCATCAATGGTTGAGAGATTAACCATTTAACCGAAGATAAATAAAGCCCGCTAAATAATAGCGGGCTTTATGTTTTTACCATTTCTAATGAGCTTTGCTCTCCGTGACTGGTAGTTTGTGACCGAACAGCTGTCGTTTCACTAAGCTTTCACTGCTTCAACTTCACCTGATTGCGATGTTGAGCTAAAGAACAGTTTGGTTTCTGCCAGTACGACGTGACGCAGTGCGATCAAACCAATCAGGTTAGGAATTGCCATCAGGCCGTTTACGATATCAGCCAGTAGCCAAATCATATCGAGGTGAAGGAATGCACCAGATGCCACCAAGCCAACGAAAATCAGTTTGTATGGAAGCACAGCTTTAGTTCCGAACAGGAACACAACGCAACGCTCACCGTAGTAGTTCCAACCAAGAATGGTGGTAAAAGCGAAGAACATCAAACCGATTGAAACGAGCATAGGGCCAAATGTATCTGCATTTAAACCCACCGCAAAAGCATGAGTCGTCATCGCGGCGCCTGCTAGGTCACTTTGCCATGCACCGGTCAGGATTAGAGCAAGGCCTGTCATGGTACAAATAATGATGGTATCGAAAAAGGTACCCGTCATTGAAATTAGGCCTTGTTTAACACAAGAGTCTGTCTTCGCTGCTGCTGCTGCCATAGGCGCGCTACCCAAACCTGATTCATTTGAGAACACACCGCGAGCGATACCTGATTGGATTGCCAACATGATGCTTGCACCTAGAAAACCACCAGTCGCTGCTGTTGATGTAAAGGCTGAAACCAGCACTAATTCAACGGCATTGAACAATTGGTCTGCATTCATGATGATCACGCTTAAACACGCCAACACATAAAATACAGCCATGGTAGGAACCACTTTTCCTGCAACGTTAGCAATGGATTTGATGCCACCCAAAGTTACGAAAGCAACCAAAAGAGTTAGTACAAAGGCAGATAGCTCACGGTTAACACCAAGAGATATCTCACTTGCATCCAGAATCGCGTTTACTTGTGGAAACGTACCGATACCAAAACAAGCAACACCCAAAGCAAACACTGCAAACATGATCGCGAGAGCTTTTGAGCCAACACCGTATTGCAAGTAATACATTGGGCCACCAATCATTTGGCCTTTATCATCGACTCTTCGGTACTTAACCGCCAACAAACATTCGGCGTATTTAGTCGCCATTCCGAAAAGGGCAGCGAGCCACATCCAGAATAGAGCGCCTGGTCCACCGAGTTTGATTGCTGTGGCAACACCAACAATGTTACCAGTACCAATTGTTGCTGAGAGCGCAGTACAAAGAGCTGCAAAGCTAGAAACGTCACCTTGAGTATTAGATGACTTATCTTTACTGAATACCATCGCTAGCGCTGTTGGGAGGTGTTTAAACTGGATCAAGCCAAGGCTAAAAGTGAAGTAAACCCCTGTACCTACTAGCAAAATAAGCAGCGGTGGACCCCAGACAAAATTATCGATGGTTTGTAGTAAAGATTGTAGGTTGTTCATGATTTCCCCTTAATAAAACAACTAATAAGGAGAAGAGGGAAAGGACGAGATCAACGATCTCTAAAAGAACTAAGCTATTGGCTGTAGGCGGGAAGGCCAAGCAAAATAGTTAGGTTGTAACTTTCCACTCCTCTGTCCTTTTGCCTGAGAGTTTCACCTTGCGTGAGTGCAAGACTTGCTCCTTCGGCGACCGATTTAACGGTTCTCTCCAGAGGTTCCTCCAACTACAGTCCCCGCTACCTAGGTAGCACCTGAAATAGTTAATTCTTCGGCGAGTTATGCTAATCAAATGTTAAAATTTGATTAATAACCACTCTCCTGCAGTCTTCATCGGAACAATTACTCAATTAAATGAGTAAAGGTTAGTTAATGATGCTGGTCATCATTAACGTGTGAACTCTATCATGTTTTTGGTCCATTTCAACACCCTATGTCAATTTATTTTCAATGAAATAACCTCATCAATTTTCATGAAGGTATGTTTGCCAATCTTTTTGTGCGAGTCACGGCATAAATAAAATTTATTGGGTTAGGGAATGGAACCCAAAAACACTTCAGAACGATAAATGTGTTTCGATCGTTACGACATAAGTTATTCAATTAAGGACACAAAATTGATTAAAATCGGAGCACTTATTTTAAAATCTACGCTAAGTTGACCTTATGGTACGTATAAATGGGTTACAATGAATCTTTGTGAAACAGTCTACGGACCTAGGCAGTTTTTCATGAGTGGACAAGGAGGCGGTATGACCAGATTATTAGCCATTGCGGTGTTGATTGCAGTAGCATTTGTGCTGTTTCGTTATCGAACCAATGAAAAAGTCCAAAAAGCGACCGTTATAACATTAATTGGCGCATTTCTGATTTATACAGCATCAATTATGTTTGCGGAATTGATCCGCTAGCAAAGTAAAAGAGTCCTTGGAGTAGTATACGGTGAGTTCTCAGAACAAAATGGAAGAGCAAGACGACGTAGTTGTCATTGAAGAGCGTGACAAACGTACGCATATCTATATCGCAATCGCTGCGGTGTTAGGCTTGGCATTTGGTGGCCTTGTTGGATCGGTTGTCACTGCGAACAAGTGGGAATCGACTTACCACGTATTAGAAGAAAAGTATCAAGCACTAACGCAAGATAAAACCCAGTTGGCATCTCAAGTAAAAGTGCGTGAAGAGGCGCTTGACCAAGAAATACAAAACCAAGTTAGTGAGTTACTTGCCGCGAAAGACGAAGCGCACCAGAAAGCACTTAAGAAGTTGCAAAAGCAATTGACTGAGGTCGAGAAGGTTAACTTGTCACTAGAGTCTCAATTGAAGCAGCAGGCAGATAAGATCAACACGACGAAGTCAGAAAATGAGAAGTTGAGTCGTCAAGCGGATATGCAAGCGACTATGTTTGAGCGGTCCCGCGAAGTATTCCAGAAAGAGCTAAAAATTTCGCAAGAATTAGAGTCTCTCGAGAAAGAACGGTCGAAATTATTACCTAAGATTGAGAAACTCAAGAAAGAGTGTGACGTATTTTTAGAAGGCAAATCTTGGGACGTGAAGTCGGACGCGTGTGATAAACATGATGAAGCTAATTCACGACTAAGTCAGGTCGATCAAATGATTGAAGTCTATAAAATGGACCTCAAACAAATCAAAGCAATAACGGAAGATATCGGCCTTTAAGTCTTTTGTATCCGGTTTTGAAAAGCAAAAGGAGCTCTTTAAGAGCTCCTTTTTCGTTGTTAGCTATGACTTTTAGCCTGTCGCGTATATTAGATTCGTGAGGCGTCATAGCCTGAGGCGAGCAGGAGCTCTCGTTCGTGTTTAATCAGCTGAGCTCGATCTTCAATTAGTTCATTGAGTGCTTGAGATGGCTTACCTGCTAATGCTTTGAACGAAGCAAAAGATTCCGCGGTGTCGATTTTATCAATCATCTGACTGATGACATTACGAGCCTCACACGGGTTACTCGTCGTTGTAAAGTATTCTACTTGCTTTGCTGCCGATTTCATCTCAGTTAATAGCTCAAGCGGGCTACTTTCTTTGGCTACTGCCATGTAGTTATCCAGCACGCGCTTTGCATAAAGCAGTTCTTTGAGGGGGATATCTCTTCCGCTCTCGATTAGGGATTCGCTAAGGATCATACTTGAGCTCATGGGCATTCCTTCTTATTACTACGCCGCTTTTGATGTTTCCTTGAGTCTAATTTATTGAAGTCACATTGGGAATGGGTAAAAAGCATTTTTAACGCATTTTTATTCATTTATGAAAACACGAATGCGATGCTTATCTGGATCGATAGCCATAAAATTTAACCCATACACTGATGTCGCTGGTGGTTGAACAAACTCAACACCTAGGTCTTTCCAGCGCTTGTAAATGCGCTCTAGCATATGACTATTGGGCACCGATAAAGACAACTCGGTGCCACCACCTCTAATTCCGCTGTAGGGTGAAAGATTATCTCTTTGCTTGAGTGTCAACGTTAAGCCTTCGGTCAGTGGAATAGCGGCGAAGGTTGGAGACAACTGCGTGACTTTGCGTTCGAACAGTTTCGAATAAAAAACTTGGCTTATGTGGATGTCCTCAACGTAGAGAACGAATGAATTGATAGTCAGCATGGTTTGTTCCTTAATCAATTAGAAATAGTAGGGGCAATCTAACGGAAAGGAACGACAGGAGTTGTCAGTAGAACATTCTCGAAGGTAAGTGACAGAATAAGAAAAAGGAGCCGTTTAGCTCCTTTTTATCAGCGGAATCATTGGTATTAATGAGTGTGTTTGGAAGAATACCAGTTGTTTTGATACGCTTTAGATGCAAATAATGCGTTTGCTTTTGCACGCTCGATAATAGATTCGTCCACCTCTAGCGGCTTCATGGTTTGGTCTTTAAAGTCGTACGCCAGGGTCGATATCTTTTCACCAGGGGAAAGCACAACGAGATTGTCGCGCGTTAAATAACCAAAGTTTTTGTCGTATTGCATCATTGCGCGTTCATCTTCGCGAGCCAGTGGCTTCGTTAAATCACGACCAATCATCGGTGTTTTAGCATCTACCCCAATCAGAGATAACAGTGTAGGCGGCATGTCTATGTTGTTTGCTATGCGGTCATCTTTACGTGGTTGAATGCCTTTACCAAGGATCAATGCTGGAATGTGAAAGTGCTTAACTGGAACAAGGTTAGCGCCAGAAATACGTGCATCATGATCTGCAATTACAATGAAAATGGTATCATCCCAATAAGATGACTTTTTCGCCTTTTCAAAGAAAGTGCCCAAAGCGTAATCGGAATATTTAACGGCGTTGTTACGCGTCATATATTCTGAATCGTATGGCTCAATTTTGCCTTTTGGATACTCATAAGGGCTATGATTACTTGACGTAAAAACTAAGCTAAAAAAAGGTTTGTCGCTTTTTGAAAGGCGTTCAAACTCTTCGTTTGCTTTGTTATATAGATCTTCATCGCTAACACCCCAAGAGCCAACAAAGCTTGGGTTGTTATAATCGTCTTCTTCTACTATTTGATCAAAACCGTTACCAAAGAAGAAAGTTTTCATGTTGTCAAAGTTGGCTTCACCGCCGTAAATAAATTGCGTGTGATAGCCTTGAGCTTTCAGTAAGTCCGCGATGGTAAAGAAACCCGTTTGGCTTTTACTCAGCTTCACTACCGCGCGAGACGGAGATGGAGGAAAGCCCGTGGTTACGGCTTCAATTCCACGAACAGAACGAGTACCAGTGGCGTACATTTGTGTGAACTGCCAACCTTCCTTCATGAGTTCATCAAGGTTTGGTGTTAGAGGCAAACCACCCAAAGCACCGACAAATTGGGCGCCTAAGCTTTCTTGTAGCAAAATCACTAAGTTTTTATGTTTACCCTGGTAAGTCGCGGGGTTACTGTTCATGGTTGGGAGTAATGAAGGGGTGAAGTCGGACTTTGTTGATGAAGTGCGAACTAATTCCAACATCTTTTGAGTGTCCATTTTTCCGTAGAACTGCTCCGCGCTCTTTTCTGACTTCATGCTATTAACCGCAAACAACAATGAGTAAGATGAGTTCAGTGCTAAGTCGTTAAGCAGTGGATCGTTAGAAAAGGCGACCATAGCAGGATTTAGCGGGCGGTGCCCTAAAGATGAGCGAGCACCTGCAACCCCAAAAAGAACAACGAAAATTGCCAATAGTGGTCGCCATTTCCAGTTGACCTGCTGCGCCTTATCGGTCAGTTTCTTGCTCCACTTCCAACCTAAAGTGATGGTTAAAACTGTACCTAACGCACCAATAAACAGTTCTAATTTGTAGCCAGTCCAGAGCATACTCAAGACTTCTTTTGGGTAGATTAAGTATTCCACAAACAGGCGGTTTGGACGTAGGTCGTATTCCTGAATGAATGGCGCTGTTGCTAGCTCCATGTATACAAGCACCCAAAGCCCTAAAACCATCCATATGCGTAATATTCGCTTCCAACACTCTCCCATCTTACCGGTTAATGGCATGAAGGTTGAAAACAGTGCTGGAAGAATAAATAACCAGCAAAGCGTTGCAATATCTACGCGCAAACCTTGACTTAGGATGTAAATTAAGTCGTTTAGAGAGTCAATACGGTCAATCTGCCAAAAAGCTAGCAAAACTCTTGAGATAGACAGAAATAGAAGCGAAAACAAAGAAAAGGCAGCAATTGGCTGCAAAGGCCCCCACACAGAGCTCTTTGATAAGTTTTTCATATTTATTCGAATAGTTTAATTGTTATGTTGTGTTGTTTTTAGCAAAGCAAGCGTGAAATAAACGTGAATTATAATGTGGGTTTATGGTCGAGTAGTGTAAGTGTTGGTATGTCTATGTAAGGGGGAGGGGCGTTTGTGTAAAAAAAGAGCCAGTTGATAACACCAACTGGCTCTAGAGGTTGATAAAGGCATGATTACATTGCGGCTTTCTTCGCTTCTTCGACCCATGCGTCGAACTTTTTCTGGTTCGCTTTGATCCAGCCATTTACATGAGACTCGATGTCCGCTGAGCTGTTCTTACCTTGGCTCATCATCATATTCTGCGCACTAACATCATTGATATTTAGTTTGATGATTTCAAACAGCTTTGCAGCAGCAGGGTTGTTTTCTGTAAACTCTTTATTGGCAACGATGCGCATAGAGTTCATCTCGAAGCCGTAGTTCTTACCGTTCTCTAGTGTCGTATCAATGTCTTTACGCTCACCAGGAAGTGAAGAGAATGGCACTTCTAACCACACAACATCTTTCCCTGGAACTAAAACGCCACTTACCCAGTAGGGTGTCCAAGTGTAGTAAAGAATCGGATCGCCTTTTTTGTAACGTGAGATCGTATCAGCGATAATCGCCGCGTAGTTACCTTGGTTGTGTGTTACTGTGTCACGAAGTTTGAAAGCATCCAACTGATGCTCAACAACCATTTCACACCCCCAACCTGGGTTACAACCAGTTAAGTCCGCTTTGCCATCGCCGTTTGCATCGAATAGCTTCGCCAATTTTGGATCTTTTAACTGACCAATGTTAGTGATGTTATATTTTTCCGCGGTTTTCTTATCGATCAAATAACCTTGCGCAGCACCACTTACATATTGGCCTTTACGGAAGAACTTATCATCACCGCCCGACATCGTGTACTTATCGGCGTGAAGAGGGAACCAACCAACCGCTAAGAAAGTAGCATCACCTTTAGCAATAGAGGTGTAGCCTACGTTGTAGTCCACTTCTTTGGTCGGTTTAACATCGTAACCAAGCTCTTCAAGTGCGCGGTTTACGATCAACGTTTGAAATGTTTCTTCTGCAACGGTTGATTGAACAGGCTGAACAGTGACACCTTCACCCGGTAGTTCACTTGCCACACCATAAGTTGAAAATGCGATAGTACATAGAGCTCCAACAGAGAGCGCTTTCTTCCATGAATTATTCATTGATGTTTCTCCTAAGTTTTAGATCGTCTTGGTTCGTCTTTGTTTTCAGTTTTAATAGGTATGAAACAGGACCTGTGTGATACCAGCGAAGTTTAGTGTTGCCCGCATTAACCCCTAACACCTGGGTGATACGGTCTAACAAAATCGCAAGAATAACGATGCCTAAGCCACCAACGGCAGCAAGACCCATATCAAGTCGGCCAATACCACGAAGTACCATTTGGCCTAAGCCGCCAACAGCAATCATTGAAGCAATCACTACCATAGAAAGTGACAGCATTAAGGTTTGGTTTACACCTGCCATGATGGTTGGTAACGCCAACGGTAACTGGATGCGATAAAGCATCTGTTTTTTGTTTGCCCCGAAAGAGTGGCCAGCTTCGATAAGCTCTTCAGGTACTTGCTGAATACCCAAAATAGTCAGGCGCACAACGGGAGGCAGGGCGAAAATGATCGTTACTACTACGCCAGGAACGTTACCAATACCAAACAACATAACAATTGGCACAAGGTAAACGAACGCGGGAGTCGTTTGCATTGCATCTAATATTGGCCTAACAAATTTGGCAGCGGTTTGGCTCCTTGCCAACCATATCCCCATTGGTAGCCCTATAAGCAAACAGAAGAAAACGGCGGTTAACACCAGTGCTAGCGTTGTCATCGCTTGTGACCACGCACCAATTAGGCCGATGAAAACAAGGGATACAAGAGTAGAAAAACCAAGTTTTACATTGGAAAACTGCCACGCTAGCAAAAATAAAATGAGTACCATTATAGGCGCAGGTGTAGACACCAAAGCAGTTTCAAACGACGTTAGAATAAAGTCGATTGGAACTCGTATTGCTTGGAAAACAGGTCGACCATGTTCCACCAGCCAGTTCAAACCGGACTCTACCCAGCTATCGAGGGGTAAAACCGCATCTTGGAATGGGTTCATAATATCGAATGGTGCTTGCTCTACAGTTTCTGAGTTGAGCCAATCATTACTTGGCGCGGCCTCTGTACCTTGCGACCAAGGATCATCTTGCGCAGGAGCAGTATTTGACCAGGGATCATTGTTAGTTTGCTCTGAAGACATCGTGTTAATCCTTATCTAGTGTTTGTAGAAGACGTGATTTAGTCACGACACCAAAGTAAGTTCCTTGCTCATCTACGACAGGCACGGCATAAGGAACACCAGCAACCAGACCCAAAATGTCATTAATTGACTGATCAGGCTGAAGAGTAACTTCATCCGGTAATTGAGCACTGGCTAACGAACGGTTTTCTTTATGAGCCAAACGTAGTGAATCAAGAGATACGATGCCGGAATATCGGCTAGATTTATCGACGACAATACCGTAATCACGGTCGTGATCCATCAGAATCTGCATCGCAGAGCCTGGACCGTCATTTTCCGATTTCTTAAAAACAGCCGCTGGCTTCTTGCGCGCGATATCTTTTGCTGTCAAGACACTTGCGATGTTTACGCCGCGGAAAAAGGCTTCGACATAATCATTTGCTGGACTGTGTAATATTTCATCAGGTGTACCAACCTGAACAACCTCACCGTTTTGCATGATGGCGATACGGTCGCCAATGCGCATTGCTTCATCCAAATCATGAGAAATGAAGACAATTGTGCGTTTGTCATCGTTCTGTAGACGAATAAGCTCATCTTGCATCTCAGAACGGATCAATGGGTCTAAAGCGGAAAACGCCTCGTCCATTAATAGGATGTCTGGATCACAAGCTAACGCTCTCGCTAAACCAACGCGCTGTTTCATACCACCGGATAATTCGTCAGGGAAAGATTCTGCATAAGGGTCTAAACCTACTCTTTCTAAGGCGGAAAGGGCACTTTTCTGACGCTCATTAACGTCGATGCCGGCAAGTTCTAAACCAAAGGCGGCATTTTCAATCACCGTCATGTGTGGCATGAGTGCGAAACTTTGAAACACCATTGAGATATTGTTACGACGAACTTCTCGAAGTTCATTTTCGGAGATGTGGGCGATATCTCTTCCTTTGAGATAAACACTACCTTTAGTCGGCTCAATGAGCCGGTTAAGAAGTCGAACAAGGGTGGATTTCCCGGAGCCAGAAAGGCCCATGATTACGAAAATTTCCCCTTCATTTATGGTGAGAGATACATCGTTTACGCCGACTGTTAAACCTGTCTGTTCAAAAATACCGTCTTTATCGACGCCTTTGTCGATAAGCGAGAAGGCTCTCTCTGGGTCTTCTCCAAACACTTTATACAGTCCCTTAACTTCCAGTATGGGATCCATGTTATCTGTCCTTTTTCGTGTGTTTATAACTGTTTAACGATTTGTACTCTAATTAATTTTAGTTCAACTTTCAACGAAAGGGGGTTGGTTAACTAGTTCTGCCGTGCATAGAGAGTTCGTTGAGCAAGGTGTGTTCAATTCTTATTTTTTATATTTAAAACAATTGCTTGTGATGTGTTTTTATCCGCCATAACGTTGCCCTGACGTAGGGTTGAATTTATTTTGAATTTTTTTGTACATTTCAACTCAACTCGCTTGCATAGATATAAGCTGTGATAGCTTAGAACTCTACATATAAAAAGGTTAGAGCTCTAATTTTTGATTAAGACTTGGTCCTGTGAAATCGGTTAGGTACTGTTATCCTTAGATTTATTTATTGCTTGATTTCACTCAGGGTGATATTTATCGCTGTAGTTTAGGCAACGTATGGAATAAAAAATGGAAGCCGAACAGTTAGAAGTGCTCAATTTCATTAGCCAGTACCCACCTTTTGATGACCTACCTGAAGAGCAGCTTAGAAAAATTGCTCTCAATGCCGAGGTTGCATACTTTCGGCAAGGAACAAAAATCCTTAACTTCGGAGATACGATCCGCGACTTGTATATGGTGAGAAGTGGGGCGGTAGAGATTTATCGACGTAAAGGTGAACTCTATAACAGGATTGATGCTGGTGGACTGTTTGGTCAGATGGGGTTGTTGATGAACAACCGCGTACGGATGCCAGCCAAAGCGATAGAAGACACTCTCGTTTACTGTATTCCGGAAAACATCTTCAATGAACTTTGTGATGAGTTTGAAAACTTTGCGGACTACATGGAACTGGAAGATAGCGCGCGTTTGCGAAGCGCAATATCTAGCCGATCCGAAAGCAATGACTTTACCACCGCTAAGGCACGTAAAATCTTAGCAAGAGATCCAGTAACCCTGGAGGCAACGGCTTCAATTCAGGAAGCTGCGATACTAATGGCAGAGGAAAATGTCACCTCTCTGCTCATTATTCGCCCGACAGAGGAGCTCACAGAAGAAGATGACGAACAGCTGCTTGGAATTTTGACTGATCGCGATCTTTGCATTCGCGTACTAGCTCAAGGTATTGATACCAATATTCCAGTGAGTGAGGTCATGAGTTATGACGTGGTTTCATTGGATTATAACGCCTATGTGTTTGAGGCCATGTTAACCATGTTGCGTTACAACGTGCATCATTTACCAATTTTAAAAGATAAAAAGCCGATAGGAATTATTGGCATGACGGACATCGTTCGTTACGAATCTCAGAACAGCCTATTGCTAGTGAGCTCTATTTTTCAGCAAACCAGTGTCGAGGATCTCAAGCAGGTTTCTGAACAAGTAAAAGACTGTTTCGTAAGAATGGTCAATGAAGATGCCAACGCGCACATGATTGGTCGAGCCATGTCGGTTATAGGCAGTAGTTTCAAACAACGCCTCGCTGAATTAGCTGAGCAAGAGTTCGGCCCAGCGCCCATTCCTTATTGTCTAGTCGCAATGGGTTCAATGGCGAGGGATGAGCAGCTAATTGTAACGGATCAAGATAACGCGCTTATTCTCGATAACAGTTATGACGTTGAGATTCACGGAGAGTACTTTGAAAAGTTTGCTAAATTTGTTTGTGATGGTTTAGCGGCATGCGGCTATGCTTATTGTACTGGAGACATTATGGCTACCAACCCAGAATGGCGAAAAACTCGTGCAGAATGGGAAGAATGCTTTGGAAACTGGATAGACAATCCAACCCCTGAGAGATTGTTAAATAGTAATATCTTTTTTGATCTCCTCGGTGTGCATGGGCGAGTGAAATGGGCGGAGCAATTAAGCAGCTTTATTGTGAGACGAGCGAAAAGAAATAACCGCTTTCTTGCTTGTATGGCGTATAACGCAATACGTAGGACGCCTCCACTGGGCTTTTTCAAAGACTTTGTGATGGAGAAAGATGGTCGTCATCGCAACTCGATTAACTTGAAGCGAAGGGGGACGGCTCCGTTGGCCGATTTAATACGGGTGCATTCTCTGGCAATCGGTTCGCGATCACAAAACTCTTTCGACCGTTTAGATGACATTAATGATGCTGGCATTTTACCGAAAGGTCGAGGTTTGGATTTAAGGGATGCGATGGAGCTAATCTACATGGTTCGAATTCGTCACCAAGCCCTTGATATAGAAAATGGAGAAGAGCCAGACAACAATATTGAGCCGGAGAACATGTCTGAATTTGAACGTCGAAACTTAAAAGCAGCATTTCAAATTCTAAGTAACGCTCAGAACTTCATTAAGTTTCGATATCAGAGAAGTAGCAAATAATGTGGTTCTCAAAAAAAGTAGAAAAAGAACATCCGTTGTTGGATACATCCCAGACGCCAGAGTGGTCAATGTTGTTCAAGCAACTCGCTAAAGAAGCGAAAGACGAGAGGCTCAAACGCTATTATTCGACACCGATGGTTAATGGGGAAACACCAATTGAACAAGTGCCATTTGTCTCGGTAGACTTTGAGACAACAGGATTGAACTCGGAAGAGGATGTCATTCTCACGATCGGACTTGTCCCGTTTACTATTGATCGTGTTCAATGTAATGGCTCTGCTCATTGGGTCGTTAACCCAAACAGAGAGTTAAACCACGAGTCTGTCATTATTCACGGTATCACTGACTCTGAGGTTAAAAACGCGCCGCAGCTGTCTCAGATCTTGGGTGAAATATTGGATGCGTTGTCAGGCAAAGTGGTACTTGTTCACTACAAGAACATTGAAAGGCAGTTCTTTAATAACGCCTTGCTAAATAGCATCGGAGAGGGGATACAGTTTCCTGTTGTTGATACGTTAGATATTGAGTATGCGATACAGCGCCGTGAATGCAGAGGTTTTATCAATAAGTTGAAAGGCAAGAAACCCGGTTCTGTACGATTAGGGCACGCTCGTGAAAGATATGGCCTCCCTGCTTATCAACCTCACCATGCCCTGACGGATGCGTTAGCAACTGCGGAGCTGTTTCAAGCACAACTGCAGTATCACTTTAATCGAAACATGCCAATATCTTCGGTTTGGCAATAGGCGTTATTTATGGTGAAAACAATAAAATGCAATGAGAGATAGGGGGCTTTAAGATTATGATGGCGGATTGAGTAACCGCTTATAAGAACAATGTTTTATGAACATGTGCTTGGTAGTGATGAAGACGTTTCATTACTCGAACTCCGACGAAAGTAATTTAAACTTGGTCACGTATTTTTAAGGAGATTATCCGTGAGCACCGATAATAACGGTGGCATTCAACGCCCCGATGGAAAAGTAAACGCAATAGATACTGACTATCAAATTGGTCAGGATAACGTTGCGCTAAAGGTAGGCCCATTTGGCCTTGATATTCACAACCGTGTTTTTGCAATTTCTGGCTTAGCAATCGTCATGTTTGTTGTGATAACACTATTATTCCGAGAACAGGTAGAGCCGTTTTTTTCAGACCTACGAGCGGGTTTGTTACACAATTTAGACTGGTTTTTTCTCGCTTCAGGTAATATTTTTGTCATTGTCTGTGTCGGATTGATCTTCACACCATTAGGCCGTGTACGAATCGGTGGTACTGAAGCAACACCGGATTACTCCTATGCTGGATGGTTGGCAATGCTATTTGCTGCGGGTATGGGCATTGGTCTCGTATTCTTCGGTGTATCAGAACCGATGTCCCATTTTAGTTCTGCGATTGGTGGCGTGAACGTTGAGAATGGTGTACGTACTGACTGGGCACCGCTAGGTGGTGCAGAGGGCGATGCAACTGCAGCTTCGGCATTAGGGATGGCTGCGACGATTTACCACTGGGCACTTCATCCGTGGTCAATATACGCGCTCTTGGCTCTTGGGCTGGCTATCTTTTCATTTAACAAAGGTTTGCCACTCACCATGCGCTCAATTTTTTACCCTTTGTTTGGTGAGCGTGTATGGGGTTGGACTGGTCATATTATCGATATTCTTGCAGTGGTAGCGACGGTTTTTGGTTTAGCAACATCGCTAGGCTACGGTGCATCTCAAGCCGCAACGGGTTTGAACTTCCTGTTTGATGTCCCAATGACCAATACGACGCAGGTTATATTGATTATTGGTATTACTGCGCTCGCTTTAATCTCTGTTGTGGCTGGACTCGATAAGGGCGTGAAGATCTTATCTGAAATCAATATGGGCCTTGCAGCACTGCTATTGCTATTTGTTATTGTTGTTGGCCCGACGATTGCGATTTTAACTGGTTTCTTCGAGAACATCGTTTCCTATGTGGCTAATATCCCTGCCTTATCTATGCCATTTGGACGAGAGGATGTGAATTACTCTCAAGGCTGGACGGCGTTTTACTGGGCGTGGTGGATTTCTTGGTCACCATTTGTGGGTATGTTCATCGCACGTGTGTCTCGTGGTCGTTCAGTTCGTGAGTTTATTATTTGCGTTATTCTTATCCCATCTTCAGTTTGTGTGTTATGGATGACGGCTTTTGGCGGTAACGCAATTAGCCAATACGTTAATGATGGCTACGAGGCGGTGTTTAACGCAGAACTACCTTTAAAACTTTTTGCCATGTTAGATGTTATGCCATTGGCTGAGATAACATCTTTTGTCGGCATTATCTTAGTCGTGGTGTTCTTCATTACCTCTTCTGACTCAGGATCACTGGTTATTGATACTATTGCTGCGGGCGGTAAGGTCGATGCACCAACGCCACAACGCGTGTTCTGGTGTACGTTTGAAGGTTTGGTTGCGATTGCATTGATGTTGGGTGGTGGTCTAGCTGCTGCTCAAGCAATGGCGGTGACGACTGGTTTACCATTTACTATTGTTTTGCTTGTTGCAACGGTATCTTTGATAAAAGGTTTGATGGATGAACCTCGTCCAAAGGCGGTTTCTAAGAAATCAAAATAACTAGTATCAGCAGTTAAATTATTGATAAAAGCGGTATGCGAAAGCATGCCGCTTTTTTTTGGATTTCTATTTTTCTCTGAGAAATGAACAGCATGGAAAATGGTCTTATTCTGGTTGTTTTTTGTACTGTGCATTTGGGTGACTATTTAATAAATTAGACCTCGAACTATTTTAACTTTTGGTTAATAGGTTTGTTTTTGTGATATATGTCATAAAAACACCGATAAAAAGGCGGATTATTTGATTTTTAGTCGCGAGGGATGCCCATAATAAAAAGGAAATTTAATTAGACCTCAAAGGATATGTATTTTCACATGATCACATCAGCACCTTGGGTCCTTTATCCAGAGATTGGAGAAGACTCAAGTAAAAAATGGATTTTTCGTGAGCCTAAAATCTCTGATGGTGACGACATTTACAGCTTGATTGCAGACTGTCCTCCATTGGACATGAACTCATCTTATTGCAATTTCCTACAGTCTACGCATTTCAGCAAAACCAGTATTTTGGTTGAGCAAAAAGGCGAAATCGCAGGTTTCATTTCCGGTTATCAGAAACCAGACGAGCAAGACGTTTTATTTGTCTGGCAAGTTGCAGTCTCACCTCGCTTTAGAGGTCATGGTTTAGCATTCCGCATGTTGAAAGAACTTCTCACCCGAGAGGAATTAGGCGGTGTTAAATCGGTAGAAACTACCATCACGGAAGATAATAAAGCCTCTTGGGCACTGTTCAAAAAGTTAGATGCGATGAACGGCAATTCTGGCCAAGTAAGCACATTTTTGGATGAAGAAGCCCACTTTAAAGGCAAACACGATACAGAATATTTGTATCGCATTCCTCTCAAATAATCCTCAAACAATAGGAATTAAAAACGGTCTCATCATGGATATTTTCAAAAAGCAGGAATCCAACGTACGCTCATATTCAAACAATTTCCCGGTCGTTTTTCGTAAAGCGAAAGGCTGCTGGCTAGAAACAGAACAAGGTGAACGATACTTAGACTTCCTTGCTGGAGCGGGATCTCTAAATTATGGCCATAACAATCCAGTACTAAAACAAGCGTTGCTTGAGTACATTGAAATGGACGGTATTACTCACGGTTTGGATATGCACTCAGAAGCGAAAGCATCGTTTCTGGAAGCGTTGGATACTTACATCCTTAAACCAAGAAACTTGGATTACAAGGTTCAGTTTACGGGCCCAACAGGCACTAATGCTGTTGAGGCGGCATTGAAGCTGGCTAAAAAAGTAAAAGGCCGCGACAGCGTCGTTGCGTTTACTAACGGTTTCCATGGTTGTACTGCTGGCGCACTGGCTGCAACGGGTAACCAGCATCACAGACAAGGTAACGGTTCTAGCCTAAGTAACGTCACTCGTATTCCATTTGAAGGTTACGCTGGCGTAGATGGTCTCGCGCTGTTCGAAACCATGCTAAATGATAACTCTGCAGGTATGGATAAACCAGCCGCTGTACTTCTTGAAACTGTGCAGGGTGAAGGTGGTTTAAATGCTGCTTCAAACGAGTGGTTACAACGTTTGAGCAAAATCTGTAAAGCCAATGACATTCTTGTGATTGTCGATGACATTCAAGCAGGTTGTGGACGTACCGGTACTTTCTTTAGTTTCGAGCCGTCTGGTATCCAACCGGATATCGTGACGCTATCGAAGTCGATCGGTGGTTACGGTTTGCCGATGGCTGTCGTATTACTTAAGCCTGAGCTTGACCAGTGGAAGCCAGGCGAGCATAACGGTACGTTCCGTGGCAATAATCACGCCTTTATTACTGCTGCAAAAGCACTAGAAATTTACTGGGCAAACGATGATTTTGAAACACACATCAAGCAGTGTTCAGACAAGGTAAGTGCTGTTATTGACCGTTGTGTTCGTCGCTTTCCACAAATGTTTGTGCAGAAAAAAGGCCGCGGCATGATGGTTGGTATTGAATGTATCAATGGTGACATGGCATCTGAAATTGCGAAAAACTGTTTCGAGAATGGAATGGTGATAGAGACAGCGGGTCCAGACGATGAAGTTGTGAAGTTCTTCTGTCCACTAACTATCAGCGAATCAGAGCTAGATCAAGGACTAAGCATCTTTGAAAATGCAGTAGAGACTATCGCTGCGAAACATTTCAAACAAGCATCTTAATAAGGATTTTAATTATGATCGTCAGAACTCTAGATGAATGCCGCAACAGCGAACGACGTGTTGTTTCAGATAACTGGGAAAGTGTCCGCATGTTGTTGAAAGACGACAACATGGGTTTCTCTTTCCACATCACAACGATTTATGAAGATACAGAAACTCATATTCACTATCAAAACCACCTTGAATCGGTGTTTTGTATGAGTGGTGAAGGTGAGATTGAAGTTGTAGGTGGAGAAACGTACCCAATTAAACCAGGTACATTATACATCCTTGATAAACACGATGAGCACTACTTGAGAGCTTATAAGAATAAAGAAATGGTAATGGCGTGTGTGTTTAACCCACCGATTACTGGCGCTGAAGTGCACGATGAAAACGGTGTTTATCCTCTCGTTGACTAAAAGATGATGGTGGGGTGCTTTGCCACCCCACACTTTACTATCTCTTCTTTTTTCTTTTTAAAGTTACCAATCAAAAAAGGCTTATCATGACATTTACCGTAGAAAAAATCGGCGGTACATCAATGACAGCATTTGATGCTGTTCTCGACAATATTATTCTTCGTCCCAAAACACCATACAATCGTATTTTTGTCGTATCTGCATACGGTGGTATGACCGATGCGCTGCTCGAGTGTAAAAAAACCAGTAAACCAGGCGTTTATCAGCTTATCGCGAAACGCGACGACAAATGGGAAGAAGCGTTAGCGTACGTTGAAAGCCGTATGTTGCTGACCAATGAAAATATTTTTGCGGACCCAATGAATCGTATCCGTGCGGATAAATTCATTCGCTCCCGCATTGCTGAAGCGAAAAACTGTATCGCGAATATTTTAGAAACCTGTCAGTACGGTCAATTTTCGTTGCGCCAGTACTTGCCTCAAATTCGAGAGTTTCTCTCGTCTATCGGTGAGGCACATAGTGCTTACAACACAGCACTAAAACTAAAAAATATGGGTATTAACGCTAAGTTCGTTGACCTGTCTGGTTGGGATAATCAAGCGCCAAGAAGCCTTGATGAGTCGATCAGTGACGCGTTTGCTGATATCGATGTATCAAAAGAACTGCCAATCGTGACAGGTTATGCTTACTGTAAAGAGGGCCTAATGCACACTTATGACCGAGGTTATAGTGAGATGACATTTAGCCGAATTGCAGCAATAACAAAAGCGGATTTAGCAGTAATTCACAAAGAGTACCACTTGAGCTCAGCAGACCCACGCGTTGTTGGCCCTGAAAAAGTATTACCAATTGGTAGTACAAACTATGACGTAGCAGACCAACTTGCCAACCTTGGCATGGAAGCTATTCACCCAAATGCCGCTGCGGGTTTACGTGAAAGTGGTATTGAGCTACAGATTAAAAATACATTCGAACCTGAACACGAAGGTACTTTGATCTCTTCAAGCTATCGTCCGGAAGAAGACAAAGTCGAGATCATCGCAGGTAAAGAAAAAGTATTTGCACTGCATTTGTTTGACCAAGCAATGGTAGGAAAAGCCGATAACGTTAGTTACGAATTGATGGAAATCATCTCCGATGCTCGTGTAAGTTTGGTTGGTAAAGAGATGAACGCGAACTCTATTACTTACTATCTAGGTGGCAGTACTGATAGCTTAAACAAAGTATTGTACAAAGCAGAGAAACGTTATCCGAATGCCTCGATTAAAGGCCGTATGGTCGCGCTTATCTCAGCCATCGGTTCTCAAATTGATACCAATAAGACGTTGGCGAAAGGTGTGCTTGCATTGATGAATAATGGCGTTACGCCAGTTGCACTGCACTCATCATTGAGAAATGTAAATGTTCAATTTGTTGTCGGTGATAAGGAATACCAGCACGCGATTTGCGCATTGCATGATGAGTTTTTCCAAAGTAGCAGTTTAGCTAAATCGGTTAATGTGGCTTAGTTTATCCACGGTTAAAATACAAAGGAGAGCAGGTTAGCTCTCCTTTTTTTGTTTTTCAGTTTGTACTCACAATGCCCACTTTGTATAGGCTAAACAGGCGATTTAAGTAAGTTCCTATGTTACTGATTAATTGACGTTAACTTAGTTTACTTAAACTTGCTGATTTCTTGTTCAACTTTGTCTAGTTGTTGCAGCTTCTCTTGCATTTTTAGAGAGTCGTAGTTTAGTGAAGCAGGGTTCATCGCTGTGCCACGTTGCATTGGGTATTCTGGAAGTGTTTTAAAGAACTCTCCCACAACGTCTTGTACAGGTACAAATAGCCACATGTTGTCAGCCATCCAACGCAAGTACATTTGTGATTCGCTTGGGCCTTTTTCGAATGGGTCAGCGCGTAGGTGGATGATTTTAGGCCAGTTCGGAGCAAAACGAACTGCGTTACTTAGGTTCCCTTCAAGCGTTGCAAAGTGAAGTTTCCAGTCATTCCAGCGGACAGCGTTTAATTCACCATTAGACGTAAAGTAAAGCAGCGACTCACGAGGGCCTTTTTCTTCCTTACCTTCAAAGTATGGCATGAAGTTATAACCATCTAAATGTACACGCCACTCTTTGCCATTTGCTTTGTAGCCTTCTGCCAGTTTTTCTTTTACATCAGGTACGCCAGCAGCTGCCAATAATGTAGGCAACCAGTCTTGGTGTGCCATCATTTCATTGATCTTGGTTCCTGGCTTAATTACGCCTGGCCAACGAACCAGTTGAGGAACACGCATACCGCCTTCCCAAGTTGTACCTTTTTCACCATGGAATGGTGTTGCGCCACCATCTGGCCAAGTCATGGTTTCTGCGCCGTTGTCCGTTGAGTAGATAACGATAGTGTTGTCTGCAACACCTAGCTCATCCAGCTTGTCGAGTAAAACACCTACATGATCATCGTGTTCCAGCATACCATCGGCATAAATGCTTACGCCTGATTTACCTTGGTATTTTTCCTGCAAGCGAGTCCAAACGTGCATACGAGTGGCGTTATGCCAAATAAAGAAGGGTTTATCCGCCTTAACTGCTTTTTCCATAAATGCCAAAGAGCTCTCTAGGAACTCTTCATCTGCGTGCTCCATACGTTTTCGTGTCATCGGGCCAGTGTCTTCAATCTTACCGTCAGCATAAGACTTAATGACACCACGAGGGCCATAGTTTTTACGAAACTCTGGGTCTTTAGGGTAGTAATAAGTTTCAGGTTCTTCTTCTGCGTTTAGGTGATATAAGTTACCGAAGAATTCGTCAAAGCCGTGTTTTGTCGGTAAGTGCTTATCTTGGTCACCTAAGTGGTTTTTACCAAATTGACCCGTCATGTAACCTTGTTCTTTTAACAGGTCTGCAATGGTTGGCGCCCAATCAGGTATGCCGTGGTCAGAGCCTGGCATACCAATTGTTAACAAACCCGTACGAAATGGCTCTTCACCCGTAATAAAGGCAGCGCGACCAGCAGTACAAGACTGTTGTCCGTAGTGATCTGTGAACAACGCACCTTCATTCGCGATACGGTCGATGTTTGGCGTTTTGTAACTCATCATACCTTGGTTGTATGCGCTGATATTCCAGTAGCCGATATCGTCACCAAAAATTGCCAGAATATTCGGTTTGTCGGCTGCCATAGCAGCACTGGACGCCGCTAACAGTCCTGCGCCTACAGCGATTTTGCTCAATTGATTTGCCATAAAAACTCCAGATTGTTGAGAGTAAAGATAAGCACAAGTGAGCCTTATGCTTAGTTGCTGCATAAGTTAATGATGTATATAGAAAAATCCTCTTATACTCGATATAACCATAAGTTATTGCTAGGTTGTAACCATTTGTTAATTAAGAAGAAATAGGATTGTTCTGTTAGTTTGTAGAGATTCGTAAAGTAGATTTAGATCACTGAAGAGCCTTATTTTTATTGCGTAGTAGAAGAGGGGGATGGAAATGAAAAACAATAGGATGCTCGCTTGTTTTACGGCCCTAAAGCAATACTAAAGTCGTTATGTATTGCTTGTAATTATTTGTATAACCAGTGATTTAGTGTCTATATTGATTTAGGTTGTACATTATAAATATAAGGATATCTATGAGTCAGTGGGCAGGCCGGTTTCGCATTTTATTGCTGGTCAACGTTGTTGTCAGTTTTATGGCTTTTTCTCAAGAGTTATTAACAGAGAAACCAAATATTCCTTCAGGCTTAAATCCAGAATATGCTGGCACACAAGCTTGTATAGATTGCCACCAAAACGAAGTGGAGGCCTGGAAAGGGTCACATCACGATATGGCCATGAAGCATGCAAGTACAACCTCTGTGCGTGGTAATTTTGATAACCATGTTGTAACACACAAAGGAATGCCTAATCGTTTTTTTAAAAAAGGCGACGAATTTTGGGTCAATATTCAAGGTGCTGACGGGCAATGGCATGACTATAAGATCAGTTATACATTTGGCTGGGAGCCATTACAGCAGTACATGGTCGAGTTTGAAGATGGCCGCGTGCAGCTTATTCCTTTTGCTTGGGACACAAGAGCTAAAGTTGAAGGGGGACAGCGTTGGTTTCATCTTTATCCAGAAACGACAACAACGGATGAATTCTATTGGACCAATACCGGGCAAAATTGGAACTTTATGTGTGCTGATTGCCATTCAACGAACCTAAAGAAGAATTACGACGCTGACAAAAACACTTACAACAGCTCATGGTCAGAGATTAATGTGGGATGCGAAGCATGCCATGGTCCCGCTAGTCAGCACATAGAACTGGCCAAGAAATACAAAAATGCTGGCACTTCTTTTGAGCATGACAGCCATTATGGCTTTGATCGAAATTTGTCTAAAGCAGTGTTGGATTGGGTGTTTGAGGAAGGCCATAGTACGTTACAGCCGAAATCAATTGAAGCAACCAATCAAGTGCAAACATGCGCTCAATGCCATAGTCGCCGAACCCAGTTAAATGAAGCAGGTGATCATGTTAAAGGTTCCTTTTTTGATAAATATCGCTTAAGCCTTATAACACCTGAACTCTACTATCATGATGGACAGATTTACGACGAAGATTATGTTTATGGTTCGTTTCTTCAATCTGAAATGGCGGAGAAAGGGGTCACGTGCACTAATTGCCATGATCCACACACGGCAGAGTTAACGATCCCAGAAGAGGCAGTATGTTCGCAATGCCATATTGCATCGGAATATACACCTGAAAAGCATACCTTTCATAAGGCTGAATCTGAAGCATCGCAATGTACGACTTGTCACATGCCAGAAACGACTTACATGCAAGTCGATCCTCGTAGAGACCACAGTTGGCATATTCCACGACCGGATTTGAGCAAACACATTGGAACGCCCAATGTTTGCATGTCATGCCATGAAGATAAAAGCAATCAATGGGCCGATGAACAGATAGCAGAATGGTACCCGAATTCGAAGTATCGTAATCAACAACATTTTGCTGTCGCATTTTATGCGGATTCAATTGGTCATCAAGGAGCAGCAAATGCGTTGGCATACTCTGCTCAGGATTCGTCGTTAAAAGACATTATTCGTGCTTCAGCCCTGGAGAGAATGGGGGGCAACACTGACCAAAATACAACAGTATCTTTGGCTAGGGCCGTTAAGAATGAGAATGAAATGGTTCGATTAGGGGCAATTTCAGGCTCGTCTGGTTATGAATTTCATGACCGGTGGCGGATTCTAGAGCCATTACTTGGTGACCCGGTGCTTTCAGTGAGAGCGGAAGCTGCCTCGGCGCTGGTAGCGAACTACGCACAAATGACCCCTTTACAAAAAGATATCATTAAATCGCCTTTAGAAGAGTACATGGAAATTCAAGAGTTTAATGCCGATCGTGGTTTCGGAAGAACCAATTTGGCGAATGTGTACCGCAGCTTAGGTGAAATCGACAAAGCGGCCGAGCTGTATAAACAAGCGATCAGCATCGAACCCTACTTCGAAAATAGCTACGTTAACCTAGCAGATTTGTATCGCCACCTAGGTAAAGAAGAAGCTGCGATCACGGTGCTACAACAAGGGATGAAAGCTCAACCTAAATCCAGCACATTACCATACAGCGCAGGTCTTTCTTTGTTACGTCAAGGCAAAGCCGATGATGCGAAAAAGCTACTTAGACGCGCCGCAGAAATTGGTGAAACTAATGCGCATTATTGGTACGTGTACGGTCTAGCTTTAGAAAAAAGCGATGTTCTAGAAGCCAGTAAAGCGTTGCATACAGCATTTGAAGTCGGTGGCAATCCACAACACTTGTTTGCTCAATGCGAGGTTCTAGCGAGAAATCATAAAAAAGGTGCTGTCGCTTTTGCTTTCGATAGGTGCATACAAGAGCTTAGTCACTATGCACCTAAACAAGCTATTGATCAGCTTAAAGCCTCTATTGTTGGGGTCAATAGGAGCTAATTACCAAAAGTGGAGCTTTTATCGCTCCACTTTTTCTTACTTGGTTTAATCAGCGTCTTTCGCTAATCTCAGCCCCATGTCGGACATGATGACTGACTGGCTAGCAAAATCGCGACGATAGTTTTCGGATTCGTCAGCATCATAGGCAAAGCTACCACCTCGTACAGACTTGTGTGCCAGGCTTTCTTTTTCATCTTTTGCGTTTACCGGATTATCACTTGGTGCCGATTTGTAATAGCCTTCATCAAAGGCATCAATAACAAACTCACCAACATTACCCGTCATATCGTATAAGCCAAGCTCATTCGGTTTTTTCTGACCTACCTTGTGTGCTTTATTGTTTGAGTTATTGGCATACCAGGCAACGTCGTTAATATCATCAGACCCCGCGTAAGTGAATCCTTGACTTAGATTCCCCCCTTTCGCTGCAAACTCCCATTCTGCTTCTGTGGGTAAACGATAGTGCTCTCCCGTTTTTTCATTCAATTTCTTTATAAAATAATTGGCTTGTTGCCAGCTAATGTTATTCACGGGCGTATTTGGGTTTCTAAAATAACTCAGAGAAGAGCCTGTAACCGATTCGAATAACTCTTGGGTTACCTCAAATTTTGCCAAATAGAAATCTTCCACGCGAACGGTGCGGGCCGGGCGCTCGGATTTATTTGCTGATGGATTATCCGAGCCCATCGTAAATTGTCCACCTTCAATAAGAACCATATCTTGATCGATTTTTTGAGCAAGAGGGCTAGGTTGTGTTGTTGCACATCCAGTCATAATTAGCGAAATCGAAATAGCGGCACCAAGGTAAAGAGTATTACTTTTGGAATGCTTCATAGGGGAGCTCCATCAACATTTATGATCAAAGAATTTTATCAGGCAAGTCTATGAAAAACAGTTATACACACTATAACAAGCGCCACGAATAATTGAACATTATCATCACACTAGGCGATTAACTTAATGATTAGTCTTAACGCCGTTGGGCGCAGGCTAGCAACTAAGAAGGTGATGAATGCACATAACTCAAGGTCCGCAGTTCAATGGGAAAGCATCCAAGCGATTACATGTCATGGCGAAACCTATCGGTGCAGTGTGCAATATCGATTGCACCTATTGTTATTACCTAAGCAAACAAGATTTACTTGAGTACAAGCCAGGCTGCTCACCAGTCATGGATGAGGAAACGCTAGAGACCTATATCCGTCAATATATAGCGGGACAGAATACACCTGAAATCATTTTCTCTTGGCAGGGTGGTGAGCCGACAATGCTAGGTTTGGATTATTTCAAGACAATTGTTGAGCTACAGAATAAATACCGTCCCGATGGCATTACGATCTCCAATGATCTCCAGACTAATGGCACACTGCTTAACGATGAATGGTGTGAGTTTTTAAAGGCGAACAACTTTCTCGTCGGTTTAAGCATTGATGGCCCAGAAATGATGCACAACGCTTACCGAACAAACCGAGCTGGTAGAGGCACATTCCGGCAAGTTATGAATGCGGTTGAATTATTACATAAGCACGAAGTAAAGTTTGCTACGCTCACTTGTGTTAACAACTTGACCGGCCGTAACCCACTTGAAGTGTACCGATTCTTGCGAGATGAAGTACGCTCCCCTCAAATGCAGTTTATTCCAATAGTTGAGCAGAAAACATTCAGAACAACCGCCCCTCAAACTTGGGAGCCAAACGAGCAACTAAAGCAAGGAGATAAGCGGTTGATCCCAGGTCATAAAGATGCCGTTGTTGAGCCTTTTTGCGTTGCGGATGAAGCATGGGGAAATTTTCTGATCGCGATTTTCAATGAATGGGTTTTACACGATATCGGCAACGTGTTTGTGCAGTACTTTGAAGCCAGTATCGAAACCTGGATGGGCAGAAAAAACCCACTGTGTACGTTAGGTGAAATCTGCGGGAAGGGCTTAGCAATGGAGCCTAATGGTGATGTGTTTGCGTGTGATCATTACGTGTACCCAGAATATAAGGTTGGAAACATTCATCACGAAAAGCTCGATACGCTCGCTTATAGCTCTGAGCAGCAGAAATTTGGGTTTGCTAAAAGTCGTACGCTGCCCCAACAGTGCCTTCAATGTGATTATCAATTTGCATGTTTTGGAGAATGTCCCAAAAACCGTTTTATCCGTACTAGGCAAGGTGAGCCTGGTCTTAATTATCTCTGCGCGGGTTGGAAGAAGTTTTTTACCCATGTTGATCAGTCGATGGCGTACATCTTACGAGCGACAGGTAACCCAGTGGTTCACGGTAAATACAGTGACCAGATTCTACACCAGCAAGCTACTCAAACACAGACTGTGTTTGAAACGAAGTTTTAAGATAGTCACTACGCCTGCTACAGGCCCGGAAATGAAAGAATATAGGTTATTGAATGCAAAAAATTAAGCTGCTCTCTAAATCATTACTCGTGATCTCGATCGGCATTGCTGCGAGTCAAACAGCAGTGGCACAAGAAACAACATTGCTAGACCCAGACCAGATATCGCCGACAACGGTTGTCACTCCACAAGAAGCTCAAATGACACCGGCGCAACGAGTCGAAAAGCTGTCTTATGATGCGCAAAATAAAAAGTTGTCTTCAGAAAAACGTATTGATGCTTTACGTGAGTTAGCCAACTATCCAAGCCAAAATGCATTGGTTGCAGTTGCGCGTGGGTTGCAGGATGAAGATGCAGGTATTCGCGAAGCTGCGATCGTGGGAGCACAGCCATATATGATTGAGCACCGTTGGCGTTTGATTTCACCATTATTGAGTGATGACGCCGCCATGGTGCGAATTACAGCAGCGATTAACCTCGTTCGAGATTACGCCAATTTGAGTTCGGAGCAACAGCAGTCACTTGAGGGGCCTGTTTCAGAGCTGACAGCACACTTGTCCAGTAAGAACGATAATGTTTCCAAGTTATTACTTGCAGACGTTTACCGTTGGCATCGTGATTGGGATAAAGCGGCGCTGATATACCCAGAGTTAACTAAGCTTGAGCCAAACAACCCTCAAGTTTGGTTAAGCTACGCAGACAACTTCCGAGCGCAACAGCTAGACCAAAAAGCTATCAACGTGCTTGACGAGGGTATCAAGCTAAATTCAGAAGATGCCTCGCTGCATTATTCTAAATCTCTCGCTTTGGTTAGATTAGACAAAAAGAAAGAAGCGGCGTTTGAAATAGACAAAGCTGCGACGATGGCAAAGACGAACAGTTACTTTTGGTATTTAAGTGGTGTTCTGCAAGAAGAGTTAGACTTGAAGAAGTCTGTCAACGCTTTTGAGCAAGCGTATTTGATATCCGGTGCTCCAGAACAATTGTATGCCGTGTGTGACATCTATGTCAGATACGGCAACCCTAAAACGGATGACTGTTTAACAGAGCTAATGAAGGTCGCTCCCGACTATGTTATTGAAGAGCTCAATCAGAAAAAGGGACGTAAAAGTGCCTCTACATCAGTTGAAGCCAATGAATTTAAACTCTAATCGGTAAATTCCATGTTCCTATTTCAATAAAATAGTGAACCAATTTTGTGACGGTGTCACTCTTTGGTGACCGTTGGATATGTCAGTTCAATATGCGCCTGTTTCAATTGAACTATACTTTTGATTGGATTCGCACCTAGCACCTCAATATAAGGAATTAAGATGGCTATAAAGTTAAAGACGATTGTCTTAGCAACAGGTTTTGCTCTGTCTAGTTACGCTGTTGCTGCTGATATGCAAGATCCACTTCCGTCATGGAACAACACTGACGCTAAGCAAGCTATTATGGCGTTTGTTACGAAAACAACGACCCAAGGTTCGGATTCCTATGTTCCTGAAAGCCAACGAATCGCGACGTTTGATAATGATGGAACACTTTGGGCAGAAAAGCCTGTTTATCTACAGTTGTTTTTTGCGATCGATAGAGTAAAAGAAATGGCCTCTGAGCATCCTGATTGGAAGACAACCGAACCCTTTGCTTCCGCATTAAAAGGTGACATGGAGGGGATTGGTAAACAAGGACTCGAAGGTGTAATGAAGCTTGTTATGGCAACCCATTCTGGAATGTCTACTGAACAGTTTCATCAAGAAGTTAAGGAATGGTTGAAAACGGCTGTCCATCCAACAACGGGTAGACCATACACTGAAATGGTCTATCAACCTATGCTCGAACTGCTCGACTATTTAAGAGCGAACGATTATCAGACATACATCGTTTCTGGAGGCGGAATTGAATTTATGCGCGTTTGGGCGCCGGAAGTATACGGCATTCCAACGCAAAACATCGTGGGAACGACGTTAAAGGCGGAATATCAAAGTGTTGATGGAAAACCTACCATCCAACGCATGCCGGAAATAGACTTTGTCAATGACAAAGCAGTAAAGCCTGTGACGATTCAAAACTTCATTGGCAAACGTCCGGTCATGGCGTTTGGTAATTCTGATGGTGATTTACAGATGTTAGAGTGGACGAAAGCAGGTTCAGGTCCAAGATTTTCTGCGATTATCCATCACACGGATGACAAGCGCGAATGGGCGTATGATAAAGATTCTCATGTTGGTAAGTTAGATAAATCGTTTAAAGTAGGTGAAGAGCAAGGTTGGCTATTTGTCGATATGAAACAAGATTGGAATCAAGTGTTTAAAGAGAGCACTAAATGATAATCTTTGTTTGACCATAACTTGCTGCAACCAAACAATTGCAACGAAATAAAAGGCCTCACAATTGAGGCCTTAGTTAACTCCACAGTAGCTTCGATACCTAGGGTCTAGTTTCTAGGTTGCTGTGTCATTGTTTCTACCACTTTTTCAATACTTAACGAGCTACCTTTTGTTGCAGGGAACTCCTTAAATGTCTCTAGGAACTTACGCACGATAGCTTGAGCAGGAACGAACATCCACATTTGATCAGCGTAAAAATGTCTGACGTAAAGTGCTGCATCTGGACCGACCTCGAATGGGTCCATACGAAGGTTTACAATCAAAGGCCAACTCGGTGTTTTGCGGTATGCCTCATTAATGGCACCCTCCATAATACTGAAGTGGATCTTCCAGTCTTTATAACGAACGGCGTTTAAATTACCACCAGCATCGAAGTAAAAGATTTCTTTGCGTGCGCCTTCATCAGCTTTACCAGTCAGCAGATCAAGTTGGTTGTAGCCATCTAAATGTGCTTTAAAGGTTTTGCCCGCTGCTTTATGACCCTTCAATAGTTTTTCTTTCACATCTGGTTCGCCCACAGCTGCGAGTAGAGTTGGCATCCAGTCTTCTTGTGAAAAGATATCGTTGATAACCGTTCCTGGTTTAATGTTTCCAGGCCAGCGTACCATCATCGGAACGCGGAATCCGCCTTCCCAAGTCGTACCTTTTTCGCCCTTGAACGGTGTAGTACCACCATCTGGCCAGGTAAATTTCTCAGCGCCATTATCGGTACTAAAAACAACAATGGTGTTATCTGCTACGCCTAGCTCTTCAAGTTTATCAAGCATCACACCTACTTGATCATCTAGGTCCATCATGCCATCGGCGTATAAGCCGTAACCTGATTTCCCTTGATATTCTTCACTCAAATGTGTCCAAACGTGCATACGGGTTGAGTTATGCCAAATAAAGAATGGTTTGTCTTCTTTTACTGCTTTTTCCATAAAGGCCAAGCTAGCATCCATGAACTCTCGGTCTACGTTTTCCATACGCTTACGAGTAAGGGGACCTGTGTCCTCGATTTTGCCATCCGCAGTCGCCTTCAACACGCCTCGAGGTCCGAATTTTTTACGAAACTCTGGATCTTTTGGATAAAACTCAGACTCAGGCTCTTCTTCCGCGTTTAAATGGTATAGGTTACCAAAGAACTCATCAAACCCATGGTTAGTTGGTAGGTGCTCATCTTGATCACCAAGGTGGTTTTTACCAAACTGACCAGACACATAGCCGTGATTTTTAAGTAACTCTGCGATAGTAGGATCTTTCGATTGAATACCCTCTTTTGCGCCGGGCATACCAATAGTCAATAGACCGGTACGAAACGGATGTTGACCCAGAATAAATGAGGCTCGTCCGGCAGTACAACTCTGTTGTGCGTAAGCGTCTGTGAAAATGGCACCTTCATTGGCGATTTTATCAATGTTAGGAGTCTTCCCTCCCATCATACCATTGTGATACGCACTAATGTTGTATACACCTACATCGTCACCCCAGAACACAAGGATGTTGGGCTTATCGGCAGCAAAGGCTGTGGACGCAGCTAATGTACCGACCAATGCCATTACCTTTTTAATCGAGTTTCGCATGAAAATCCTCCGCGATAAATGAATCCATTATCGTTATATAACGTTACTAATTGTGTTCATCATGGCGAAGTCGAGTGAAATGACACCAAATGAGACAATGTAGTCAGTTGAATATAGTAGAGGTTTTTTGTTGCTTCCAAGTAATCCCTGCTTTTCAAAAATGTTAACTAACATGGACTAGACTTTAGTGTGTTTTAAGTGTGATAAGACGCACTTACAGGATTGAATTTCAATGAAAGGCGACACTATGAAAAATAAACTAGCAACTATCCTGTTTCTATGTATCCCGTTAGAAGTGGTTGCGGAAGAGACACCAAATGTCGTAGTTATGTTGGTTGATAACCTTGGGTGGGGGGAATTAAGTTCCTATGGGAGTACCAGAGGTGTTGAAACCAAAAACTTAGATCAACTTGCTAGAGAAGGTGTACGCCTTACTAATTTTAATGTGGAACCGCAATGCACACCAACTCGCTCCTCATTCATGACGGGGAGGCGAGCGCTTAGATCTGGGACAGATAAGGTTGTTTGGGGAGTGCCTTACGGTATGGTGAACTGGGAGATAACCATTGCAGAGAAGTTTAAGGAACAAGGATATAACACGAGCCTTTACGGGAAATGGCATTTGGGAGACCAAAAAGGGCGCTTTCCAACGGATCAAGGCTTTGATGAATGGTATGGCATTGCAAATACGACGGATGAGTCAGAATATAGCTCTCAACCCGGTTATAAAGCTATATTACCTAAACCTCAAATCCTTTCAGCTAGAGCAGGGCAGGATCCTAAAGAGGTCAAAGAATATAATTTGGACTCACGTAGAACGATTGACAGTGAGCTAGTTGAACATGCCACAGATTTTATAAATCGAAATGTGAAAGAGAATAAGCCATTTTTCTCTGTAATTACTTTTACTCAACCACATTTACCGACGCTACCTCATCCTGATTTTATTGGTAAAACAGGCAAAGGAAATTACTCAGATGTGTTAGCTGAGATAGATTTTCGAGCTGGGCAAGTTATTGGTGCAATAGAAAAAGCAGGAATTAAAGACAATACACTAGTGATTTGGTTTTCTGACAACGGTCCAGAGTGGCATATGCCATACCAAGGCTCTAGCGGACCATGGCGTGGTGCGTACTTTACGGCTCTTGAAGGCTCTCTCCGAACACCATTTATTGCCTCTTGGCCTAACCACATCAAACCGGGCAGAGTGAGTGATGAAATTATCCATGTTGTGGATCTATTTGCCTCACTTTCTCATGTCGGTGGATACAAATTACCAAGCGATAGAACAATAGATAGTATTGATCAGTGGGCCTTTTTAAAGGGAGATAGTGAAAAGTCTAATCGAGATGGTTTCATCGTTAACAATGGATCTGAAACCTACGCTTATAAGTGGGAAAATTACAAGATGCACTTTATTGATCAAGATATCATGCCGGAGAAAGGGCGCCCATTACAGATCCCTGAAATATACAATTTGATTGATGACCCTAAAGAGGAGTTTGATTTAAGAAATAATGCCACATGGTTATTTCCTATCATGATAGGAAAGAGAGTAAAGTTTGAATCTTCCGTTTCAACAAGCTGTGATACGATTCCTTTCCCTGCTCCATTTGGATATGAGCCCGATTGTAGCAAGGGGAATTTCAATCAATTTCCAGTGGATGGGTTACGCCAGAAGTAGTTTACCCCAATGGCTCTTTCTCGCATACATGAGGTATGTTTTTGGTTCAATATCTCATTAGAGCCATTTAGGGCCATGTTTTTTCTAGTTTCATTTGAACAGTCATATTCGTCGACCATACTTAAAGTTCGTTGTTTCATATGGGGCGAATTATGCAGCCAATACTCTACATTCAAATCGGTAATGTTCTTTGGGCGGTTTTAAGTGACGGTTCTTGGATCCAAATGTTGCCCAACGAACAATTAGTTCCAGAAGTAGAGGTGGTTGTTCTTAATACTGACATTCTCGATATTGCATTTAATGAAGATACAACAAGTGAGGATGAATCGAGTTCGAATGATCTTTTAATTGCATCTCAAAACGGTATTGAATCCACTTTTAATCAGAGCGTTCGAGATTTTAGTGAGTCTTCTGGTGGGTTAAGTTTTGTTGCCTATATTCGCGCTGTTTTACCTGAGCAACTCGTTTCTAATGGCTATGTTACTAGGCCAGCAGTGCAAGAAAGAGAGAACCCAACTCCTGAGACTCAGGCTCCTGAGCGGTTGAATCCCGATGCTATATTAACGGTGGATATTCTTGATGGCGGCGATGGATACGAAAACCAGTTTGAAGTTCCTAGTGTCACGATTCAAGGTGACGCACTCAAGATAAGCGATGAGTGGCTTGTTACTATCACCATTACCGACAGCCTCAATAATTCCATTACTGTTACAACGACCGTAGAGAATGAGGCGTATACCCTATCAGGCGTTGATCTGTCTTCTCTTGCTGAAGGGCCGCTTACGGTGACTTCTGTGGTTTCTGACATTTATGGCAATAACTTGAACGCCGTCGATACGACCATTAAAGATACGCTTGCAACGGTGAACGTCAATTTTGATGGTGGAGGGGATGAGTATTTAAATCAGTACGAAATCGCGACTACTCGCCTCGAAGGGACGATTGAAAACATTGAAGATGGCCAGCGTATCCAAGTTACGGTAACCGACTCGTTAGGAGCGGTCATAAACTTAGAAACGGTGGTGACTGGTGGAAGTTGGTCTCTGGACGACGTTGACCTTTCTGGATTGTCTGAAGGTACGCTAACCGTTGTTGCTGAGAGTATAGATATAGCGGGCAACCCTGCAACCAGTGAAAACACCATCATCAAAGATACGCTCGCAAGTGTGACGGCGGACGTTGACGATGGCGGAGACGGCTATTTAAACATTGAAGAGCGCCAATCTGTCACTTTGTCAGGGCAAGTCAGTGATGTTGAAAATGGTCAGACGGTTTCTGTCACGGTTCAAGACAGCTTGGGGGTGATGCTCTCGTTCAATACCGTTGTCGTTGATGGTATGTGGCAAGTCGAAGGGGCGAACTTATCCACGTTAGCCGATGGGGCGTTAACCGTATCTGCCTCCGTGAATGATGTGGCGGGCAACCAAGCGAAAGCGATGGATGAGGCTACGACCATAGATGCCACTGCTCCCACCATTGATATCGATACGGATTTTTATATTAGCGGTGGTCTTGCCATTGATGATTTCCGTGAGGGTATAGTCACGGAAATGAGAGGGACAACCAGTGGTGTAGAGCAAGGTCTGGCGGTGACGATTCGGGTAAGTGACGGAGACAGCACGCTGAATTTTACTGGCCTTGTTGATGCATCAGGTTCGTGGACAGTAACCGGAATTGACGTAAACACTCTCAATCTAAACAACACGTGGACCATTGAAGCAGAAGTGTTGGATGCCGCCGGCAACCACGTGGTCGATACCATGCCGACAATAGTGCTACCCGGTTCAACGGTATTTTCTGAAAACATCGTTGGATTTTTTGGTGAGCAAAGCAGCTCGGCAGCCATCAACATAGAAAATGGTGTGCCAGCACTGCATGCAGAGCAACCAAGTTTGAGCGCGCTTACATCGGTTGGTCAATCTATTAATGTTGTTGTTGCAGAAGATGGGTTGAGCTTACAAGGAACATCGACTGACGACCGATTAGTTTTCTCTGCAGAAGTCAATGATGATGGTACGGTTCAAATTACTTTTTATGAAGCGATTGATCATGGTGTAGGTCAAGATGAGCTGGTGACTAACGTATTGGTTGAAAGCATTCAAAGTGATGCTGATGGTACACAAGAAACGGTTGTGGCCCCCCTAGAAATCGCCATCCTTGATGCCGATCCAGCGATCGCAAATGAGTCATATAGTGTAACCGAAGGCCAAGTCATTTCTGGCAATGTACTGGAGAATGACATTGATATTGATGGTGACTTGTACATTCGATATGTCAGAGCCGGAGGAGAGATCCAGTCTGTCCCTGATGGTGGCTCAGTAAGTTTTAGTCTAGAGAAGGGTGAATTAACCGTATTTTCAGATGGCTCTTGGCAGTTGAATGCCAGTCGCAACTTAGATCACACGGTCGAGCAAAGTCTCGTTTTTGATTATCTCGCAGCCGATGATTCAAAAGATTACGGTGTAGCCACCGCGACCATCGACATTATAGATGGCCAAGCGGGTTATGTAGGCAGCGCTACTATAAAAACAGCAGAAGTACCTCTGGGAGCGGCATTATTAACCACCGAAGGCAGTGTTAATGTGATTGCTGGCTCTGATAACCCTGATCCGACTAGTTTGTATTTTGGTGGGGCATCCATTACTAAGTTAGAGGCATTAGGGCTTACAAGCTCAGTCTCTGATACTGAGCTTAGCTACACGTTAAGTTCCAGTGGGAAGCAAATCACAGCATTTGCCAATGGTGTCACTGTATTTACGTTAACATTGAGTGGCATTGAGTCGGGTAACGATGTACTAGCTTCAATTTCGCTTACTCTTGATCATCCTATCGATCAATTCAATAGTAGTGATACGGTCACTTTCCCGTTGACCATTGGAGGGACAGATCTAGACTCCACACCGCTTGTAGAGAATGAAATTGATTTCGTGTTGAAAGATGGTGTTGATCCTACGTTGAGCAACTTGACTGTTGTTGCAATGGAGGAGATTAATCTAGAAAGTGGGGCAATCTTTAAGACTGGGAGCCTTCAACTCGATATCGGGAGTGATTATGTTGACTCTCTTCGATTTAGCGAATTAAACCAGCCCACATTAGAGAGTAGTGAAAGTGAGTTGCTTTACCGTCTGTCTGATGACGGTACGACAATTACTGGCTATATCTTAGAAGGTGGGGTGGAAGTAAATATTTTTCAATCGAAACTATTATCCACATTACCTTTAGAGTCGAGTAGTGAAATAGAGTATTCCTTTGAATTATATCGCTCTTTCGATCTGTCAAAAGATCAAATCCTGGATATACCATTGTTAGTTAATGCAACAGATTCAGACGGTGACACCACCTCTGTAACATTGGATATTACCTTAGAGGCAATTGAAGGTTTGAACGATGATGCCTCTTTAACGGTGGATATTCTTGATGGCGGCGATGGATACGAAAACCAGTTTGAAGTTCCTAGTGTCACGATTCAAGGTGACGCACTCAAGATAAGCGATGAGTGGCTTGTTACTATCACCATTACCGACAGCCTCAATAATTCCATTACTGTTACAACGACCGTAGAGAATGAGGCGTATACCCTATCAGGCGTTGATCTGTCTTCTCTTGCTGAAGGGCCGCTTACGGTGACTTCTGTGGTTTCTGACATTTATGGCAATAACTTGAACGCCGTCGATACGACCATTAAAGATACGCTTGCAACGGTGAACGTCAATTTTGATGGTGGAGGGGATGAGTATTTAAATCAGTACGAAATCGCGACTACTCGCCTCGAAGGGACGATTGAAAACATTGAAGATGGCCAGCGTATCCAAGTTACGGTAACCGACTCGTTAGGAGCGGTCATAAACTTAGAAACGGTGGTGACTGGTGGAAGTTGGTCTCTGGACGACGTTGACCTTTCTGGATTGTCTGAAGGTACGCTAACCGTTGTTGCTGAGAGTATAGATATAGCGGGCAACCCTGCAACCAGTGAAAACACCATCATCAAAGATACGCTCGCAAGTGTGACGGCGGACGTTGACGATGGCGGAGACGGCTATTTAAACATTGAAGAGCGCCAATCTGTCACTTTGTCAGGGCAAGTCAGTGATGTTGAAAATGGTCAGACGGTTTCTGTCACGGTTCAAGACAGCTTGGGGGTGATGCTCTCGTTCAATACCGTTGTCGTTGATGGTATGTGGCAAGTCGAAGGGGCGAACTTATCCACGTTAGCCGATGGGGCGTTAACCGTATCTGCCTCCGTGAATGATGTGGCGGGCAACCAAGCGAAAGCGATGGATGAGGCTACGACCATAGATGCCACTGCTCCCACCATTGATATCGATACGGATTTTTATATTAGCGGTGGTCTTGCCATTGATGATTTCCGTGAGGGTATAGTCACGGAAATGAGAGGGACAACCAGTGGTGTAGAGCAAGGTCTGGCGGTGACGATTCGGGTAAGTGACGGAGACAGCACGCTGAATTTTACTGGCCTTGTTGATGCATCAGGTTCGTGGACAGTAACCGGAATTGACGTAAACACTCTCAATCTAAACAACACGTGGACCATTGAAGCAGAAGTGTTGGATGCCGCCGGCAACCACGTGGTCGATACCATGCCGACAATAGTGCTACCCGGTTCAACGGTATTTTCTGAAAACATCGTTGGATTTTTTGGTGAGCAAAGCAGCTCGGCAGCCATCAACATAGAAAATGGTGTGCCAGCACTGCATGCAGAGCAACCAAGTTTGAGCGCGCTTACATCGGTTGGTCAATCTATTAATGTTGTTGTTGCAGAAGATGGGTTGAGCTTACAAGGAACATCGACTGACGACCGATTAGTTTTCTCTGCAGAAGTCAATGATGATGGTACGGTTCAAATTACTTTTTATGAAGCGATTGATCATGGTGTAGGTCAAGATGAGCTGGTGACTAACGTATTGGTTGAAAGCATTCAAAGTGATGCTGACGGTACACAAGAGACGGTTGTGGCACCGTTAACGATTACTATTTATGACTCTGATCCGGTGATTAGAGATGACACATACTCAGTCTTAGAAGATCAAACAATTACGGGCAATCTACTTGAAAATGATATTGATCTTGATGGAACACTTTATGTGAAATTTGTAGAGGCTGGCGGGGAGCAGAAGTCAATTCTAGAGGGGGGATCCGTAAGTTTTAGTTTAGAAAAAGGCGAATTAACCGTATTCTCTGATGGCTTTTGGCAGTTTGATGCAGGTCGAAACCTAGATCATTCGGTCGAGCAAAGTGTTTCTTTCAGCTATTTAGCTGCAGATGACTCCCAAGACTATGGCTTGGCTAACGCGACCATTGACATTACTGATGGACAAGCAGGTTACGTAGGCAATGCGACTATAGACGTAACAGAAGTCCCTTTGGATGGCCCGATATTGAACTTTGAAGGAACTGTCAATATTGTCGCGGGATCTGACAACCCTGATCCGAGTAGTTTGTATTTCGGTGGGTCATCTATTACTAAGTTAGAAGCATTAGGGCTTACAAGCTCAGTCTCTGATAATGAGCTTAGCTACACGTTAAGCTCCAGTGGAAAGCAAATTACAGCATTTGCGAATGGTGTCACTGTATTTACGTTAACATTGAGTGGCGTTGAATCGGGTAACGATGTATTAGCTTCAATTTCGCTTACTCTTGAGCACCCTATTGATCAATTCAATAGCAGTGATACGGTCACTTTCCCGTTGACCATTGGTGGCGTAGATTTAGATGCCACACCGCTTGTAGAGAATGAAATTGACTATGTTCTAAAGGATGGCGCAGACCCAACTTTAAATAATTTGAATGGGGTAGAAGTAAAAGAATCTGATCTCGCAAATGGAGGTGTGTTGAGCTCAGGGAATTTTCAAGTTGAGGTTGGCAGTGATTACCTCGAATCTTTGTCGTTCATCGTCTCTGAACAACCCTTGTTGACGAGTGGTGAACAAGTTGTGCTTTATCAAGTCTCTGCGGATGGCAAAACACTTGATGGTTATATTCTTGACGAAGATGGGCAAACTCAGATTCCCATCTTTCAAGCTATCCTCAATGCTTCATTACCTATTGATGCAAATGGCGACATTACCTACTCCTTTGAGCTTTTTCAGGCTCTCGACCAACAAGAAAATACTGATCCAAACGTACCTCTCGTTGTTACTGCAATGGACTCAGACCAAGATAACACGTCGGTCGTTTTAGACATTAATGTGATAGATAACGACAATGGACAAGCGCTAATCAATAGTGGCAATGTCGAGTTAACCGAAACACCTGTCGATACAAACATTGCTCCTGATGGGGTTTCAGCCATAGCGAATACGGATGTGATAGTTACGTCATCATTCGATCCGATTGTGTATCTGGGTGTTGACATAAATGATGGAGATACTGTCAAAACTACACTTGGTGATGCTGTTACTTACAACGGAGAGGCTGTCACTTGGTACGATAACAATGATGGAAGCTTTGACGCAATTTCAGACAATGGAGACGTTATATTTAGGGTCACGTTACCTAGTGACTTCTCTTTGCCATCAAATGATACGTCTACGGTTAATGTAACTGTAGAGCTTTATCACTCGCTTGACCATGTTTTAGGTGATGGGACGCAATTGTCGATCTCTATGCCCATCGTGGCGAGAGATTCTGATGGAAGCGAGATCTCTACGGAGTCCAACATACTGGTCTATGATGGCTTGTTTCCGGAACTAGTAATTACAGAGGGAATCACAGTCAATGAAAGCGGGCTGAATGATGATTCGCTTGATTCTGGCATCGAGGGCTCGTCACCATCCATTACGCTTGTACAAGGTTCAGACTCTATCGCCAGTGTGAGCGTGAATATCGATATGTTCAATGCGCTCGGCTATAAAACAAGTAGTGGTAGCCTGGTTTCGCTTGATTCACCGGACTCGAATGGTTGGTTATATGCAAGAGATGAAAGCGAGCAAGACGTCTTTAGAATTAGATTTAATACCGATGGGACTGTCGAGTTTGATCTATACCGTGCACTTGAACACGATGAACCTGACGGTGTTCCAGCGGACGAGAACACATTAGAACTCAGTTTTTCAATTTATGCCGTTGATAAGGATGGCGACCAGTCTGAAGCTGAGACATATACCGTTAGTGTAGTAGATGATATCCCTGAAGACACAAGCTCACCAATAGAAATTGAACTTACCGAGGGGGATGAGTTTTCGGGAAACTGGTTTAGCAATAATGCCGACTTAATCAGTTCAGATGGCACGTTGATTTCAAGTTTGACCTATGCAGGTGAAACATACGATACGGCGAGTTCGGTATTTAGCAATGATGCTTGGACCATCGATTTAATCAATAGTAGTGATGGTAACTTAAAATATGGAACGCTGACTATTGCTCAAGATGGGACATTTACGCTAACTACCGAGCTTATTGTTAATACGCCTGTAGGTGGTTTGCTTGATGATCTAACGATAACTGTGACGGATGCAGACGGTGACCAAGCAAGCAGTGAAGCTCAATTAATTCTTGATGATGCCAGGGGCTTTATTCGAACCGTTAATGTAGATACGTTAGAAGATAATGGCGCGAATAACAGTGGAGACCCCACGCCAGTCGCGTTACCGATTAGAGTTTCTCCTGGGGATACGGAGAATAATGAGCGTGTTGAAGCGATAAGGATCTCTGTTGAATCTCTACAAGGAGGGGCTCTGTTTTTAGACGGAGTGCGCCTTGAAGATGATGATAATGACGGATTTATTAGTCTTTCTGGTACAGAGCTAATGGGGGTGGGTATATTCACCGTTCCAAATGGTGATCTCACTTATCAACCAGCGCTAAACCTGTCGGGCAACACTATCAAAGTTTCGTTAGCAGTGTCTGCATTAATCGTATCTGATGTCGAACCAGATGGTTTTGTATTACAAGGCAATAACACGTTAAATGTTAACGTTTTACCGGTTGCAGATTTGCCAGAGTGGTCTAGTGATTCGGACTTTTCTTATCAAAGTGTTGAAGATTCCGCTGAATCACTTTCACTCAATATTGTTGCTGAAAAGTTTGACCAAGACGGTTCTGAAACGCTCCACTACCAAATTTCGAATATTCCAGATGGACTTATATTAACACTTAATGGAAGTGCTATTGAGGAAGGTAAAGCGTATAGCCAATCCGAGTTAGATCAAATTGAAATCACATCTAACGAAAACTTAGCCGGAAGATTTACTTTTGATGTGACGGCAGTAACGACTGAGTCGGGTAGTGTGTTTGCCGATGAGCAAGATAAAACAGCGGAGATCACTGAGCAAGTTGTTATCGATATATCTCCAGATGCCGATGTGCCTACGCTGACCGTTAAAAACATTCAGGGGCTTGAAGACCAAGCGATTGACTTAAAAGAGTACATCCTAGGGCGGCTCACTGACACAGATGGCTCGGAGTCTCTGTCTTATCGCATAGAAGTTCAAGATGGTTGGACATTGCCTGTCGGAGCTGGGATTACGCTTATCGGTATTAATACCTACCTAGTGACCTCCAATGCTCTAGCCAATTCGGAAGCGTTACTTCAACCAAAATCGGATATCAGCTCATTTACTGAATCTCTATCCCTTCAAGTAACCGCCATTTCAACAGAGTCGACTATTGATGGCTTAGCACCTCTTAATGAAACCGCCGAGAGCCAATCTGCAACCATTGACATTAAGCTAAAAGGCGTGGTCGATGAACCAATTGTCCTAGATGGTGGACAGGGGAATTGGCAATATGATCAAGCGACTAAAGTAATTAGTAATCTCTCTACGTTAGACGAAGATAACCTGATACAACTGGATTTTATCATCCAGACATCAGACGACGATCTATCAGAAGAAATTAATATCTTGCTTCAGAACATCCCTTTGGGAACACAACTGACAGATGTAAATGGTGACCCTATTGTTCTTCCAGTTGCTTACGTGGACCCAATAACGGGGCCAGTTTATCAGGTCTCAAACGCTGTTCTTGAAAACACTTACCTCAAAACAGAGCAAGATTTTAGTGGAACACTGAGCATGGATGTTATCGTCGTTTCAACAGAGCCGGATGGTGATTCTGCTGAAACCCCTCTTAAAGTGGAAATGGAAATCTTACCTATTGTTGATCAAACTGACGGCCAAGAATTACAAAGCAATGGTATTGAGGACAATTTCATCACACTAAATCTTGAGCCTGTCGTTAATCAAGATATAGATTCTAGTGAGTCCTTGACAGGATACACCATTGTATTCATTCCAGATGGCTTAACACTTTACTTTGATGGTAATGCAGTAGAGGAAAGTAATTTACCGTTAGAACTCAATGAACTACTCGATGGTAGCTCGGCAACATTATCTGAGTTGTTAAACAGTGGACGAATCACTGTAAAAGCTAATGAAGACCTAAGTGGGACATTTAGCCTGGAAGTTCAGTACGAAGTGACAGACACGTCTCCGACGATGGAGACTGATGTAAAGGCAATCAATGGCTCTTTGAGCGTCGTGGTTTCTGGCAAAGTGGATATTGGTAATGAAGATATTGACAAAACACGTTTAGAAGGCGCGACTGAAGTATTCACAAGTACGGATGGGTCTGCTGTTGACGTGAGTGGAGGCATTACATTTACAGAAGCGGATATTGATGGTTCAGAGTATCTCGATTACATCGTTTTACAGATACCGCAGGGTCAAGACCTCATTGTTACTCATCCGAATGGTGCTTCTCAAGATGCCGATGGGAACTGGCTGATTCCAATGGAAGGAATCACAAGTGATAGCGTGTTGGAAACCGCTCAAGATTTGCTTGCTAGCGCATCGATTTATAGCCCATCTAATACAGAGATACTTGATGTGAATGTGTTAGCGTATGTTCGAGATGGAACGGATGCTCAATACATCACAGGTCAGTTCCAAATTCAAATTACTGGCCATGAAGGAGATGGAGACCAGTGTGCTGATCCTGGTGAACCAGGAAGCGTTCAAAGTGGGGATATTGTAGGTAAAGAAGGTGAAGATGTCTCAATTGGGGCGTTTTTAAACCCTGATGTAGCGAGTAGTGATGGTAACTTAGTTTCCTTCTTTGTCGCCGCAGATTCTTTACCTGAAGGAGTCGAGCTTACTGGCGAAGGTGTGATACCTGCTTATGATAATGCGGGCAATCTGTTGGGTTATTCAATTTCTAGCGCTGGATTGTCTTCCTTGACGCTTACTGGCGTGGATGAGGACTTTGCTGGTTGCATTACTTTCAATTTAGAAGTGACAGAAACGGCCCCATGCGATGGTGACTCGAAAACAACCGCTCAGACCATTACGGTACAAATCTCTCCTGTTGTCGATGATATTGCGATAGCACCAAGCCAAGTTACGGTTCAAGAAGATACTATAACCAACCTGAATCTTGCTCTTGTATTGGGCGATAGTGAAGGACCAATGCAGTCCATTACTGGAGAAGGTGACGCAGCGACTGGCCTTGAAAGTGTCAATTGGGTTTCTTTATCGGTGTCTGACGAGAATGCGCGGTTTACTGCCGTGGACCCGAGCCTACTCATTGACAACGGTGATGGAACATGGGTAGTGACAGATGTTACGCGTCTAAACGAAATTCAGTTAATCCCACCTGAAAACTACAGTGGAGAGCTTGTTATTTCCGTTGACGCAAACATTACTGATGAAGTCACGGGAAGTTGTTTAAGTACTGACAGTGCGAAAGATACTCAAACTAAATCAACAGAAGTTACCGTTACCATTGCCCCAGTGGTTGATAAAGCGGTTCTGGAAACAGAAGACGTAGTTGGTAATGAAGATAATTATATTTATTTAGGAAACTTATCTGCATCATTAATCGATCAAGATGGTTCTGAGTCGATGTCTTTGGTCATGACAGGAGTGCCAGACGGAGCCGTGTTGGTTTGGGACAATAATGGGACGTTCGAATTACTCCCTGATAACGGTTCAACGGATGGTGAGAGCAAGGAGTGGCAGCTAACTCAAGCACAACTTGATAAGGTTTACTTTCTACCGCCACTAGATTTTAGTGGGGATATTTCATTAACACTGCAAGCTATTACCCAAGAGTCTGGATCAAACGACTATAACTATACCACTTCTCAGTTCAACGTCGGCGTAAAACCGATTGGCGATGATGTATCGTTGAATACAACCTCTAACACGTTCACTGGAGATGAAGGTGATTCCATTTCGATTGACTTTTTAGCGAGCGGTTTTGAAACAAATAGCAACGAATATATAGAAGTGTCGATGTTGATCAAAGCAAGCTCTGAACCCTCTGCATTGGAAGGCTTAGGTAGGATTCGTATTGGAACTCAATTCTCATCCTTTACCTTCGATGACGCGGGCAATGCCGTGGCGACGGTATTAGTGCGAGCAAATGAAGTGTCAGGTTTGGAGTTCATTCCGAAGGATGCATTTGGAACGATGGATGTTGCTCTCAATGTTAGAACGTTTGATCAAGCGATAGTGTCAGGGACACTCGAAACCGATTTTGGAGATGTGCAAACTACCGATCTAACCATTGTTGTTACCCCTGAAGCTGATGAGCCAACACTAACGGCCGATTATCAGTCTATTGTGTCTGAAGCGTCTGGGAGTATTCCTTTGGGGTTGAGCATGAATTTAGTCAATCCTGCACCCGAAGAGTTTGGAAGTGTGGAGATTCGCGGATTACCAACAGATCTAGAGTTGAGTCATGGTGAAAGATTGAACGGCATTTATACTGTTGATCAAGAGGATGTCGCTGATCTTTCCATCGTTGGCGGGTTTAGCGGTGCAAGTGATTTTACGTTGTCGATAAAACCGATTGCAACACTGGGTGCTACAGTCGCAGAAGGTGCTGCTCAGACAGTCAATGTTACCTTAGTGGAAGAAGGGGGCCAAACATTACTTGCGACAGATGCTAATGATTTGCTTATTGGAGGAAGTGGCAGCGATGTATTCCAGTTTGACAGTTCAGGGCTCGGTAACGAGTTAAAGCCCTCGTACGATGTGATCAACGATTTCCAAATATCCGTTATTGGTGATGATAATGACACAATTGACATCGCCTCGATAATCACCGCTACCTCGATAACAGAAGTCGATAATAAGCTCGATTTAACAGAGAATGATGATGGCGTAACGCTTCACATAAAACCAGAAGAGACGGGGACAAAACAACAGATTCTTATGCAGGGCGTCACTCTCGATCAGCTTTACAAAGGTGACTCGACTGGCGTAGCCGAAGAAAATGTCTTACAGAAGATGATTGATGACAACAACTTGCTAGTAGGTGGTATGTCATGAAGCATCACTCATCCTCATCAAGTGAGCTGACTAACGATCCTTGGGGGCAATCGTTAACTTGGTTGATGCGTTATTTTGAGGTTAGACACCATACAAAAAAGGTGCTTTCTGGACTACCTCTTGTTGAGGGTAGATTGGATAGTGACTTATTCATCAGAGCCGCTGAGCGAGCCGATCTTGAACTCACATTAATCGATTTAAAATCCACCGCAATGTTGAGCTTTCCATTGGTGGTAATCAATAGGAAGACGTTACAACCCGCTATTATATCTGAGCGACATAACAGCGATTATCAAGTCACGTTATTTAGTGAAGATCAAGGTGAAACGCAATACGTCACGAGCGAGGAGCTGCATAATCAATTCCAGCCTCAAGCATGGCAAGTTTCTATGCGTCCAGAGCTGGACAAACGGATAAGTTCTATTCAAGCGGATTATAATGAACATTGGCTTTTCGCCGTAGTGAAAGAAATGTCTCCGTGGTATCGAGATCTTTTGATTGCCTCTTTCCTTATCAATACGCTAGCGCTAGTTATTCCGCTTTTCACTATGAACGTTTACGATCGTGTAGTGCCTAATCAAGCTTTCAGTACATTATGGGTTTTGGTCGCTGGTGTCTCCGTCATCATTATTTTTGATTGGCTATTGCGTAAAGCAAGGGGAGTTGTCACTGATACCGCGGGTAAGTACATCGATAACAAGCTTTCTTCGATACTTTTTTCTAAAGTTATGGGGATGAAACTTGAACACCGTCCTGCATCAGTCGGTGCATTCGCTCGACAACTACAAGATTTTGATAGTGTTCGCGATTTTTTTACTTCTGCATCTCTTGTGACCTTAGTTGATCTCCCATTTACGTTGTTATTTTTAGTCTTAATAGGTTGGCTAGGTGGGGCAATGATGTTCATACCTATTGCCGTCATGTTTATCCTGCTGATCCTTGGCTTTGCGGTAAAAGCAAAAATAGAACAATCACATACGGAAAGTGCTGCACTATCCATGAAGCGACAAGCTCACTTGTTTGATTCATTGTCCTCTTTAAAAGAGATTAAGCAAAATAACGCTACGGGAGAAGCACAAAAGCGTTGGGAGCAAACGGTATCCATGCTTTCTGATTGGCAAAATCAATCGCGAAACTATTCGAATATCGTTGCTTACTCCATTCAATCTAGCCAGCAGATAATTACCGTAATGTTACTTGTAACAGGCGTGTACAGAATTTCTGAGGGATTGCTCAGCATGGGGGGGCTCATTGCTATTGTCATGCTTAGCGGTCGTGCTGCAGGGGCGATTAACCAGTTAGCTATGTTGTTACTTCGCTATCAACAGACAAAAACAGCGGTTGAAGGCTTAAATTCTATCATGTCTTTACCTCAGGAGGCGCAACGCAGTCAGGTCATTACGTCTGCCGAATTTACAGGGAATATACGTTTAGAAAACGTGAGCTTCCAATACCCAGATGTTGATATGCCATGTTTGAGAGATATTAATCTTACTATCAAGCAAGGCGAACGCGTTGGCGTTATTGGTAGTGCAGGAGCAGGAAAGTCTACACTCCTTTCTATTATTACCAATCAACTCAGTGCCTTACAGGGTAGCGTTTATTTTGATGACATTGACAGTCAGCTTTGGCCCGCCGAATTGATAAGAGAGAAAACGGGTTGGGTTGGCCAAGATTCGCATCTTATATACGGCAGCATTATGGAAAACATAGTATTAGGACATCATGTTATTGATCAAGAACGATTACGCCGTGCGATAGAATTATCGGGTTTGAACCAGTACATGAGTCGCCTTCCTCATGGTCTAGAAACGCAAGTCGGAGAAGGAGGGCGTTATTTGTCGGGGGGGCAAAGGCAAGCTGTAGCGATTTCAAGAGCTTTTTATCGAAACCCAGCAGCATTAATTTTAGACGAGCCAACCAGTTCCTTAGACCAGCCTGCTGAGAATGCATTGTTTAATGCTCTCAAATCGTTGCCGCACTCGACGACGATGATTATTAGCTCTCATAAACATTCCTTATTATCGCTTTGTGATCGAATTGTTGTGCTTGATAAAGGCACAATTTTGAGGGAAGGAGCGCCCCAAGAAATTTTTGCTAAACAACAGTCTAACGCGAAGACGAACAGAGTACGCGCAGTATCAATTGTATGCGAAGGAGGTCAATGATGAGCACAGTTCGTTGGAGTAATGCTCATTTAGCAAACCGTTCGAGAACGTTGATTTGGTTGTCTGCCGCGTTAGTGCTGAGTGTGATTATTTGGGCCTCGTGGGCGAGGTTAGACGAAGTGGTTGTCGGCGAAGGAAAAGTTGTTCCTACTTTGTCTGTTCAGACGATTCAGAGCTTAGAGGGAGGCATTCTAAAGGAGTTACTTGTCATGCCTGGTGAAAGCGTCACTAAGGGGCAAACCATCGCCATTCTGGATGATACAAGGTTTAAGTCGACCTATTCGGAGACCTCTGAACAAGTTGAATCTTTGCTCGCCAGAAAGCAGAGGCTTCAAATTGAATTAGAAACGGTAAAAGTGAATAGCCTCCAACTGGATTGGAAACAACAAGTGAGTATCGAGCCTCAGCCATTTGATATTTCGATGACCGGCCACTCTGCCTATCTGAATGCCAAAGCAAACTATCTTGAGCGGTTGAGCCAACTGGAGTCTGAGCTGGAGGAGGCTAAATTGCGAATTGAGCAACAATCGCAAGCTTATCTAGATACCTTGAATACCATTCAAACACTAAAAAGCAGTCTGGTTATTGTCTCGAAAGAGCGAGATATGTTGAGAGAGGTGGTTTCTAGTGGCGCGGTGGCTGAAGTGGAATTATTAAAACTGAATAGAGACGTTATAAAGCTCAAAGGAGACATCGCGAGTTCACAAGCTGCTGCCCAAAAGCAAAGGGCTGTGTATTCTGAATCCATCGCAGATTATCGTGGTACTGCGCTTGCTTTTAGGGCAGAGGCACAAGGGCAGCTCAATGAAGTTGTGACGCAACTAGCGCAGCTCAATGAAAGTCGTCAGGCGATTGCGGATCAGTTGAATCGAACGCAGTTACTTTCTCCGGTCGATGGAACCATCAAAGATGTTTTTGTCAGAACCATCGGAGGTGTGGTTAAGCCGGGTGAGCCTATTTTAGAAATAGTCCCTCGTAATAGCACGTTAATCGTTGAAGCGAGAATTTCTCCTCAGAATATCGCCTTCATAAGGCCTGGCCTGCCGGCAACGGTAAAGTTGTCTGCCTATGACTTTGTCATTTACGGAGGCCTAGAAGGAGAAGTGACCTACGTAAGCGCCGATGCACTTCAAAATGAAGAGGGCAATGCCTACTACCGTGCCAACGTTACTTTCAAGGTTGATGATAAGTTTACGATCATCCCGGGAATGCAGGTTGTGGTAGACATTCTTACAGGAGAAAAAACAGTACTGAATTATTGGTTAAAACCTATATTACGTGCGAAAGAGAATTCGCTCAGAGAAAGATAGACATAAGGATATAAGATGCGGCTTAAATCAACGTTATTGGTCTTGTTTGCAGTATCATCGTCGCCAAACGCTTTGACTTTAGAAGAGTCAGTTACGTTATCTCTCGATAGCTCCCCCAGTTTGCTTGCTCGCTATTCTCGCTATGAGTCGATGGTACGAGACCGAAATGCCATAAATGGTTCATTTCTTCCTCAGGTTAATTTGTATGCAGCAGCAGGGTACGAAGGTACTCGATATAACAACGGAAACTACATCGACAGTGAAGATAGAACATTAGAAAGAACGGAGATGGGCGTAAGAATCTCCCAACTGTTATTTGATGGATTTAAAACAAGTGCTGATGTTGATCGCCTATCTTACGAGGCTGAAGCTGAACGCTTGGACTTATTGGCATCTGCGGAAAATGTTGCATTAGATACTGTCAGAGCGTATGTGGATGTTTTACATGCCCGAGAGTTGATGAAACTGACAGAAAGAAACCTAAATGAACACCAAGAGATCTACCGTTTCATTCTAGATAAAAAAGAAAAAGGTTTAACCAGCAACTCCGACTTAGCGCAGGTTTCTTCGCGTGTCGCGACAACACAGTCCTCATTGATTGCCGCCCAAAACAATCTTTCCGATGCTAGAACAAGATTTGTACGTTTGGTTGGTCGAGCGCCGCAAAACTTAGTTGAACCTGTTTACCCGCAGGAGTTGCTTCCGAATAAGCTTGACGAAGCACTCAAACAAGCGGTTAGGTTGCACCCATCCATACAGTCAGCGATGAAAGATTTAGAGGCGGCTCGACATGAAGTAAAAAGAGAAAAGGGGGATTACTACCCAGAGCTCAAGCTTGAGCTGTCAGCCAACAAAACAGACAACGTGGATAATATTGAAGGCATTAACGAAGATACAAAGGTTATGCTGACGGTCAACTACGATCTTTTTAACGGCTTTTCTACAGACTCCCGAGTGGAGTCATCTGCCTGGCGAGTAGAGGAGGCGAGGGCTATTCGAGCAAATGCAGAACTAGATGCGAATGAAGGTGTAAGGCTGGCATGGGACGCACATACATTGCTTCAACAGCAAATGGAGTTTTTAAAAGTCAACGTTGATGCGGCGAAAGTAACTGAATTAGGGTACATCCAGCAGTTCAATGTAGGGCGACGCAGTTTGTTAGATGTATTAGATGCCAAAGTTGAAACGTTTGTTGCGAGACGGAACTACACCCGAACAAAGTACGATCATTTGGTTGCCACTTACCGTTTATTCAACTCGATGGGGATTCTGACTTATGCGTTGCGAGTTGAGTATCCAGAGAACTGGAAGGAGAACAATAATGGATAAATTCGCAGTGACGAGTCTTCTAGTTTTCATGTTAGCAGGCTGTGCTGAATCACCGAATACGACGTTGACCACTTACCAGTACAACGACCTTAAAGACAATGATAGTGATGGCGTGATAAACCAACGAGATAACTGCGCAGATACGCCAAAAGGTGTGGTTGTTGACAGTGAAGGCTGTGCGAATTGGGTCAACGACTCGCAGACACACCTGATCAGCTTTTTCTTTGCGATGGATGAGCATCAGGTAACGCCATCTCATGATATGCCGCTAAGCGAGTTGAAAGCACTGCTTCAGAGTAACCCAAATGCGCAAGTCATACTGATAGGAGACACAAGCCCTGAAGCGTCACTCGAATACAACAAAGCGTTGGCAAAGAAAAGAACGGCAGCTATACGAAAATTGCTAGTGAGAAACGGCATTCAAGATAATCGAATTGAAGAGCAAGAGTTTTATCAGAATACGGCATTGACGGTACAACTAAAAAAACGGGAAAGGCGCACAATTGCTGTTGTAAACACGAAAGCTGAAAGTACTGAACAAGCGTGGACTATATTTAGTTCGGACAGCGAGTTGACACCTAATTCGAAGTTGGAGTTGAATTATGAAAATTAAAGTCTTGCCTTTCTTTGCTCTAGCTTCATGTTTGATTTCACCGCTGGCATTTGCTGACTCTGAGGCTCGAACATCGATTTTTGTCGAACCAGAGATACTAGAAACGATAGAAACATTGATAGATGAGCCAAGTGTAAATGTAGCGCTTGCATCTCAGTCTGGTGGTTTTAACGACATGCTAAATGACGGAGCCTCTATTGCGATCACATCTAAGAAATGGTCAGATGAAAACATCTCCCGATTTCAACGAGAAAGAGGCCACAGGCCTACACGTTTGTTTTTAATGGCAAACGCTATTGTCGTAATCAATAGTCAAAAGAGTACGGTAGATAGTGTTTCCGTTAGTGAATTGAAACGCTGTGATGCAAATACGTATGCTTTCGGGGAGATGCGTTTAAGTAACCCAGATGTGAGCTCTAATGGTTGTCAATCATCGATTCAAATGCTTGATGAAGACCGATTGAAACGGGCTTTAAGCGACGACTTTTCAGCCAAAGCTTATATGCGATACTCCGATTTTAAATACTCAGAACAGTGGTCGAGCTACAAGGCTCTCTCTGTTCATCATAACGATGACTCATGCTCTTTGAGCACAGATTGCATCTATTCTCTTCGCTATCCATTTTCCGTGGTCTATTACGTTTATATAAATAAACAATTCGACACTAATCAGAAGATCAAAAAATCAAAGCTATTTGAACTCCTTACAACCGACCACAATACACAACAGGTACGAAATGCTGGGTTTATTCCACTACCAAAAGCGCTTATTAAAAGAAATAGAGTGAAGTTAGGGCTAGATGAGCCAGTTGTTTTAAACGGGTATAAATAAACTTCATACGCCTAACTATGTGGGCTTGAGTGAACGTACCGTCCTAGGAAGTTTTGCCTTGCTGCTCATTTATCTTTGGTTAACCTTTGGTCAATTGAGTTGGTTGTAAGTGGTTTTGTTGGTAATTTTTCTATTATTGTGGCAAGTTTGCTTAAAACCACTTAAGTGAATTTAAGTCATGACACAAGAAGAAAGACTCGTAGCGCTCAGAGCGAAGCTGGATCAGCAAAATAAAGTAACGTTGTCTGAAGTTTGTGAGTACTTTGGTATCTCGCGAGATTCAGCTCGTCGAGACTTAGTTAAGTTGAGTCAGCAACCTGGGTTACAAAGAATACGAGGTGGTGTCATGCTTGCGCCGATCTCTTCCCATACCGAGGCATACGCGAGTCGACCCGTGAGTGACGTTAAACATCGACTGGCTCAATCTGCCGCAGCGTTGTTGGATGAGCGCGACCATCTTGTTATTGATACCAGCACCATTTTATCTCTGCTCCCACTCTATGCAGGAAAAGCGCGTTGTGGAGAAAACAAGCTCAACGTCGTTACTAACAGCATTGATGTGCTGACCGCTGCTGAGACAAACGACACAATGGACGTTTATTTCTTAGGCGGACACTTTGACCCTTATGCCAGAGCAGTTTTAGGGGCGCAAGCAGAGCAGCAAATGCAGCATTATCACGTGAACAAAGCGTTCATTGGCGTGTGTGCATTGTCATCCCGAGGGCTGACAACAAATAGTTTGTTAGAAGCAACAATGAAACAAGCGATGATTGCTCAAGCTCAGCAGGTCATCGTCGTTTGTGAATCCCGAAAAATTGGTAGCGACAATTTCCACCACGTATGTGATTTGTCAAAGATCGACATCATTATTACCGATCATCCCCCTCAATCAGATTTTCAACAACTCCTCGATCACAATGATATTGAATGTATTGTTGTATCACCGAAATAAGGAATCTTACAATGGCTTACGATCCCGTAAAAACCGCTGTGATTGGTTACGGATATTCAGCAAAAACGTTTCATTTACCCTTCATTAAAGCGCTACCAAATTTAACGCTGAGCGCGATAAGCTCTCGTCAACAGGAGGCGGTTCAGAATGATTGGCCAGATGCTAAGTGGTTTTCTGATGCGAATACTTTACTCGATGATAGTGATGCAGAGCTCGTAATCATTACTGCGCCAAATGACGTACATTACGAACTTGCAAAGCGTGCGTTGAACAATGGGAAACACGTCATCGTCGAGAAACCGTTTGTTACTCGTATAGAAGACGGTAATGAACTTATCGCCTTGGCGGAAGAGAAAGGTCTGGTGCTGAGCGTTTTTCACAATAGACGTTGGGATGGAGATTTTCTCACGGTTAAATCTCTTATCGAACAAGGTAAGTTAGGTGATATAAAGCTATTCGAGTCACACTTTGACCGTTACCGCCCTGAAGTTCGTCAACGATGGCGAGAGCTAGCTCAAGATGGTGGTGGTATTCTATTCGACCTTGCTCCTCATCTTCTCGATCAAGCATTGGTGTTGTTTGGCTTGCCAGATGCGATAGACGCACAATGTCGAATGATGCGTCCGGGCGCGACGACGATTGATTATTACAACTTGATACTTCATTACCCTGAGCATATTGTGCACTTGCATTCAAACTTGTATAGCCCAGAGCCGAATCTCCGCTACAAAGTATTGGGTACGGAAGCTAAATATGAAAAGTTCGGATTAGATCCTCAAGAGGGCTACTTAAAAGAAGGCCGTTTGCCGGAAAACGATGCTTGGTCGGAAGAAGATGAGGCGTTATACGGCGTCCGTTACGACGAAGACGGTGCGCAAACTATCAAAACGGAGAGAGGCGCGTACCAAGCTTACTTTGTTGGTGTGGCAGATGCCATTCGTTTGGGTACTGATAACCCGGTTCCTGCCGCTCAAGCAGTACAGAATATCGCTTTGATTGAGATGGCATTGGAAAGCAGTAAAACGGGTAAAACGATTCAGGTGAAACCATGAGTTTGACGCTTGAACTCGTGGCCCGGCAAGAGCATGAACTTCAGTTGGCGGAATTTAATCACCATATTGCGTGGTCTATCGGCCTTGCTCTAAAAGAAGAGGCTGAAGCTCGCGGCGCGGCTGTTGCTATTGAGGTTTACGGCTTTGGACAAACGCTATTTCAATACGCGATGGCAGGAACCTGTGCTGATCATTTAGATTGGGTCCGTAGGAAGCGAAACTCAGTATTGAGGTATGGCCACAGCTCTTACTATCTTTCTCTGTACAACAAGCAAAAGCAACGTGATTTCGAAAATCAGCCTCATCTCGATGCTCGTGAGTACTGCGCTCATGGTGGCGCGTTCCCAATTCGGCTTTCTGGGTCTGGTTTGGTTGGGGTTGTGACGGTATCGGGTTTACCGCAGTTAGATGATCATCAGCTAGTTGTGGATATGTTAAAAACGATGACAGAGACCAAACCCTCTTAAACGCCAAATATGAAAGTAGCACGGTTTCTTTATCGTGCTACTGAATTCTCTTTTTAGCTCATAAAGTGTTCTTTAATGTGAGCAAATATTAACATTGATCCCAACTTACTACCTGAAAATCAAATCAATTTCATATAACCTATACGCTCATTCATATAGAAAGCCTTCAAAGTTGGCCATTGGCAATGTCTTTTAGAAGAAAAGAAAAACTCAATCTTAGAAATCTTATTGTCACCCTATGTGTGTTCAGTGTGCTTGTCACTTTGATCAACGCATTCTACTCGATTTATCGTGTTCAAAGGGATCTCATCATCAATAACACGTTAGAATCAAACCGTGTTTACGCCCAAAAAATGTCTGAAATGACAGACTCTTTCATAGAAAGCTCAATGTCGCAGCTAAAATACAGTGCGAACGTGCTAAAAGACAAGATGCATGACGCTCAGCTTCTTGATAAAGAGGCTGAGAGATTAAGAACGCAAACCAAATCATTTAACTCTGTGGTTGTCGTTAATGCAAAAGGGGTTATTATTTCTGTATCCCCTGAAACACTTCAGGTGAAAGGTGTAAGGTTAGTGGGTGAAAGAAAACGCCAATCTTTAAACGCTCAAGCACCAGTTGTTACTGAACCATTTATATCGCCCGCTGGAAATTACTTGTTAACCATCTCATACCCTATATTTTCTCAATCTAATGAATATTTAGGTTATATCGGCGGCACTATTTATCTAGAAAAAGAAAATATTCTCGCAGAGTTACTCAGCCAGCACGCATACAAAGATGGTTCTTTCCTTTACGTTGTCGATGAGAGTAACACTCTGATTTATCACCCAGATCAATCGAGGGTTGGTGAAATAATCGACGATAATGAGGCAATCAAAGCGGTGACGATGGGGCAGAGCGGCAACAAAGAAATTGTTAACTCTCGCGGCGTCGAAATGCTTGCTGGTTATGCACCAGTAAAGTCATCAGGATGGGGAATTGTTGCTCAGCGCCCGAAATCGATGACGTTATCTGTGCTAGATGAACAGATGTGGAATGTTTTCCTTAAGTCGATTCCAATTGGTTTATTAACTTTGCTGCTAATTTGGTTCTTGTCCCTTCTTATTTCTAGACCACTTTGGCAGTTAGCGGGTGCTGTGCGAGGTGTCGAAGAACATTCATCATCTATCGATGATCTCAAACTGGTTAAGTCTTGGTATTTTGAGGTCTCACATTTGAAGCTTAGCTTTCTTAAAGCATTTGGTATCGTGTCAAAAACCATTGATAAGCTGCAACTGGATACATTAACAGATTCGATGACTGGATTATTGAATCGACGTGGATTAGATAAAGTTCTTGGTTTGTTTAAGCAGGAAAATACCGCGTTCTCTGTTTTGGCGCTAGATATTGACCACTTTAAGAGCGTAAACGATAACTATGGCCATGACGTGGGTGACAATTTACTTAGAGAGTTTGCGCAGTTAATGAAAGACCAAGCTCGCTCTAATGATCACCTGTGTCGTTCTGGCGGTGAAGAATTTATGATGTTTTTGGAAAAAACAGACGTAAACCACGCTATGGATGTTGCAGAGCGTATTAGACACAACGTGGAACAACATGACTTTCAGGTGGTTGGTAAGGTCACGGTTTCGTTGGGCGTTTCTCATTGGAAAGGCAATGACACACCAATTGAAGCGGTAATGAAAGACGCCGATAATGCACTGTATAAAGCGAAACATAATGGAAGAAATAGAACGGAGTTGGGTGACGACGCACAATAGATATTGCGCTTTATGCTGAACATAAAACGAGCCAGTGACTAACCTTTGCTGTTAATCGCTGGCGTAACTGCTACCAATTGCGCGAAACGGCAAGTTTAGCTCTAACTCTGGAATTTGTTTACCCACCCAAGCCGGAAATGTATTGCTATTTGGCCCTGGAAACAGCGTATATTCTTCAGCCCAAGGGTATTGGTTAATAACACTTTGTATTTTAGGTATAAGCTGGCGGGCCTTTTCACCTTGTATGGAGAGGATCTTTTCTGGTTTTGCACCATACCAATATCGATCTGGCGTCCCAGTTTGGTACTGATATAGAGCGGGTTGTCCGCGATTCACTCTCCAGCCGACTACTTCATACACTGTATATTCGTTCGCATTTTCAGGCTTTATTGCAAACCATGTATGAACAGCAAACCAGCCTCGCCAACCAAACGCATCTGCGGCGTAAAACTCAATCACAGCATGCTTAACATTAGAAGGGTCGGGTGCGATACCCGCAGGTTCTCTGCTAGCAGTACGCCAATCTCCTTGAGTGCATCCACCCAGCATAACCGCGATTGACATGAACCCAATTTTTACAAGGTGAGTAAAGTTGAGAAGGTCTTTCATTTATTGCTCCTAGACCAACCGATGTTGGTAACGCTCTATTGATTTTAGCTATAAAAACGTGGCAAGCCTGATTGTTGAAATCCTCTCCTTATTAAAAGAGAGAGGGAAGTTAGTGCCATAATTCCAGTTCATACGCAATAATAAGGTAAGCCGATTTGTAACATGTGGCATAGACGATGCCGTATTTCTCGAACGATTCGTCTAGTTGCGTATGAAAAAGTAAGAGGTTGTATGTATTCCTTACACGGCCACATGAATTAAAAACATTAAAAAAACAGAGATTTACAGTGGGTTTTGACTGATTGAGTGAGTTTGGGACCCTCACATTGTCTCGCATTTGCTTGTTTTGGGCGGAATTTTCATCGCTCATCTTTTTGCGCGTTTAGAGTCAGCGTTCAGCTATGGCACAATAGGCGCTCACAGAACAAGTGCTGTTTGGTCATGCAAATAGCAGAAAAATAACTAGAAATAGAATAATTAATGTTTAAATCAAAAAGTATACTCGCATTAAGCATGTTCGCATTTGGCTGTTTTGCCAATCAAGATAGCGAACCAACGTCCGTTGTGCTGAACTATGGTGACTCCTCCATCAGTACTGATATTCAAGCCAATCGAAAATTTCATGTTGTCCGAGACAATGAAAGTGAGCACGTAGAATTTTCCGGCGGAATCATAAAGGAGTATTCCGATTATATTGTGAATGTTCATATCATAAGAAAAAGCAAAATACGCAGATCAAGCCGAGAGCTGAATACAACCGTACTGATGAACAGTGATCAGATTGGGAAGCCTTTAGTGATTGGCATTGAAAATGATGAGTTCACTAGTATCACTTTGCGTTAATGCTTAGTATTTATTGAATAAGAATGAGGAAATTGATGCTCTCAATACGCTGCTATCGCACCGAGGATGCCCCAACACTGTGGGCACTCTTTTACCATACTGTGCGAATCATTAATCGTCGCGATTACACGGAATCACAAGTTTCCGCTTGGGCACCATCAGATTTTGACCTCGATGTGTGGCAACGCAAAATGGACGATATTCAACCCTATGTCGCGGAGATAGAAGGGCAGGTCGTTGGCTATTGTGATTTGCAAGGTGACGGCTTGATTGATCATTTCTTTTGCCATCATGAATACCAAGGACAAGGTGTTGGTCGTGATTTGATGTCTTTTCTTTTTTCACAGGCGAAAGTACAGGGGATAAAACGACTGTATTCTGAAGTGAGTATTACCGCCCGACCTTTTTACGAGAAAATGGGTTTCACAGTTAAGTCTCGACAACGTGTTGAGGTTAGGGGAGAAACCTTAACTAACTTTATGATGGAAAAGTATATTTAACTTAAATAGTGAGCATTTAGTGAGCTTGAACACAGATATAAAATGTTTTCCAATGTGAAAACGAGTTCATTGATCTCGCACCAACGTTTTGTTTGAAAACAGTGTACATAATCTTCTCTGGAACGCCATTACCGCATTTCGTCTCTGAAGGCTTAAAAAACAGTCTGAAAGTTTTGGTTTTGCGGCGGGTAATAGCGTTCCAAACGCCAAATGTGTCTGGCTAACCATCTCAGGAAGAGAAGTAGTACTATGCGCCCTTATCTCAAATACGTTGTTCCAACATTGATACCATTGCTTGTTTGGTTAATGCCTCTCTCTGCGTTCCCATTTGATGGCATTACTATCGTCCAGCAAAGAGTGATTGCAATCTTCTTGCTTGCCGCACTTTGCTGGGTATTCGAGCCAATTCCAATCTACGCCACTTCGGTTGTGATCATTGTCCTAGAGCTATTGCTTGTATCAAATAAAGGTATTGTGCTCTTTCGTTTGCAAGAAGGGCAGCCACATTTTGGTGAGCTATTACAATACAACGAGATAATGGCGACCTTCGCTAGTCCGATTATTATGCTCTTCCTCGGCGGTTTCTTTTTGGCTATGGCGGCGACAAAGTACAGGTTAGATGTCAACTTAGCCCGAGTGTTACTCAAACCATTTGGACAAAAACCAAAGTTCGTTATGCTGGGGTTGATGCTGATCACCGCTGTTTTTTCCATGTTTATGTCAAACACCGCAACAACAGCGATGATGTTGTCCATTTTAACCCCTGTGATAGCGGTTTTCGGGCCTAAAGACCCAGGTCGAATTGCATTCGCTTTGTGTATTCCTGTTGCGGCCAACATTGGTGGCATTGGTACTCCAATCGGCACGCCACCGAATGCCATCGCCCTAAAATATTTGGTTGGTGACAACTTAATTACGTTTGGTGAATGGATGGTATTTGGTGTGCCATTCGTTATTGTGATGATGGCGTTAGCCTGGTTTCTGATTGGCTTTTTGTATAAAGCCGAACAAACCACCATCGATCTGAACATTAAAAGCAAGTTTTTGAAAACACCCAAAGCAATAATGGTTTACGTCACCTTTGCCGGCACGATTATTCTTTGGTTGATGGGTTCTGCACATGGAATGAATTCTTACACAGTAGCATTAATTCCGGTCGCAGTGTTCTCATTGACGGGCATCATTAACAAAGAAGACTTGAAGAAAATCTCTTGGGATGTGCTTTGGTTGGTGTCAGGCGGTATTGCTCTGGGCCTTGCTCTAGATAAAACCGGGCTTGCGAAGCTGGTGGTACACAGCATTCCGTTTGATCAGTTCTCGCCATATGTTGTCTTGTTTGGTGCGGCTTTCTTGTGCTTGTTAATGGCAAACTTTATGTCGCATACAGCCACCGCAAACTTGCTGATGCCGATAATGGCTGCGCTGGGTACTTCTATGGCTTCGCTAACGCCTCTCGGCGGTGAAGTTACTCTGATCTTGGTCGTGACATTTGCCGCTTCACTCGGTATGTCGTTACCAATCAGTACGCCACCAAACGCGTTAGCTCATGCAACAGGGCATGTCGAGAGCGGCCAAATGGCTCGTATCGGTGCCGTGCTAGGCGTGATTGGCGTATTACTCAGTTTTGTGATGGTGTGGATTTTACATACTGTTGGGCATATTGGATAACCCATGTACGAAACGAAGTTAGACGCGTTAGTACAACGCTACTTTAATCACCTTGAACGCCGATTAACGGTTCTATCCGGGTCGGTGCTTATTGAGCAAGCTGGCTACAACGATCGCTTGTACTATGTGCTGTCGGGAGAACTGGCGGGCTATTACGCGGAAGATGACAAGAAACCGATTCAGGTATTTTCTGCGTCTCAAGGTGCGTTTATTGGCGTACATAGTTTCTTTTCTGGTACGTGGACTGCCTCTTCGACAGTGATTGCTCAAACCGATGTTGAATTGGCTTGGATACAGCGCGATACGCCCGCCGTGGAAGAAGCGACATACGGGCCATTGACGACACAATTTATGCCTGTGATGGTTAACGAATTATCTCGTCGTCAACGGCGCGCAATGCAAGAGGCATTGGCTAAAGAAAAAGCACTACAAAAGCTTCATACCGCAGAGCAAATGACAACGTTGGGGCAGCTTGCAGCGGGTATTGCTCATGAGTTGAACAATGCGATAGGCGTTGTAAGCAGTAAATCAGAACGGCTAGAGACAGTTATCATGGAACTGCTTGAAGAAGTTCATCCGGAAGCGAGTCAATTTTTTGATTTTGGTTTAATGCAAGGGCAGAAAGTCTTTTCTAGCGAAGCGAGAAAGCGGGGGCGTCACTTCGAAAAATACTACGGTTTAACCAAGGAGGTTGCTCGTGATCTTGCACGTGCCGTTCCAAATAACTTCCTTTCAGAACATTGGCTAAAAAGACCAGAAGAAGCGATACGTTTCTGGCAAATGGGGCGAGATCTCCATGACTTACGCATCGCTTCTAAACATACCGTTGGCATTGTGCGATCCGTAAAACAATTGGGGCGCACGGATATCGACTTGGATGAAGCGATTAACATCAATGATTCAATCAATCGCGCCTTGGCTCTATTGCAAAGTGACTTAAGACGAGTGAGTGTTCGTTTTAGCCCTGCGGATTTACCTGCTTTTATTGGTTCTCAAACCGAACTCGTCCAAGTTTGGGTAAATATCTTAAAGAATGCGTGCGATGCACTTGGTGAAACGGAGAAACCCGGTATCGAAATACATACTCGGGAGAGTAAGGGTAAAATTTTGGTCACGATTGCTAACAACGGACCAGAAATTGATGAAGCGACACGTAGAAAAATTTTCCGGCCAAACTTCACCACTAAAAAGGGGGGATTGTCGTTTGGTTTAGGGTTAGGTCTGTCGATTGTGAAGCGCATTATCGCCGGATATAACGGCTCTATTGTGGTAAAGAGCGACAGTGAAAAAACGATTTTTAGAATCAAGTTACCAGTAGAGGGTGAACATGGAGAAGCTTAATGTAATTTGCGTTGATGACCAACGAGAGGTACTAAGCGCGGTTCTACAAGATTTAGAGCCGTTAAATCAATGGTTGAATGTCGAAGACTGCGAATCAGCAGGTGAGGCTCTAGAACTGATGGATGAATTTGATGCAGAAGGCGAGATGATCGCATTGATTATTTCCGATCATGTGATGCCAGGTAAAACGGGAGTAGAACTGCTGACCGATGTATCAAAAGACGGTCGTTTTGGCTTTACGAGGAAAGTGCTTCTTACCGGGCAAGCGACGCACACCGATACGATTAATGCGATCAACTCCGCAGGCATTGACCGCTACTTTGAAAAACCATGGCAAGCAAGCCAATTAATAGAGTGCGTTAGAAACCTGGTGACCCAATATATCTTTGATGTGGGCTTAGATTACACTCAGTATCACGAACATTTAGATCAGAGTGTGGTGTTTGAACGCCTACGTTAATTAGGGGGCATTAAGCTTTGTTTTCGTCACGGCCAGTTAGTGTCTGAAATCTATAGTGAATAGTTCAGCATGTTTAACGTGGCCGTGCGGAATATTGCTCTAGTATGCTTAACTCAACGAATAGCGGCTTGCACTGGCAACAGACAGTGGCTTAGAGAACCAATAACCTTGCAGATAATCGACGCCCATTTCGGTAAAAAATTCACACATTTTGGCGTCTTCAATTCCCTCAATCACTACTTCAATACTATTTTCCTGGCACATAGTGATAAGAAACTTCAGATATTCTTGTGAAGAGCGGTTGGTTAGTGTTTTCCACGCCATCGACCTATCTATTTTGATTTGTGTCATCGGGAGGTCGAAGAAGCTATTTAATGAACTGTAACCCGATCCAAAGTCATCCAGAGAGAGTGCAAATCCTAGTTCCCTGAGGGTATTCAGAGGGGCAATGGCTGTCTGATTATTATCCAAAATAAACGTTTCTGTTAGTTCCAACACAATAGACTCAGGATCGACACCAACCTCATCCGCCATGGCTTTAATTCGCGCAGGGAATTCACTATTCATTAACTGAAGTACAGAAACATTCACGTTGACACGAACTTGGTTTTGGTAACGCTCACGGTAGTTTTTGATAAATTCACACGCTTTGGCAAAGACTTGATATCCGAGTTCGACAATCAAACCTTTGTTCTCTGCGACGGGGATGAATTCGTCTGGATAAATTTCGCCAAACTCTTTGCTACGCCAGCGAACCAGAGATTCGAAGCTCACCACTTTTGAGCTTTTGGCGTCAATAATTGGCTGAAACTTAACGCTTAATGTCTGTTTTTCTAGTGCACTTTTTAGACCTTGTTCAATAAAGAAATAACGGTCTACGGCATGCTGAGTTTTCTCACTGTAAACCGCAACACGGTCTTTATTCTGCTCGCTTGCGTACTGACAAGTTCGTGCTGCTTTACGTAATATTTCCTCTGCTGAGTGACTTGGATCTATGCAAGGATACAAACCAATACTAATGTTACTTCCTAAGTATTGGCCCTCTTCAATCACTGCCTCGTGGTAGGTTTCCTTTAAACTTTCGGCATAACTTTGCAGCGTTTCTACCGAGCATTCATCGTGAATCAAAATCGCAAAGTCATCATCATGTACGCGATATACAGAACTATTTGGAGAAGGTAGGTGACTGAGAGTTTGTAGCAATTTTTCCACTAACCCATCGACCAACTCGCTGCCATATTGATTTAAGTAAGATTTAATCTCTTCTATCTGAATGTAACAGATAGATGCACAAGAATCGGTGGCTCGCACACTATCTTCAATATCCAGCAAGAGATGGGCGCGATTAGCCATACCTGACGCATTGTCATGAAATGCGACTTGATGAATGTAGCTTTCCATCAGCTTGCGTTCAGAAATATCACGGTGGCTACCAACCATATAATGACCATGTTCTGTTTCTTTGGTCATGGCTACGCCTTCAATCCAGACGTACTGTCCATTGGGTTTACGCACGCGGTAGGTCGTTGTGACCCTCGTGTTGTTGGTAATGATGTGAGCATCGACCCGAGTGGAGAGTCTTTCTCGATCGAGAGGGTGAACAAGGTCTAACCATTGCTCTAAGCTGATTCGACCAGCGTTGATACCAAGCTGCTCATAAAAGCCCTTGTTATAAAATACCATGGTGCCAAACTCATCCATGTAAAAGAGGCCTTCGTTAAATACATCGAAGATATGAATGAATCGTTCTTCGACGATTTTTAGGAACTCTCGGTCACTATCTGAGACTTGTTGGTCAAATATGGTGGTCAAGATATTTCCTCCTCGAGCCTTTTAGCATCAGAGATGAGTGTTGGGGTTGATAACATAGAGTTGATCTGCTGGCGTACATTACAATCACAAAAGTGTCAGTTCAAATTGTTTGGCTATCATTTTATGCGCTACTAGGTTAATAACATACTAAGATTAGGCGGCTAATCATCGACATTTATAAAAAATAGTCAACAGTAAAAATCATTTATAAAATACAGTTATTGATGCCGTCCGCAATCTATAAATATTTATGAATAATTATCCTAAAGTTATTTTCAGTTGTGTCGGTATCAATGTGCGGTTTTCTAACGTCATTTGTATATATGCTATCTTGGATAAAACCATAATAACAAAAAGGACTTAATGAGCGCGACCGATTATTAATTGACAGGATGCTCATTAATTGTAATCAATTCAAATTTATTATCACGCCAAGTAATCAAATCTCTTATAATGCGGACGTTAATATCGAGTAAGCCTTCTTTATATGCAGTACGATCCGAAAAATTCAATCAAAATTGCGCTCGCTGATATCGGCGTTGGTATGTTTGTTACCGCGATAGAGCACAACAAGCGCGTTAATTTAGCCAATGCAGGGCGGATATCTAGCTCTGAAGGCATTAAGAAGCTTGCTACAAGTGGCGTAAAGTATGTTTGGGTAGATCAAACATTATCTTCGCAGCAGTGTGTCTTCAAGCCTGTAGATGAATCAACTGATGCCACTAAAGAGACGAGAGAGCAGAAACACTCAGATTTTAAGAGGGGTCAACGAACTTATCGTTCGAGAGACATCCAACACAAGCGAGCCAAAAAGCTGATCGCCGAAGCAAAAGATTTGGCGCAGAAACTATTGAATCAAACTTTTGAAGGAAAAATCATTGAAGTTGATGAAGTAGAAGCTTGGGCTGACGATGTCATTGAAAGTGTTTTGATTGACTCAGATGCGTTGCAGTGTGTCTCTGCACTCCGAAAAAAAGACTCTTACTTATTGGAACACTCCGTCAATGTCGCTTGTCTTTTAGTGTCATTCGGTAAGTACTTGGGCTTGGATAAGCCAACGCTAAAACAGCTTGCTGTAGGTGGCATTATTCATGATGTAGGTAAAATTAAAGTCGATGATAAGATCTTGCACAAGCCAGCGAAGCTAACGCCTGAAGAATTTGAACATATGAAGCTACATCAAGTGTTCGCAGGTGAGATAATCCTTCACGTAAAAGGACTTAGTGACGTAAGCCGTGATGTTTGTTTGATGCACCACGAGAAGTTAGATGGCAATGGTTATCCTAGAGGCTTGAAGGGGGAGGAGATTCCAATTCACGGCCGTATGAGCTGTATTGTAGATATCTACGATGCGCTAACGGCTGATCGCTGTTACAAAAAAGGCATGAGTTCTGCGGAAGCGTTTAAAATCTTGTTGAGTCTAACGCCATTTCATTTAGACGCCGACTTAGTTTACAAATTCATTAATTGCATTGGGATGTACCCCGTCGGCTCCATTGTCGAGTTGAACGATGGGCGTGTTGGTATTGTTTGGTCTTCAAATGAATCTCAAGCATTAAAGCCAGAAGTGAAATGTTTCTACTCCCGCAAGTATAAACGATACATTGATGTCACGATGGTGGATTTAAAAACGAGTGCGTACAAAATTGAAAGAGCGATCGCGCCTTCATCGTTAGAGATCGATCCTAAGCCTTTTTATGATTAAGAGAAATAGATAAGCTTATACAACAGGCTTTACATCCTTGCATGTAGATCGTATTTTATTTGCATAACTATCTATTAATTTTTTCTAAGTTATTTAGATGCAAGATGGTTATTAAGCCCTCGGCTTCATGGATAGAAACCGGGCGATAAAATAGTTCTACACAATGGGCTATAAACCTCATTTTGCTGGAAGGGATGCCAATGCAAATAGATACATGGATTTTTTACACTCTTGCCATTCTCGTGCTCACAGCTTCACCAGGACCAAGCTCACTGTTGTGTTTGAGTAAAGGAGTGAGTAGTGGGTTTCGTATTGCTTTCATGACTGCGCTTGGCAGTTTGTCTGCGATTACGATCATCCTTACGCTCTCATTTACCGGGCTGGGAGTTGTCATTGCTTCATCTGAGTTGGTTTTTAATATTATTAAATGGTGTGGTGCCGCTTATTTAATCTGGTTAGGTATTCAAGCGTTGCGCTCATCTCAGACAGATTTTAATAAAACGGCAACGACTCAAAGTTCCGCGACAGCGTTTAGCGCGTTCACTAGTGGTTTCATTGTTGGCGCTAGTAATCCCAAAGCGATAGTCTTTTTCACCGCTTTGTTTCCTCAATTCATTGAACCTTCCGCACCGCTACTGGCTCAATACGCGATTTTCGCGTCTACATTTGTGGTTTTTGAGCTTAGCTGGCTAACATTTTATGCATTGTTAGGGGTAAAAGCCTCCGATTGGTTGTTTGTCGCTGGAAGAGCGAAGTTGTTTAATCGTTTGACTGGTGGAGTATTTATTGGTGCAGGCGTGATGTTGTCGACGGCAAACCGATAAATAAGACAGACTTCGGTACGCAGTTAGGTTTCCCATATAGTAAGTTGGAATGCGCTAATTTAGCTTTGTCTTATTTCCAGAATGGAAATAGGCGTTTTGTTTATTTTCATTAGTGGCAACAGCCAAGCAGGAGTAAAATCACGTTACTCTTTAGGGGTAGAGCTCGTATTTTGTCTTGTGGGCTTGTGGTTACTTTGTAGGAATATCTTAGATGACAAGCCTTTCTAAACTACAACAACGTTTTCTAGATATCGCGACCGACGTCCGTCTTTCTCCAAAACAGAAGTCGAGTTTTTTAGCTTTAGAGGCGGAAGCGTGCATTCCTTACATGACCGTATCTTCATCACTGAGACAAGCAATGGATGAAGGCATCATCTGCGATATGTTTGAAGGTCATGCACCGTTTAAACCTCGCTACGTGTTGCCTGATTACGCTAAATTTCTATCGCAAGGCTCAGACTATTTAGAGTTGTCTCCGGCTGATGATTTCGATGATGCGCTGAATATGCTTACCATCATTTACCATCATGTTCCTTCGGTAACGAACATTCCGGTTTACTTAGGCCAGTTAGATGATGTCTTGTTGCCTTACATAGGCGACCTAACAGAGAGCCAGATTTACAAAAAGTTAAAACATTTTTGGATCATGCTGGATCGCACATTGCCAGATGCGTTTATGCATGTGAATGTCGGACCGACAGACAACATTATTTGTCGCACTGTTTTAAAAGTAGATGCGGAGCTCAAGCAGATCGCACCGAATCTCACCTTTATGTACGACGAGACAGTTACGCCTGATGACTTACTTCGTCAAGCGACACAGAACATTTGTGAATGCAGTAAACCGCATATTGCCAATTACCCAATGCACGCGAAAGCCTACAACGGCTCACGCTTTGGTATTGTAAGTTGCTACAACTCGCTTCCATTAGCAGGTGGCTCGAACACATTGGTGCGAATGAATTTAAAAGAAGTTGCAAAACGAGCATCAGACTGTAACGACTTCTTAAACAGTGCGTTGCCTTCTTACCATCGATTAATGGTCGAGCTCATAAACGCAAGAAGCACGCACTTGCATGAAAAATCGAACTTCTTTCAAGGCTTTTTGACGCAAGAAGGGTTGATAAAAGAGTCCTATTTCGCGCCAATGTATGGCGTTTATGGCATGGCCGAAGCGGTAAACCTTCTATTTGAAAAAGAAGGGCAAATAGGGCGATACGGAAAAAATGATCGAGCAAATACTTTTGCTCATGATGTTTCAGCAACACTGGCTAAACTGGTGGACTCAACCCCGGTGAAATATGGTTTAGATGGCAAAGCGCTCTTACATGCACAAGGCGGCATTAGCTTAGATCATGATGTTACGCCAGGTGTACGTCTGCCTTATGGTGCAGAGCCAGATCCTGTCACTTATGTACAAGCAACGGCGAAGCATCATCAGTATTATCGTGCGGGTATCAGCGATATTTTGACGATTGATGAAACGGTGAAATCTAACCCAGAAGCGATGTTCAATTTATGTAAAGGGGCACTAAATGCTGGTTATCGTGAGTTTACCGCGAATGTCACTTCAAATGACTTAATTCGCGTGACAGGCTACATGATCAAACTTTCAGACGTCGCGAAATATGATGAAGAAGGTTCGAGAACCAACACGACGTTTCTAGGTGCAGAAGCAGCAAAAAATACCAAAATTTTAGAACGCTCGCCACGTGTGGTGAGTCATGAAGTAACACCGACTTACACGCAGGCATAAGTTCGGTTTAGGAAAGAACAAGATGTCTAGACGAAGTGGAAGCCTTTTGGCAAAAGTCACTCGTATCCTTCCTTTCTCTTGTGTTGATGGGCCAGGAAATCGTCTAGTCATCTTTCTACAGGGTTGTAACTATCAGTGTTTGAACTGCCACAATCCTCACACGATAAACCATTGTAATCATTGTGGTGAGTGTGTGAGTGAATGTTCAGCAGGCGCATTGAAGTTCGACGAAAACAACAACGTTGTTTGGCTTAAAGAGGAGTGCACCCACTGCGATCATTGTATAGAGATATGTCAGAACCAATCTAATCCAAAAATTACTGACTACTCTGTAGTAACAATGCTCGATTTGATACGCAAACATCGCTTTTTCATCAGTGGTGTTACTGTATCCGGTGGGGAATCTACCTTACAACTTCCTTTCATTATTGAGCTGTTTAAAGGGATAAAACAAGATCCTGAATTACGGCACCTCTCTTGTTTCATCGACAGTAACGGTTCTTTAGCGGTTGCTGGTTGGCAGCGTATTCTACCTTTTCTGGATGGCGCAATGATCGATTTGAAAGCGTGGCAGACGGAGACGCATCAGTGGCTAACTGGGCGTGATAATCATCGTGTATTTAAAACCCTTCAATACCTAGTTGAACACGAAAAATTGTACGAGGTCCGCTTACTGCATATTCCCCAAAAAAGTGATTTAGATATAGAAATCGTAGCAATTGGACGTTACTTGAGTACTCTTCCTGAATCGGTGCTTATCCGTTTAAATGCCTTTCAGCATCACGGAGTAGTGGGGGAGGCGTTAACTTGGGATACGTGCTCTCATCATGATATCGAACGCTTAAAATCAGAGCTTCGATGCTACGTGAGTAACCCTATCACAGTGCCGACAGTACTCACGTAGTACCGTTGTTTATCTATGCTTACGCATCACAGGCATCTAACATGGCGCAAGCGTCGAGTAATTGTTGCTGTAACCATTTTAAAGCGGGATCGTTTAAGCTCGCTTTGTTCCAAACGAGGCTGTAGGCTACTTGCCCGTAATCGAATGGAAGAGCTTGCTCAACCAAACCTTTTGCTTGCATTGCCGCTCTTGCCCAAAGCTTGGAGCATGTGAACAAGTAATCCGAGTGCTGACACATCACCGCAGCTGAACCAAAGTCGGCTACACGCATGGCCAAGTTTCGTTTTGAATGCCTTTGGGTGAGATTTTGCTCAAAATAAGGTTGTGACAGATCTTTATCATGAATACCGATGTGTCTTGCACAAAGGTAACTTTCAACAGATAAGGGTTGCTCAGCGAGTGGGTTCGATGCTCTCATTAAGCAAACCATTTCGTCTTTCAAAATGGTTTTCCAGACCAAGTCTTTATTTTGTGTGGGTGGTTGGCTGAGATCGTGAGGAAGCAACAAAAAATCTACTTGACCTCTTGCTAATGCATCGAAGCTCATTTCCTCTTTCGCATGGACATTCAAGTGCGCGTGGTTACTCAGTTGTTGGGACAGATGCTGTAGAACTGGCGCAAAGAGCTCAAACGAACTTTCACGCATTGCTAATGAAAAACTACCTTGATAGTAAGCCGGATTAAAAGAGCCTTGATGTAATAACCCATTCATACTGGAGAGTATGCCATGGATTGACGGGCCTATATGCAGCGCAAATGCTGTCGGCACTAAGCGAGTGCCATCACGGTAAAAAAGGTCATCCTTTAGCGTTTCGCGTAACTGTCCGAGCGTTTTACTGACGCTCGATGGTGTTACACACAAGCGTTCTGCCGCAAGTGTGACGCTGTGAGTGGTTAACAACATATGTAAAACAGTTAGATGTTTAAGGCTTATACGCGAAAGAGCAATGTAGTCCATAAATAGCAGGTTTCTTATGATTTTTGGCAGTATATCAGCATGAAACAAATTTTTACTATTGTTTATCTCGGAAACACGCCTGTTTCTCTTTGAGCTCAATGCATTTAATGGGTTGCATAAGGGTTGATGGTGCTTATAAGTCTAGAAATTTATCTTAGTTTTGTTGGACTTTAATGCTTTCATTTATTCAATTCTAAAGCTTCTATGTAATTTTAATCAATTTGGAGGAGTTGATTGATTTGTACACGAATTAAACTTGTTCCTTGTTAATTAAAATAGATATTGTTTTGTTGATTGTTTGGTGATTTACTCATGATCCCTCAGTAACAAAGGTATAAATAATTAATGGACGACCCCTTTAGTCGACAAAACCCTTCACCATATGTCTTCTTATTATTGGAGACATGCTCATGCTAGAACTTTTTATGCAACCAGAAGCTTGGGCTATTTTCGCCACTTTGTTTGCGCTTGAAGTTGTCTTAGGCGTTGATAACGTCGTTTTTATCTCTGTCTTATGTGAAAGACTGCCGCTGCACCAACGTAAGCTGGCAAGAAACCTTGGTATTGGTCTTGCTGTTATTGCTCGTATTGGTTTAGTGTTTTCAATCTCTTGGATCATGCAATTGACTCAACCGCTATTTTCTTTGGCGAACCATGCGTTTACCGGAAGAGACGTCATCATGATTGCGGGTGGTGCATTCCTCTTGGCTAAAAGCCTGAAAGAGTTGTGGAGTTGGTTAAATCACAACGAGTCGGCTCACTCAACTCACGCCCGTACTGGTTTAGCGGTAGTTCTGTTGCAGATTGTTGCCGTGGATGCTGTATTCTCGATGGACTCGGTGATAACCGCCGTTGGTTTGACAAGTGATGTCCCACTTATGGTCGCAGCGATTGTTTCGTCTGCTATCGTGATGGTCATGACAGCCGAAAAAATCAATAACCTGGTGTCGTGTTACCCTGGTTTTAAGACACTTGCTTTGTTATTCCTCGTTTTGTTAGGTGGTTTATTGATGGCAGAAGGCTTCGAAATTCATATCAACAAAGGTTATGTGTACTTTGCGATGGCATTCGGCTTAATTCTGGAACTTTGTCATATCCAGTTAAAAAACAAACAACGCCCGACTATTAAACGTCTTAGTCCGTTGCGAGTTCATCCAACGAGATTAGAAGCTCGTCAATAATAAAAGATATTGCCGCTTATATGAGCGGCATTTTTATATTCGTCATCACCTATTTTTACTCTCTTTTTATTTTGTTGTCGTTTCGACAAAAAATCGCATTTGTTGTGGGGTTGAAGATTTTTTATATAGACCGCCCAACTAATATGAGTGAACGACAATAATGGATAAAATGATCGATGCGTTAGCAACCCATGGCTACTACATCTGGGATGATTTTCTTTCTGAACAAGAAGTGGCTCAATTACGAGACTGCATTCCAAGTAACTGGAAAAAAGCGCGTATTGGTCGTAATGACGATGTGACTCGTATTGAGTCAATTCGAAGTGACAAAATTCAATGGTTATCGCCCAATATGGGGCACGCGGTTACTTCTTACTTAGATAAGATGGAAGAAATACGCCAAGAAGTGAACCGTCACTTGTTTCTAGGACTTTTTGAGTATGAAGCTCACTTTGCCAAGTACGAGGAAGGGGATTTCTACCAAAAGCATCTAGATTGTTTTAAGGGCAATGAAAACCGTCGATTGACAACCGTTTTTTACATGAACGAATCTTGGACGGAAAAGGATGCAGGTGAATTGGTGGTTTACGATCTAAATGATAATAAGATAGCAACCATCCCTCCTCAATCGGGACGCTTACTTTTATTCTTATCTGAGCAATTCCCGCATGAGGTTTTACCGACCAATGCTGAGCGTTTCAGTATTGCAGGTTGGTTCAGAATCAATGGTGTGCGAGACAATGTACTTGATATTGCAAAATGATTGGTTTGCAACCTGCACAAAATCAGCATAGGGCGTAGATACGCCCTTTATCGATTAAACATTAGTTGATAGCTCGTAACACTCGGTCATGTTTCGCTCTAGCACTGCATAGACGTCAGAACAAAGTTCTTGTTTAGCGACTTGCTCGCCCATAATCGCGGCGATTTGTGCTTGAGCCATTCGTCCTCGGTAGGGACGGTCCTGAGACAGAGCTTGAAAAACATCGGCAACCGCGACAATACGTGATGGTACATCGAGTTCGTCTCCTGTTTTATGATAAGGATAGCCAGAACCGTCCAAACGCTCGTGATGATTAGAGGCCCACTCCGCTATTTTAGCGTTGGGAAACACTTTGTGTAATGCGAGCTGAGTATCAATTGTATGGCGTTTAATACGCGTATACTCTTGTTTATTAAGAGAGCCTTCTTTATGAAGAATCTCATCTGGTGTTTTTAACTTTCCGATATCATGCACCAACCCAGCAATAAATAACATCTCTTGGTCGTGCTCACAGAACCCAAGCTTGATGGCTAGATACCGAGATAACTCCGCCACTTTTTGCGAATGTTGATAAGTAAATGGGCTTTTTGCGTCAACAATTCGAGCGATAAACATGCCCAAACTATTCATATCTTGGATGGTGAGCTGTTTTTGAAGCCAATCAATGCTTTTAAAGTTTAATCCGATGGTTTCTATATTTTCAGACTCCATCGCGAACCAAAATGCGTCGGTCATAACGAGCTTAACCATTGCCTTAGCCATGTCTGGATTAAACAAAGTTCCAGCGTTTGCCATGATGCATTCTGCAATTAGTTCTTCATGAAGTGTGACAATGTCACAGTGGCAGTTCATGACGTATTTGGAACGCATAAAATCGAGACGATCGGCTAAATAGAGTAGGGCAGCGACCTCTTTTTCAAAAGGCGGTAAATCAAGATATTTTAGTTCACTCCAATGTGTATGGTGGTAAAGAACAGGTGTCGCAAACTGACGCAACAAACGACACTGCTTGAGGCTTCGGTATCCTCTTAAGCAATGTGTTTTTACATCTTGTGGCACCAACTCCTCAAGTAACATTTTATGTTCTTGTGTTTCGGAGACCCCACAATCGTGGATCATCCCTGCGAAGTAGCAAAACTCCGCTTTTTCTGGTTCCCAGTTCATGACCCGAGCACATTGGTAAGCGATGTAAGCGACACGATGGCTATGGTGCGTATCATCAACACCGACATAGTCGAGTGCTCGAGCAACCCAGATAAGTGCTTGTTTCAGATCGACTTCAAAGCCCATGTCCGTATGGGAATGGCAAGAATGATTCATGGTTTATACCGACATTGCTAATTAGCCCACGCTAAACCCAAATCAGAAGGTGATAGGAAAGATTGGGTACGACAGCGAATAGACCCCAAAAAGGTGGGCGTTTAGACATAGTTTTGATTATGGGCGGGATAATAATCCTAGTTGCATAATAATATCACCTGAAGCTCATGGTTAAGAGTCAGATATTTGAACTAAGTATAAGTTTTGAAAGATTATTGTTGCTCTTGTTGACTTATTTGAAAACGACAATAAATCATGATGTAACGCATTCTTATTTTTATTTTTGTAAATCGTGTTCGGGCTCAACCAGAGACACACGGTATTGATGTGTGATTAACAGAATTTATATTGTTGTTCTTGAAGGCAAAAAATAAGAAGACTTCTTCGAGGCTTGCTCTGTAACTAACAGAGTATTAGGTAAAGCAGCTTGTTAACAACATGACAATAGAGCGTCGTTGAAAATATTTTCTCTGTAGCTCATGTTGTTGAGGAAAGATAATAAAATGGTACGGCTTCCCAGCGATGTTAGCCTTTTTGGTGAGATAAGTTTATTGAAAATGTGTGATTGCAAAGTAAGCATAGGTGGTAAAAGTAGCTAGAATGATAGCTCTAAATGAAAAGGATTTCGTATGTTGAAGCATCGTTTATATCGGACTTACACCGCAGGGTTAAAAATAGCAGCCCTTATCCTTCCTATGCCGAGACCAACCTTGTTTTCCGGCCCTGGTTCGATGAATGAGCTATTAGAATCGATGGCCGAGCTGGGATTTAAACGCGTTTTGTTAGTAACCGACGAAGGGTTAGTCCAAGTCGGTATTGTAGATAAGGTGCTTGAGGCAGCAGCACAACTCGATTTACAGTTAGATGTTTTCTCGCAAGTTAAGCCCGATCCTACCTATGATCAGGTTGAGAGCGGTCTAGAGGCTTATCATCGTTTTCATTGTGAGGGCATATTAGCTTTGGGTGGCGGCTCTGCAATGGATTGTGCAAAAGTTATTGCTGCGAAAGTTACCAATAAACGGCCAATAAAAAAATTAGCTGGACTATTGAAGGTATGGCGAATGCCAGCACCGCTTTTTGCTATTCCAACAACGGCTGGAACCGGAAGTGAAGTTACTATCGCTGCGGTCGTGTCAGATCCCTCCTCACACATTAAAACCCCTTTAATGGATCCAAAGTTGGTGCCACTAATGGCAGCTTTAGATGCGAATTTAATGATTGGTTTACCTCCTAAGATCACGGCTGATACTGGCGTTGATGCATTAACCCACGCTATTGAGGCCTATGTATCGAAAAACGCTACTCAAGAAACGATGGCTTATTCGGTTGCCGCTATTAAACTCATTTTTAAATATCTTCCTAGGGCTGTGATGCTAGGGGATGATGTCGAAGCTCGTCATAAAATGGCTATGGCATCCTATTACGCGGGTTTAGCATTTACCAAAGCGAGTTTGGGTTATGTTCATGCCTTTGCTCACACATTCGGTGCGAGATATGGAATACCTCATGGTATGGCAAACGGATTAGCCTTGTTGCCTGTGCTGCGCTTTTCATTATCAGAGATTGAGCCTCAACTAAGAAAGCTCGATGAGTTGACGGCCGAGGGGCAGTTAGGTAACGCAAGTGCTCAGCATTTTTTGGCGAATCTGGAGTCCTTGTTTTCAACTATTGATATTGAGCAAACCAGTGCGCTCATTCAACGTGAAGATGCTGATGCGCTTGTTGATTTAATTCTGAAAGAGGCGCACTGGAATTACCCTGTTCCCAAGTTCATGAACAGGGAAGAATGCACACAGTTATTGTTAAATATCAGTAAGGTGTAAATTATAGTTTATATGTGTGGTTTTTTATCCTTACACTTTGCTTGATCTTCTGCTAAAGATCCTACAATATCGACGGCAATACAAATATGGTGTTGGTTTCGGTCCGCCGTTGCCCGATCTAATACTGATAATTTCTAATAAAGTGTAAAGATTAATATACAATGAGTCGTTCTAAAGTATTCGGTAGTACGCTAATTATTGCGGGCACTACAATAGGCGCTGGTATGCTAGCGCTTCCACTTGCCTCTGCCGGCATTGGTTTTTCAACTTCTATTATCATCATGCTAGGCTTATGGGCTCTGATGGCTTTCACTGCCTTGCTTATGCTTGAGCTTCATCAACATGCGGAGAGTAGTGCTACACTTCATACTTTGGCGAAACAGATCCTAGGTCAAAAAGGCAAGTGGGTGGCAAGTTTTGCGATGTTGTTTCTTTTCTACTCATTATGTGCAGCGTATATCGCTGGCGGTGGTGCTCAGTTCGGAGACCGCCTTGCACAATGGTTTGACCTCGATATTTCAGGGCCTACATCAACGATAATCTTTACCTTGATTGTGACTTTAGTTGTGACAGTGGGTACCGGTACGGTCGATAAAGTAAACCGAGTTCTGTTCGCGATGAAGCTCATTGCGATGGTTGCGGTGCTTTCTTTTCTTGCTCCAAACGTTACGGAATCTTACTTGTTAAGTATGCCAATCGAACAAGGCCTTGTTGTAGCGGCGATTCCGGTGATCTTTACTTCGTTTGGTTTCCACGGAAGTATACCTGCAATTGTGAATTACTTAGACGGTGACACTTCTTCTTTACGCAAAGCCGTTATTATTGGTTCGACGATTCCACTCGTTATTTATATCTTTTGGCAAATCGTGACGTTGGGTGTGGTTAGCCAAAGTACGCTTGTTGAGAACGGAGGGTTGAGCGCACTGATTGGTCAACTATCTCAGACAGTACACCAATCAAATTTGGGTAGCATTGTTGGTGTGTTTGCTGACTTGGCATTGTTGACATCGTTCCTTGGCGTGAGTTTGGGTCTATTCGAATTTTTGGGTGATACCATCAAAGGAAGTAACGATAAGCCTAATCGTTTGATTGCGGCACTAGTGACGTTTACTCCACCGCTAGGCTTCGCACTTTTCTATCCTCAAGGCTTTATTATGGCTTTGGGCTATGCAGCGATTGCCTTAGCGATTTTAGCCATCTTTTTGCCTTTGGTTATGGTGATCAAGGTTCGTAAATCGGATGATTTTACTGGGGAGTACCGCGTCGCAGGTGGTCAAGGTGCGTTAGTGATAACGGGCATCGCTGGCACTGGCATCGTATTCGCTCAGGTGTTAATTACGCTGGGTGTGCTTCCTGCTCTAGGCTAGTTGTTTAGAACGTTCTTTGAATAACTTCTAGTTACTGAATCCATCGTAATCAATCAGTATTGTTAGGCCAACGAGTTTCGCTCGTTGGCTTTTTTAATCTGGATCAAATTACCGTAAGATATCCGGTGAAAAAATTGGTAGAAATGTGCTTTTATTTCGTACACTTAAGTTGTGGTATATCGATAATTTAAGTGGAGAAAACCGCTCAAAATACCATTGAATTTGCAACACAATGAGCTTTTCTTGTTTCTCTGCTTTGGTGTGGAGGTGAAGCATGGCGCACCGGAGTTTTTACCCGTTTGCAAAACCGCTTAACGAGCAACTGCAAACGCTAAAAGGCAGGATGCAGGCGCACTTGCCATGTATTGATAGGGTGTCATTTGCAAAATATCACCCAGACCAAGATGTGCTCAAATCATTTGCAGAAAGTGAGTTCGACACTTGGTGTTTAGCCCATCACGAATCAGCATTCCGTAAACTCCACCACCTCAATATTGCCTCTAAAAACGCGGTTCCTCGTATCGTCGAAGACCTTCATGATATTAAGCACTGTCCTCGGGTTCAAATTTTACTCAAACACGGATATCAGTCGTCGGCTGCTATTCCTTGTTATGACAATAAAGCTTTTACTGGTTTTGTATTTTTGAACTCCACTCAACGTGATGCGTTTAGTTTAGAAGCGCTGAATGGTCTTAAACCTTATTTCGAAATGATTCGATTTGCGGTTGAATCAGAAACTCAAGTAGTCAATGCGATAGAAACGCTAGCTAACCGAATGCAATGTATGATGCCAGGCTATTCACCTGAGTATTACGCGCATACCAAACGCATGAAGTACTACAGTCAAATTATCGCAACGCAGTTAGCGGATCGTTATCACCTGAATGACGAAATGGTCGAAGATATTGGTATTTTTGCTCAGTTCCATGCGCTCGGTGATAGTCAGCTGCCAGTTGAAATTGCTAGCCGCCGAACAAATTACTCTCAAGAACAAGAGGCGATATTGATTCAACATATTGAGCGTTGTATCGATTCAGCGGATGACATAGTTGCCCGTATCGGAAATCCGGTTCACCCGAGTGTGACTTTGTTTTTGCAGATGATTATTTATCAGTACGAAAATTTAAATGGCACTGGTTATCCGTATGGTTTAACCAGTGATGATATACCAATAGCCGCCCAAATTACGGCTGCCGCAAATGCCTTTGATTTTATGACAACGCACCATCCGTATAGACAAGCGTGGTCCATCCCATACGCATTGTTAGAACTTGAAAAATGGGTATATCAGGGATGGTTATCTCGAGAATGTGTTGATGCTCTGCGAGAGCATCAAGGTTATATAAAGCAAATCATCCACAAATATCCCGAGCACTATACAGGCTTGGGGTTAATGTGAAGAGCAGTAACAAAGTTGAAATGTTGACGAGGAGGAATATTTAAACAATACTGTTTTTATATACAGTAATAAGTTTGGAGGTGAAGTATGTTGTGGGAAACCCTTGAAAGAGTAAACCGCTTACGCCAACAAGCACTTGCAAATCCTGAGTTTGTTGAGTCAGCAAAAGAGCACGAACAAGCACTTCAGGAGCAAGAATACCATTATCAAACTAAGAAAAAGCGTTCAGCCAAAGACAAACAAGGTAAAAAGTCGCTGGCCGATATCTATAAAGAAGTAGAGTTTGGCGCTGACGCTCGTCATTAATGTATTCACTGCGGCATTTTTCATTTCTTCATACGCTGCAGTATTCGTTCAAATTTATGCGAGAGCAGTGGGAGACCGCTGCTCTCGTTGACCTGCCTATAATTTACTAATGAAGTTCAGCAGAGCAAATTATCACTAACACTTAGCAATTCTCTCAATGATCTTGTTGATGTAATGATAATGACAACGGTTTGCATTTGTATCTTTGTTGTTATATAAAACCTCCCTTATTAATCGTTCTGTTGAATAAGAACGGCAAACGTGATCAACGAATGAGAGCTCTGAATAACTGTTATTCGTAAATGGCTATTAGGTGAAGTAGGGATGTTGGAAGCTAAAGCACTCCAGTTTGAGATTGAAGGCAAGTCATTGCTAAAAGCGTTTGATGTGACATTTGAACCCGGAAAAACATACGCTCTTGTTGGACACAATGGTTCAGGAAAATCCACATTGTTAAAGTTGCTGGCACAGCAACAGCCATACACCGCTGGTGACGTGGTTCTGCATGGAACGAGCATTAACGATCTCTCAGCGAAAAAATTCGCCCAACACATTGCCTACTTGCCTCAGCATCTTCCAGTGACCGACAGTATTTTAGGTCGAGATTTAGTCGGTTTTGGTCGTTATCCATGGCATGGTTTACTTGGACGTTTGAGTAAGAAAGATCACGACATTGTTGAAGAAGCAATGGCGATGACAGGCACACTAAAATACGCAGATCGCTTAGTGGACACGTTATCTGGAGGAGAGCGTCAACGTGTGTGGCTAGCTATGCTGTTAGCCCAAAAAACCGAGTATTTGCTTCTTGATGAGCCTTTGTCTGCGCTAGACATCAGCCATCAAGTAGATATGTTGAAGCTTATCTCTAAACTCAGTCAAGAACTGGGTTTGGGCGTTATTATCGTATTACACGATATCAACTTGGCTGCACGATTTTGCGACTACATCGTTGCATTACATCAAGGTGATTTGATTGCACAAGGCAATGTTGAACAGGTGTTTACTGAACCTAAGTTGAGGGACATATATGGGATAGAGATGATGATCTCTGACCACCCTGCGGGTTATCCGGTGGCGATGCCAAGCTAAAGGTTGGAATAATGAGCAGTACAAACACTCGACTTAAACATTTCTCTTTCGCTCTCTCACTTAGTGCGCTTTTGGTCAGTTCTTTTCAAGCACTAGCTGACGCATCACCTCGGGTGATGTCGGTTGATTGGACACAAACTGAAACGATGTTGGCTTTAGGGGTCGTACCTGTAGGCGTTGCTCAAGGGCAAGATTACGATGCTTGGGTAAAATCGCCACCGTTACCACCTCAAACGAAGGATGTAGGGTTAAGAACTCAACCCAATATAGAGCGCATTTACGAGCTCAGACCTGATCGTATTTTTATTGCCCCGTACTTCTCCTCAATGAAGCATCGCTTAGTTGATATCGCCCCGGTTACCACCATTGACTTATATGAAAGCGGGATTACGGATTGGTCGGTACTTACCAGCTTCACTCGGAGGTTTGGTGAAGAGCTGGGAAGAGAGGCGGAAGCAGAGGCGCTTATCCAACAATATGAAAAACGTTTCTCTTTATTAAAACAGCGTATAAATAAAGGCCAGCCGCCACTTCTAATGATTCAGTTTATGGATACAAAGCACGTACGTGTTTTTGGTCAAAATAGTCTTTACTCTCAGGCTATCGAAAAGATTGGGTTGAGTAATGCATGGAATGAAAAGACGAATAGCTGGGGCTTCAGCTTAGTTGGCATCGACAAGTTAGCTGGCATAAAAGCTCAAATTGTTATCGTAGAGCCATTACCTTATGGTGGAGCAGAGCAGCTCTCTCAAGACCCATTTTGGCAATATGTTGTTCAACAATCTGGTGAAAAGGTCATGCAAGTCGCGCCCGTTTGGAGTTTTGGTTCTATGCCTTCAGCTCTCCGTTTCGCAGAGTTAGTTACGGCGAGTAAGGTCGAGGAGTTAACACAATGAAAACGATGCCTTTAAGCTTTGTGGTGTTACTTTCGGCATTTACCTTTTCTATTGGTGCTTTCCAATTGTACCAAGTAAGCTCATTTTCGTTGGCTCTAAGCAGTTTATGGGAGCCTAACTTTCAATCTATCGATTCTGTTTTGCTTCACTTTAGCTGGTGGCCTCGAGTCTTCACCACGATTATATCTGGTGCTGGATTAGCGGTTGCTGGGGTATTGATGCAGCAAGTGCTGCGTAACCCTCTCGCTTCACCCACGACACTTGGTGTGGCGAGCGGTTCAAGTTTTGCTTTGATGTTAGCTACGCTATTCGCTCCTTGGATGTTGGATATTGCGCCTAATTTGGTTGCTCTCATCGGCGGTGTGATATCGATGGGGTTGGTGATGCTGTTGTCATGGCGACGAGCGTTATCTCCAACGGTTGTCGTCGTTTCTGGGTTAGTGATAAACCTGTACTTTGCATCATTAAGTACGGTTATTCTGATGATGAATACCGAAAAGCTGAATGGGTTAATGATATGGGGAGCCGGTTCGCTTGTTCAGAGTGGATGGGGAGATTTCTCGTATCTTGCCCCTCGAATCGCACTTGCTACGGTCGTTGCATTTGTGATTGCAAAGCCGTTAAGTCTGTTGGAACTCTCCGAGCAAGGTGCCAAGAGTTTAGGTGTCTCGCTAGCTAAGTTGCGTTTTGTCTGTCTTGGGCTTGCGGTGTTAATCACTTCTTGGGTGGTTTCTGCCGTAGGAATCATCGGTTTCATCGGGTTAGCGGCGCCAGCGATTACTCGATTGATAGGTATCAATAAAATCCAGCATAAGCTTTGGGTATCAATGCTGATTGGTGCCATGTTATTGACTTTAACCGATTTGGTTATTCAGCAACTGCCAGGGCTAATGGCGAGTTTTATACCAACGGGAGCAGCAACGGCTGCATTGGGCGCTCCGTTACTGTTATGGCTGTTACCTCGTTTATCACAAAAGACGCAGGGCCATACTCAAACAGTGTTAACTCGACACCGTCAACATGTTTACAAGCTAAACCCTAAAGCGATCTCATTGGCGTTGATCGGTACGTTAATTTCCGTTTTCCTTTTTGCCACGGTTGCTGTGCAAAATGAAGGGTGGACAAACTTATTTGCTAGCCAAAATTGGATTTTTTTGGAATGGCGCGCACCTAGATTATTTGCAGCAGCAATTGCGGGGGCAATGTTGGCGATTGCTGGAACCATGATTCAACGCCTAAGTGGAAACCCAATGGCAAGTCCTGAAGTGATCGGTATCAGTTCAGGGACAGCGATGGGATTGATCATCGCGATGTTTACTGGGTTTGGTTCGTCAATTTTCACTCTTTCTCTAGGCGGGCTCGTAGGCGCATTAGCGACGGTATTAGTCATTGTGCTGCTAAACCGTAAGTCAGGCTTTCAGCCGGAGCGTATTTTGCTGACTGGTATTGCGATAACCGCACTGATGAATGCAATACAGAGCTTTATTCTAGCCACTGGTGACCCAAGAAGTTATCAAGCATTGGCTTGGTTGTCTGGGTCTACCTACTATGTCTCGGTTGAAACGTTACTCCCATTGTCTTTATCTGCGCTTGTCTTTATAGGGTTGAGTTTTCTCTGCGTAAGATGGCTAGATATTCTTCCTGTCGGTGCCGCTTCCTCTAAAGCACTTGGAATTCGAGTTGATCGTTCACGCGCAATACTGCTTCTTTTAGTTGCTTGTCTCACGGTCAGTGCGACATTGGTTGTTGGCCCGATTAGCTTTGTTGGGTTGTTGGCTCCGCATTTAGCTCGCTTATTTGGTTTTAACAAAGCGTCACAACACATGTTATGCGCCGCGATACTGGGGGCAGGGGTGATGTTGTTGGCTGATTGGTTGGGACGACAGGTCCTTTACCCGCAAGAAATACCAACAGGGCTTATGGCGTCTCTCATTGGCGGTTTGTATTTAATGTGGGGTTTACGCCGCTTATAGAAATGAGCTAAGCCTCAACCAAGAAAGTACTTATACAAATAAGCACTCGTAGTGGCATTCGTAACCTATGCGAGTGCTTTATGCAAAACCTCTGGTTTGTCTTTTACGGAAACAACTGGCGATGCCGTAACTCGCTTTTCTTTCAGCGGTCGCTGAAGTCATGAAGGGTTGGTTTGGCTGCCGACAAAAAGGAGAGAATATGACTCGGCAGTTTATGCTGACACCAACGTCGATGGCGGTTGTATTAGCTGTATCAACGCCAAATGTCTTGGCTCAGGAAGATGAAAATATAGTTGTGATTGGACAGCAGCAAGACAGTGCAGTTGGTCCAGATTTTAGTTATCTCGGAGCGAAGAGTCGGGCAGCGACGAAAACTGATATTGCTATCAATGAGACTCCAAGAGCGGTGTCTGTTGTTACGCGAGAGCAAATGGATGATCGTGCCTCTATTAGCATTTCTGACGCACTACAGTACACACCAAGCATTCAAACTAATTATTTCGGCGAAGATAACAAGCAAGATTGGTTTATTATTCGTGGTTTTAAACAAGCGAACAGCGGGTTGTATCAAGATGGTACCCGTTTATATTCTTCTGGCTTCTATAGTTGGCAAATAGATCCGTTTGCGTTAGAGAGGGTTGAAGTTTTACGTGGTGCAGCGTCTGTTCTTTATGGGCAAAACCCTCCAGGTGGGGTTATCAATGTTGTCAGTAAGCGACCTCAATTTGATGGGGGGTCAGGACTTGTATCTTTGGAGTACGGTTCTGAAGACCGTAAACAACTTTCTCTTGACGTAAACTCTGAGGTGAGTGAGCAGTTAGCTTTCCGCTTTCAAGGGTTAGCGAGAAAAAATGGGACGAGAATTAGTGGGGTAGAAGCAGAGCGCATTCTTCTCTCTCCATCGATGACGTACAAATTTAATGAGACGTCTGAAATTACCTTTCTAACGAGCTATCAAAAAGACGACTCAGATCCTTATCTGCAATTTTTGCCAGTTGAAGGAACGTTAACGCCAAACAAAAATGGAAAGATCAGTGATAGTTTAGCGATAGGCAATCCTAACTGGGAGACGTTTGAGCGTGAGCAGGTGTCTTTAGGCTATGAGTTTTCTCATGCATTTAATGATACCACTTCATTTGTTCAAGCAGCTCGTTACAGCGAAATGGATGTTAAGCTAAGACAAATGTATTCGTACGTTTACTCGGCTGACGTGCCTGCGTTGGGGCCGGCTTTGGACCCATCAAATGAACGCAAAACCATACTTCGGGGGGCTTCAACAGAAGATGGATCATCCGATGCTTTTAATATCGATAATCGTTTGATGCACCAAGTAAATTGGGGAAGTGTTGAGCATAACTTGATGTTGGGCTTAGATTTTCAAATGATCAGTATCGATGGTAAAGATTTTGCCAATGACCCTATCGTTGCTAATGGTAGTGCATTATTAAACACACCAATGGGAGCTTTGCCCGATCCTAGGTTTAATGTATTTAATCCTACTTATTCGGATAACATAATGTTACTCGATCCGAATACGCTACAACCATTGAGCGAAACCGATAAGCAAAGAACGAAAATCGATAATCAGCAGCTCGGCGTCTACTTTCAAGCTCATATGCTGATCAACGATAAATGGGCGATGTTATTGGGCGCACGTTACGACGATACAAGTAATGAAGTACATAATGTTACCACGGGTGCTCGCACGAAAGTCGATAATGGAGAGTGGACGTTTAGCGTGGGAACGGCTTATATTTCTGATTCTGGCTTCACGCCATACTTTAGTTACTCTCAGTACTTTGATCCAATTATTCAAGAAGACAGCAATGGTAAGCCAGCGAAGCCTGAAAGCGGTGATCAATTTGAAATCGGTATGAAATACCAACCGGATTCATTTGATGGTTATTTCAATATTGCAACGTATCGGGCAACAAAAGAAAACTTGGCTCGTATCTACTTGAGTGAATTAACGCAAATAGGAAAAATAGAAAATAACGGCGTTGAGTTTGAAGCTGTAGCTAATGTGACACCATCCTTAACATTGATCGGGAACATTGCGTACGTTGATGCAGAGATAAAAGAAGACATCAATAAGGCATGGGTTGGCAAAACACCTTCCCAAGTGGCGAATACCGTATCATCAGCTTGGGCACATTATCGTTTCTTTGATGGACCTCTTGATGGCTTTGCTGTTGGCTTAGGCGCGCGCTATACAGGTGAGTCATACGGAGACAATGAAGAGAGACTAAAAGTACCAAGTTATTTCTTAATGGATGCGACGGTCAGTTATCGAATCGGCGATTACAAGCTACAAGTCGCAGCTAAAAACATCGCGGATAAAAAGTACATAGCGACATGTGATGGTTTTTGTTGGTATGGCGACCGACAAAATGTTATTGCAAGTTTAACTTACGACTGGTGAGTTAACGTATAAATAAACACCCCTAACTTTAGGGGTGTTTATTTAGAAATCGGCTTTACGGACAAAGTGCGGGTTTTTGTACTTTTTCTGCGGGCCAAACGATGATACGACAAGTTTGTTCCATAACGTTTTGTCAAACTCACCCTTTGGAATCGAAGGGTAGAGGGTTTCCTCTTCTTCTCTTGCAAAGTTCATATATTGTTTCTTTTTAATTTGATTGTACTTTTTGGCGATCTGGTTATGTTTTCTTACCCACTCCAGCTTGTAATTGTGGAGCACTTTTTCACCTTCTTCGAGAGTCATTCGAGATAGGAACAGTCGCTTGTATGAGACCTTTCTGTCCAGCATTGTGCGCATAACGGTTTGGATATATTTACCGTGATGCGTAATGGTAATGTCGTTTTCATCAATAGGAGTGACACACCAGCCTTTAGGTAAAAAGTCTGGCTTCTTAAATTGCTTATTACGCTCCATTAGCGCCTGATGTAAAACTAAATCAGAGGTGCCGCGGAACGTCTTTTGCCATTTACCGATACGAATTTGAATCGAACCAGGCAAGCGATAGATGTTAGTAAACTTATCTTTGTCCATGGACTTGTGTCATGAGATTAATGTGCATAATTAGAAAGCGGAATTCAGCCCAATGCCACAGGCAGTAGACTTAAGTACCGTACGATTTTACAACGACCTTGCGTGATATAGCGAGGGGTTATGTCAATAATAGGTAAGAAATAGAAAATTAGTTCACATTATGAAGAAATTGGAAGCTAACAAGGCTAAATTTTGAAGTTACACCAATTATGCCCATGCCGACTAAATAAAAAGAAGGCACGGGCATAAAATCACACCGCTTCTTCGAGTTGCTTGGTGTCTTCTTCAATCTGTTGTAGGTGTCGGTTTGCTTGCTGTAACTGATACATTTGAGCATAACGACCATTTTGCGTTAAGAGTGCTTTGTGTGTACCTTTCTCGACCAACTCCCCATGATGAAGAACAATGATTTGGTCTGCATCTAGGATAGTTGACAGCCGATGAGCAATAACAACGAGCGTCATGTCTTGTCTGAGTACCGCCAAGCTCTTTTGGATTAAAGCCTCTGTTCCCGAGTCAATATTTGCGGTTGCTTCATCTAATATCAATATCTTAGGTTTTACCACAAGCACACGTGCTAACGCCAAAAGCTGTTTCTGACCCGCAGATAAATTAGTTTCGCCTTGACCTAACTGCGTGTCTAGCCCGTTAGGGTAACGATGAATTTGTTCTGCCAAACCTACCTTGTCTAACGCATCCCATATTTGATTGTCATCAACCGCCCGACTGAGAGAGATGTTTTCTCTGACTGAAGCAGGGAGAATATGTGGATCTTGTTGAACCATTGCCACATCTTTGCGAAGTACGTCTTTCCCTAATGTCTGAAGTGGACGACCATCTATGAGCAGTTCACCACATTGCGTTGGATAAAAGCCCATTAACAGTGACGCTAAGGTGCTTTTACCGCTTCCTGTATGCCCGACAAGCGCGATAAAGTCTTGGTGGTTGGCCTTCAACGAAATGTCTTTTAGGACGTCCTGTTTACCATCGTAGCTAAATGTGAGGTCTTTAAGTTCGATAGCACCTGACCTTAATGGTTGATGATCGCCCCCGTAAGTTTGTTCTTTCGCATCAATCAATTCAAACACACGTTCGCTTGATACTAACGCCTGCTGAAGTAGAGCAAGTTGCTGAGTCATCTCAATTAGTGGTTCAGTAACTCGCGCAAGATAACTGATAAATGCATACAGTACCCCCACACCAATCAACTCAATACCATTAAAACCAAAGATCGCAACCAAGCAAAGCAACGCAAGACCAGCGAGTAAGTCCATTAATGGTCTTAGCAGATAGCCGTTTAGCCGAATCACTCGTTTAGATGCCACCAGATGCTCTGCGGTTAGCTCGTTGAACTGTTTATTAAAACGCTCTTCTTGTTGCATTAGTTGAATGACACTCATCCCTTGAATGGATTCACTCAGATTCGCATTTATATCGGTCAATAGGTCACGCATCTTTCGGTAGCTTTCTGTACTTAGCTGCTTAAACAAGTACATAAAGCCGATGACGATCGGCAGCAATACAAGCACAACGAGTGTGAGCTTCCAGCTCATGAAAAACATAACGCCAAGCATTACGACAATCATGACCACGTTTTTCACCACGGTCGCGATCAAAAGCTCATAAAATTGCTGTAAAGATTCCGTATCGTTGGTGATTCGCGACACCAATTTTCCAGCAGGAGTGTAATCAAACGCAGATAACGGCTGCTTAATCACGCCAGAAAATACTTGCTTACGAATCGCTTTGATCGTGTTAGCCGCGACAATGCTAAATTGCAATGACTGAAAATACTGGAATGTTGCCGATACGATCTGAAGAGCGATATAACCTACTGCTAGCGAAATCAGAACATTTTGTGAATAGTCACCTTTAGCGATGTGCTCATCAATGAAATATTGAATCAACCAAGGGCCGCCGGCGCTAGCTAACGCTGCAATAAACAGCAAGGCGAGTCCTTTAATCATTGGCTTTGGTTGAGATAATGGGTAAGACATTAACCGTTTAAACGTGCTGGTCTGGTTCATTCATTATTCCTCCATCGCCTGTTCTAGTTTTTGGTACTCGAACATTTCGGCGTACCATCCCTGATGCGCTAATAAAGCGCTATGTTGCCCACGTTCAGTAATGTGGCCGTGATTCAAGACAATGATCTCGTCTGCTGCTTCCAATGCGGTGAGGCGGTGTGCAATAACGATTAGGGCTTGATCACGGTAGTGTGTTTCCAAATTCTTAAGGATTTGATGTTCGGTCCGTCCATCAACAGCGGAAAGTGCATCGTCCAAAACCAACACTTGGGCATTCAGCAGCATAGCGCGTGCTATCGCAATACGTTGTTTTTGCCCGCCGGAGAGTGTAATGCCTTTTTCACCAACTTCTGTTTGGTAGCCTTCAGGAAACTTCTCAATATCGTCATGTATACAGGCTAACTTTGCTGCTCTATAGACTTCTTCTTTCTCTGCATTAGGGTTGCCTAAGGCAATATTGTCGAAGATAGATTTGGAGAATAGAAACGGACTTTGGTTAACTACAGCAAAGCGGTTTCGCCACTGTGGAAGTAGGGCATCCTTGATCTCGACATCACCGAATTTAATTGAGCCGTTTTCTAAATCATGTTGACGCAAAAGTAGTGTTAACAGGGTCGATTTTCCGCTTCCTACAGGCCCTGCAACTCCCAACATTTTTCCGGGTTCAAGTTCGATGTTTACTTCCGTCAAAGCGGGCGGTAAATCACTAGACCAGTGGAAATCGTCGATATCAATTTTCAACGGAAGTGGTTTATTTTCTATTGGCTTATTGCCACTGATAATTTCTGGCTTTTCATCAAAGATCTCTTGTAATCGGTTCCATGCAGCAGAGCCTCTTTCTAAAATGTTAAATAGGAATGCGAATGCCAGCATCGGCCATATCATCAACCCTAAATACATCGTAAATGCGGTCAGATCACCAAGCGTGATCTCACCTTTATCAACAAGGTAAGCACCAGCAGCGACACTAAGAAGGAAAGAAAGACCGATGGTTAACTGAATTGCCGGGTCAAATCTAGCATCGACTCTTGCGACAGCGATGTTCTTTTCGCCAGTATCATCCACAACCTCTTCAAAACGTTGCTGCTCTTGGTTTTCTAATCCGAAAGCACGCAGCATTCGCACGCCATTAAGTGACTCTTGTGTCATGTCTGACATGGTAGAAAAGGCTTCCTGAGCGACACGAAAGCGTTGATGTAGGATACGCACAATAAAGAAGATGATGATGGCAAGAAATGGCATTGGAAGAAGCGCCATTACGGTGAGCTTCCAGCTTACTTGCGTTACCATAATGATTAAAACCGCAATACCAGTGATCAAAGAGTCTGCGGCGGTTAAAACCCCTTCGCCGGCAGTCATAACGATATTACGCACATCATTAGTGCCACGAGCCATCAGATCCCCCGTCTTGTAACGTTCAAAAAAACGAGGTGGCTGTGTCGATAAATGCCTATATAGACGGTTACGTAGAATGGTCCCGAGCTCCCAGCTTGCGCCGAAAAGCCAAATTCGCCATAAGATGCGACACCCATAAATAGTAAAGATCAGTACAGTTAACCCTGAGAGCCATAGAATCAGCGTATTTGTATCTAAAGTGTTGTCTACGACGCCATCAACTATGATGCCAACTGCTTTGGGCGGAACAAGCTGTAGTGCTGATATAACAGCGAAAAGCAGAATGGATCCGACATAGTGCCTCCACTTTTGTTGGAAATACCAACGTAGCTGCCAGAATATTCTCATTACGCCTCCCGCTTTAAATTATTGAATTTGTTATAGAACTATTATTGAGCGAAATGATGAGTTTACAAGCACAAGTTATAGGCGGGTTTAAAAACGATAGATTGTTTCAATTATAGCCATGTGTCGGCGCAAATTACTGGTTTTATCTCTATGAGCTCATTGTGCGACGACATTATGTGAAATAGTTGTTAATGATGGTTTTGGAGCCATTACCTTGCAATAACGATGAAGACACCAAAAGTAAAAGTGTTACTGCCACTCTCTATGGGAATTAGCAATCGTCAGTTTGTATTTTGTATTTCACTTGGCCACCAGGAGTTTCTGGGTAGTAAACTTCGACATAACACATATGTTCTGGACCAACAGGCTTGTTTGCAAAACCAATAAGGAAGTAGGGCTCGTCTGGGCTATCTACCCCATACCAAGTGTTGATAGTGAGTTGCGGATCAAAGCCTGCTAGCTCTTTTGCTGGAATAACATTTTTGATAAATCCAAAGTAACCAATTAGGTCGTTATGGCCGTCATTATCTAGATCAATGTTATATTGTATGCCGCCATCTACTGTCTCTTGAGATTGAATCACTGCTTTGGTGTAGACAAAGTTGTTGGCGGTCATGAGTGCTTCTCTGGCTCCATATAGAACCGCCACTCTGGCATCTTTTTGTAAGCCAAGAAATTTAGGAAATGCAACGACGCTTACAATACCAAGAATGATGATGCACACAATGAGTTCAATAAGAGTAAATCCTTGAGAGCGACGCACAGCCTTTCTCCATGTTTTAGAAACGAATAGGCGGCTATTCTGATATAGAAACTTTCAGGTCAAGTATTAAAAAAGAATGATAGTAAGAGATCGGGATTGCAAATCTCAAATATAAAACAAGTTGCTTATTTTCGAGATGAGGAGTGATTTTGATAAAAACCAAGGAATGAACTCGAGAGGATAAAATCCTCCCGAGTAAAGCGACTAAGATTCGTGTGTCAGAGCACTGCTGTTACGTTTAAAAATGAATCGCCAAATAAATAAGACAATTGCGATGTAACCTAATCCTACACCAAGCGCTTGCCAGTGCATGCCGTTATACATCGCGATTGGCATCAAAGAGATGATGAAGATGTCAGTGATTGAGCCAGGGACATAAGCGATGGCGTAATCATCAAGTACTTTGCTACGCATTTTGGGATCAACAATACGAAGTAACGCAATACCCATGGCAACCGTACCGGTTAACCAACCCCAAGAGAAAATGCCTTTCTCGAACCAATCTTCGCCCATGATACGTGGGGCAACCCAGAAGATTAGCCATAGTGTGAAGGCGATACCGCCGATTGCAAGCACTACCATCGGCATTAAATACTGGGCTAAGACGGTAATCTTGATGGCTGAGATACCAAAGATAATCAAATAATCGGTACTGATGCCCGCAGCGTGTTTGAATGCACCGTCACAAAGATAGCGTGAAGCTTTGGTTTGTTTCGCGATGATTCGCACAAGCATGCCGCCAAGGAAGCCAGTTACAAACGTCGGGATCTGCACCTTATCGTGGAAAGAAGACAAGTAGTTGGCGGCGACATAAGAGAAAGCGGTTACGACAACCACTAACGCAGCGTGAATCGCGAAAGAATCAACCGACAGGGAAGACATGGTGTCTTTCATTACCGGTTCTTGATCATCAGGCTTAACAAGGCCTTTGCGTTCGTGTTCGTCCATGCTGTCGAAGGTCGTAAAGCTACGAATCCAACCCATCTTCAATGCGAATTGCAGCATGAGCATGCCGACAGAAATCGAGATGAAAATACCCACGGTTGCGAACGTTAAGCCAAGTGTGAAGCCATCTTCCCAGCCAAGCCCCGTGAAGATTTCACCAACAACAGATGCAGAGCCATGTCCGCCCATAAAGCCCGCAGACATTGTCACACCAAAGCCAGGATTAATCTCTGGCCAGAAGAAGGTTGTGAGAACTAGACCAAACATTGCTGCAAACAACCACTGAGAAACAGAAGCGATTTGGTTAAACGCCCACAATGAGCCAGCACGCTGTGCGACGGTTTTAGGTGATGGAACATCCGTTGCCAGACCTAACGCAGAAAAAAGTGCAGCAGTTAATAGGCTTGCGTTAGCGGTAAACGTATCGGTCCAAGGCAGTACGTCTAACAGGGCTGGTCCAAAAATTAGACCGAATAATCCTGCGAGAACCGCCGATGGAATGTACATACGCTGTAATAATGGCGCGTGAACGCGAATGACTTTTGCCAAAATTAATAGTAAGCCAGCGATGGCTAAGTCAGTCAGCATTAGACCTTTAGGCATCTTATCCTCCAGTAAATGCAGCCAAGGGGTAGCGTCCTTGTGACCTACCTTGAATAAAAATCTCTCTCAAGCCAAAAAGCCACATACGTGACTAACAGCGTTGAGAAATCAATGTCGTTTTCATAAGCAAAGGAATGTGCTTATGCAATTTGAAATGAGTGTAAATGTTGTGATTGCACACGAACAGGAAGAGAAATTAGATTAAATTTCTCGATATTTTTTTGATAGTTCACTCAGGAAAGGCGGCAATCCTAGTCACTTTGTCAGAGCAATGCAATTGGTGTGAATCAATAAATTATGCCTAGTTATGGGTGTTTCTGACTAACAACATGAAAAATAAAGACAATTAACAAGCAATAATATTTGTCATATCGACAATAAAAGTTAATTAAATGGTTAAATTGTCGCCGCTTTATGTGGGGCGTTACGGATTCACATGCGAAAGAACAAAATCGACTAAGGTGCGATTTTTAAGGGAAAGCTGTTTTGAACGGTAAAGCAGGTGGATCGGTTTTGGCTTGGGAATGTGTGAATGGAGAATTTCTACCAAGGCGCTAGATTGGATTTCCTGTTCAACTAAGATCTTTGGTTGCAGAAGAACACCAGAGCCTTTTAACGCGGCAAACTTAAGTACATCGCCATTATTAGACGTTAATCGGGTGTTGCTGTTTCCAAAGGTATTAGATGGCATGTTCACCACTTGTTGGCTTTCTCCTTGGTGATACTGAAACCCCAAACAATGATGATGTTCAAGGTCATCAAGCGATTGGATAGGGGCATGTTGTTCAAGGTAAGAGGGTGAGGCGCAGTAAGTCATGTGGTATTCACCCAATTTTCTCGCGACTAACGACGAATCGACCAACTCACCGATTCGAATAATCACGTCTGCTTCGCTTCGATATGGGTCAATCAAATTGTTGTCCAACATCAGCTCAACGTTCAAATCGGGAAATTCAGCTAAGAAGTCAGCCACGATAGGAGCAATGACCTTTTTGCCATACGTGACAGGGCAGTTAACTTTTACTGTTCCGGTTGGACGGTTGATCAGCGTCTGGATCAGGTTCTCTGCGTTGGTGATGTCTTCAATAATGCGGTGGCACTCTTGGTAGTAGAGTCTGCCGGCTTCGGTCAGGGACTGTTTACGCGTGGTGCGATGAATCAGCTGTGTACCTAAGCTTTGCTCAAGAAAGCTCACGTGCTTGCCAACCATAGTCGGTGAAATATCAAAGTGGTGTGCAGCATTACGAAAGCTGCCGTGTTCGACCACGTAAGCGAAAACTTTCATGCTTGTTAATTTATCCATTGCACACCCAGAGTTGATAAAGAAATAACTACAGCAGAGTTTATCAATCAAATGAGGTTAATTACAGTGGGCGTATGATTAAGAATGGAGAAAGAGATCCATCATGAGCGAGACGATTTTTGTTACCGCCGAACTGAAAATGAATGCCGATAAGCCAAGACAACAAGTGGTTGAAGCCATTGAACAATTTTGCCTTGATATGCAAAGCGAAGCGGGGTGCTTGCAAGCGAATGCGACCTACGATTCTAAAGATCCACAACGTGTGATTCTTTGGGAGCGATATGAAAACCGCGCCGCGATTGAAGCGCATTTTGCTATGCCGCATACACAAGCGTTTATTGCGGCTGAAATGGCAGAGTTAGTTCAAGCATTCGAAACCCAAGCTCAATAGGAGAGGCGAACATGAAATGGGGTATTCTAGGCACAAGCTTTATCTCAGGTGTCATGGCTGAGGCAATCCAAGGCGATGACAAGAGTGAACTGTACGCGGTTGCTGGGCGTTCGGAGCAGAACTTAAAGACATTCGCTGAGCAATATGGCATCGAGAATACGTTCAACGATTACGATGCATTGATTGCCGATGAGCAAGTCGACATTATTTACATAGCATTGCCAAATCACCTTCATCATGACTTTATCGTTAAAGCGGCAGAGCAGGGAAAAGCGATCCTGTGTGAAAAGTCACTGTCGGTAGATATGGAAAAAACCGAGTTGGCACTAAAAGCAGTCGAAACGCACAAGGTATTCTTTGCTGAGGGTTTGATGTACTTACATCACCCATTGATCAGCGAGTTGGTTTCTGTGCTTAAATCGGGAGAGATTGGTGAACTTCGCTCCATCCACACGTCTTATATTGCGTCGATTGCGCAGTTTGTTAATCCAGACAGTAAAGGTGCTTTGTATAACTTAGGTTGCTACCCAATGTCATTGGTGCATTTGGTGGTGAAAACCATGTTGGGTGAACAAGCCTTTGGAAACCGCTCTATGACGGCGATTGGTCGACGAGGTAACGATGGGAATATCTGTGAATCGAGTTTGATGATGCAATTCGGTGAGCAACAAACCGCGAGCGTACACACCGCCGAAGATCATGGATTGAAACACCAATTCACTATTCTGGGTAGTAAAGGCAGTATTACGTTAGACTCGAATCCATGGCTACCAACGCAAGACAACCAGTTTAGTGTGGAAATTTACGAGACGTCGAAGCGCGAGGTGTCTGTATCGGCAGCTGGAGACGCTTTCTTCTATCAAGTGCGCAATATTCGCCAAGCGGTTGAAGCAGGGCGTACATCGTTAGAGAACCCTTGTGCAACATGGGAAGACTCTCACCGTATTATGCAGCTACTGACTGAGTGGGAATCACTGGCTTCAAAGTAAGTCTGTACTTGAACCAATGAACATAAAAACGGCGCACTAAATCCAATATTTGGTGCGCCGTTTTGTTTTGGGTTCAGTCTCTGTTAAATGCGATTATCGCCGGTGCTGAACGCAATGATTTGGCTGATTTCAGACAGGCTTCTGCCACTTTCTTGCTGCCATTGAACAAACGCTTTGTTGGTTGCATCGAGCGATTTTTTCGTATCTTTGCCACCTTCAATGATCTTGCAATTACGCAGGTAAGCTTCAACGTCGCTAGACAAGATGAAGGTATCAACGCCCATTTGACGCAGTGTGTAAGGGCCAGTATTTCCGCCTAGGCGATTGCCGCGTTTCTTCAAATACGCCCATAGGTCGGTGATTTTCTCTTGCGGCCAATCGGCAACCATTTTACCAAACGATCCGTATTCGATTTTTGCTTCGTGGATCATACGAGCATTAGCAGGAATCGACATGACTTTAGTGAGATGGCGAATGATGCGTTTGTCGGTTGCTTTGGTTTCCCATTGCTCGTCTGACAGCATCAACAGCGGCTCAATCTTAAATCCGAAGAACACTTCTTCGAAGTTCGGCCACTTGTTGCGAACCACGCTCCACGAAATCCCACTTTGGAATACCTTCATTGAAAAAGCAGCCAGCCAACGGTCGTCGGGAATCGCTGCCAGCTCTTCTTTGCTTAGCGGATGAGATAAAAGCGCTTCAAGTTGATCTTCACCACCTTTACGCTCGGCAGCGCGCTGATAAATCGCGTCAAATTTTTCGATACTCATAAAAGAAGTTAGTCCTAGTTTATGTCGATATTTGCGAAACATACTACGCTTAAGTGGCTGAATCGCAAATTGATGGAGTGTCACAAATGAAGAAGGTCACATTAACGTTTGTCGGAGAAGGTTCGGATCGTATTGCAGAAAAATTCTATGCGTGGATGACGGATGGTGGGTTAGAAGACAGCATGATTGAGAATTTATCTGACCGTGAAATCTCAGTTGTCGGCATCAGTGATATGGATAATGAAACGCGTGATGTGGTAATCAATACGGAAATGAACTGACGAGTCGACTATCGTCAGCAAGCAGAATCAGATAAAACAAAGCCCTTCACTCGAAGGGCTTTGTTGCGTTTATAAGCATGGGAGCTTAGTTGTTTACCAGCGTCAGACCGCTTGGCAGTGCATCACCGAAGATACGTTTCGATTCACTCTCAGATAGCTCTTTGACTTCTTCAACCAATGATACCCAAGATTCAGGCACTTTACTTTGCTTCAACTTAGCCAGTACCTGCTCACGGTAGTCGTCTGAGATATCAAATAGTCGGTCGCCTGTTTTACGACAAATCATTACGGCTGCAAACGCGATCATTGGCTCTTTCTGCCAGTTCTGTTCTAACAGTTTAAGCAACCACTGTTCCGCTTGTTCACGAGGAACGACGTTATGCTGACTGCCATATAAAGGCGTACGTGATGCCAAGCGACCCATTGCCCACCAGTGTGCTTGTTCAAACTGGTTTTGGTTGATCGCTTTACTCAAGAACCACGTTGCCAATAGAACTTTATCTTCCACTTCTAGATGCTCTAGAGAGGCTGAAAGACGCACCATGGATTCGTAACCCATGTCTTGTGCCGCTTTGGCGGATTGTGGGTTTTTCATCGCGCCGGGATGCAGATATTTTGCGATGTCTGCCAAAATGGTTTCTTGTTGTTCTTGGCTTAGACCGCCCGCGATACGTCGCCAGAATACCCACCAGTCTGTCCAACCTTGATGGTTTTTGAACTGAATATTTTGTTGATACAGTCCCCAAACTTGCTCAATACGCCAAGAGTCTGTTGGATCGCCAAAGCCCGGACGCAGTGCAAAGCCCGCCAAACGAAGCCAGTTTTTCTCGTGCTGTTCAGAACGACGGCGACGCTTACGACCTTGTGCAAAAGTATCGAAAAGTTGACGGAGTGTGGTGAAGTCCCATTCGTCACGTTTGCCGAGCTTCTTCTCAAGGTCTTTGGCTAAGGTTTTGATCTCTTTGCCTTCTGCGCTTTTCTTGTTACCGCTGTAAAGGCGAGCGATCAGCTCCTTACATTCGTTCAACTTAGGGTGAAGTTTAACTTGCTCGCTGTCATCGGTTTGCTTGTTACGAACTTCGAATTCCAGCTCCCAACGTTTGTTATCGTCTTCTGCGCTGACACATTCCATCTTAAGCGTGCCGACTTCGGTCAACTGACACGCCAGTTGTACTTCTACGCGCTCTTTCTGGTTGGCTTGTAGTTCAGCGCCTTCACCTTCAAGGGTGGTGATATAAGGCGGCAGAGGAGCAAATAAGTCGGGGTCAACGTCCACCATCACACCGTTTTGAATGGCGGTGTTATTGGTTAAGGTGTCGTGGGTGGAAGTCAGCAGGTTAAAGCGAACGGGTTCACCCAAGGTAAGCGAGAAACGACGACCACTTAAGCGGATCTCGTGACCTTCTTCTGTCCCTTTTGCAAGCAAACAGAGCGCTTTGCCCATCTTGTTCTTTTCTTGAAGATGCAAGAAGTAAGAACGCGCTGCACCACCACCAATTTTTAGCTGTGCACCACGACGTGCTTTACCAAACGCAACAGCACCTAGTGCAACAGACCAATCTGGATGTGGGTTATCTAATACCGTAACCGGAGCGCCGCGCCAATCGGACAGTAGGGTAGTGACTCGCTCAATCACAAGTTCACTGTTGAACACACCACCGTTAAGTAGCAAACCGACTGGAATTGCATTTTGTTTGTCGTCTTCAATGCGAAGAGCGGCACGAGCAACTTGTTGGTGCTGAGTTAAGAACTCGGCTACGTGTTTGCTCACCGCTGGGTCAGCAACGTATGGAAGACCAAACTCGACAACCGCGCTGCGGCGTTTGTCCGGCACTTCACTGAAATCAGAAAGCGGGAAGAAGCCATCTAAAGCGATTTGGTGCACTTCTTGTTTGCTCAGCCCAATACTCTTTGTTCCGCCAAGAAGTTTCGAGCCGCTGCCCAGCATGGTGATCTTCACTTCTTCAGGTGCACTTGCTGAAAGTAGGTTTTCTTTCGCCTTACGAGTTTGCTGAATCAGCTTAGTCAGGCTTGCTGCAGTGAGCTTCTTACTTTGTTCCCCTTTATTTTGAGAAAGGCGGCTCTCCGCAAGGTGTGCTAATGCTAAGTCGAGGTTATCACCACCCAGCATCAAGTGTTCGCCAACACCAATACGATCAAGGGCTAGTTCATCTTGAGAAGAGAAACTGGCTTCAATCAAGCTCAAGTCGGTAGTACCACCACCCACATCGCACACTAGGATCAGTGGCAACTCTTTGAGCTCATCAGCTGCGGTTTGCTGGTGACGCGCGTACCAGTCGTAACATACGGCTTGTGGCTCTTCGAGCAGGACGATTTTTTTCAAACCTGCCAACCCAGCGGCTTCAAGCGTAAGCTTACGAGCGGTTTCATCGAACGACGCTGGAACGGTCACAACCACATCTTGGTCTTCTAGCTTGTTGCTAGGATGACGGTAGTTCCACGCTTGGCGAATGTGGTTGAGGTAGCTTGCGCTGGCAATGACGGGAGAAACTTTATCTACGTCTTGCGCGCCAGCCCAAGGAAGAATGTCTGAGCTACGATCCACTGCTTGGTGTGATAGCCAGCTTTTAGCACTGGATACCTGACGTCCTTCCACCTTAGCGCCTAATTCACGAGCCCATTCACCCACGATCACATTACTAATGTCGCCAGATACAGGTTCGTTTTCCCAAGGAAGTGTTAGGTCAGAAGGGGAGATTTGACCAACTGCAGGGTGATAGCGGAAAGAGGGCAGCAATGGTTTACGAACCACTTCACCCGGACCAATCAATTGGTCGATGTCGAATAGGGATACTTCGGATTGTTCAAGGTTGTCGGTGATTTCACAATACGCCACCACAGTGTTTGTGGTGCCAAGGTCAATACCAACAAGAAAACGAGGAGATGCCATACAAACCTTCGTGTATTTAAAAACGGCACCCGATTGGATGCCGTTTGATTTCTATTTATTCTTCTTCGTTTGAGTTGCTTTTCGCGTCTTCGCGCACATCGAACTCAACATGCCATTTTTGACCGTTATCAGCGGCAATGGCTTCTAAGTAAAGCGTACCAAGCTCTGTCACGCGAGAAGCTAGGGTTACTGGAACCACTTCACCTTCACGACGACCTTCAGATACTGGCAGCGTTACTTGGATTTCTGGTAGCTCTTCAAGCTCTTCTGGTGCCCAGTAGTCTAGGTGAGTACCCGCTAGGTCATCACGACGAACCGTTGAGCCAAAGAATTGGAAGTTAACCGGCTGACCGATGATCAAACCAAACTCTTGGCTTGGCACGTCAACGCTTGAGCCTTCTTCCATACCAAATGGTGCAACACACAGTGCTTCCATTGGAGGCGCCATGCCCGGAATCGCTGGCATCGCACTTTCGATACCTACGTAGTAAGCCGAAGCAATACCACCACGGATACGAACGCCTTGACCACGACGTACAGAGCCGTAGTAAGCCGCACCGCTAGCAACCGCAAGGTCTAGGTCTACACCTGTTAGGCGTTTTGCCATTTCCGCATCTGCTTCAATTAGCCATTCGTTGATCGTGTCTTCTAGACGAGTTGCTAGAAGTTTCGATTTCAGAACACCACCGTTGAATAGGATTGCGGTTGGCTTGATGAAGTCAGCTGATTGGGCTGCATCCGCACCTGGCATACCAGGCATGTTAGCGAATGGGTTGAAATCTTGAGCTGCTGCTTCTGCGCCATTTCCTGAAGCAGAAAGGGCATTAGCTTGCTTAGACAAGAACGCTGCAATGTGACGAGTGATGCCTGCATCTTGTGCGTAAGGCAGACCCATTTGCGTTAGTGCACCACGGTTACGTTGAACAGGGTGGTCAGTAATCGCAACTTGAGGGAAGAAGCCGTCAACCAGTGTTTGTTGCACTTCTTCTTGAGTCAGTTCTGTTTTTAGCGTTGCGCCAAGCAGTTTAGAACCACGGCTTGGTACTACGATTGGCACTGACTGAAGTTCACTGTCGTTCAATAGCGCTTCTTTCGCGTCGCGACATGCGTGTGTCATTGCCTGAACTTGCCATGGCTGTAGCTCTTTGCCTTCTTGCGCTAGCTTCATCTTCAAGCGGTACGCAAGTGCAAGGTCCATGTTGTCACCGCCAAGTAGGATGTGTTCACCTACCGCGATGCGGTTCAGAGTTAGGTTGCCGTCGTCTTCAGTTACTTCAACCAAAGAAAGGTCGGTTGTACCACCGCCGATATCGACCACAAGTACGATGTCGCCAACTTCAACTTCGTCGCGCCATTTGTCGTTACTGTTATCGATCCAGTTGTAAAGCGCAGCTTGTGGCTCTTCTAGAAGCGTTAGGTGTACAAAACCAACGTTGCGTGCTGCTTCTGCTGTTAGATCGCGAGCAGCAGGATCAAAAGAAGCAGGGACCGTAATAGTCACGTCTTGATCGGCAAGGTTGTGATTTGGGTTCGCGTGATTCCAAGCGTCTTTTAGGTGCTCTAGGTAAAGCTCTGTCGCACGAAGAGGGGATACTTTTTCCACTTCTTCTGGGCTACCTGCTGGCAGGAAAGCATCACGACGGTTCACACCTGCGTGGCAAAGCCAAGATTTCGCACTTGCAACAAGACGAATTGGTGTTTTTGAACCTAGGTTACGTGCAATTGCACCAACTAGAGCTTTTGGCTCGCTCGACCACGGAAGAACGCGTGATTGCGGGTTCATTTCGTGTTCGTGCGGCTGGTAAAGGAAAGAGCCTAATTGGCTGCGAGTCTCTACCGTACCCGGCGCAGTCAACTGCGGGATAGGCATCACTTCAACGCGAGCGTCTTCGTCGTGAGTATCAACAAAAGACATGACACAGTGTGTTGTACCTAAGTCGATACCAACACTGAATTTTGGCGTCTGTTGAGTTTCAACAGACGCTTCTTGAGAATGGTTTTCTTGGTTCATGTGTTCCATTACAGCTCAACCTCAGCTGGAGCGAGCACAGATGCATCGTAGTTCTCAGCCAGTTTAGGCAACGTCATTGATGTTGCTTTCCAACCTTTGTGAACTAGCGTGCCGTTGAATGGCGCGCTGCCTGTTACGTTGCCAGTTAGGCGGATTTCTTGTGGGTTGAAGCCTTCTTCAACCGTAATGCGAGTTTCTTCGTCTTCGTTACGAACGTGCGCTAGCGTCACGTAGTCGTTCAGTACTTTCTGACCGCCAGTGTGTATTACGCGAGCGGCTGCACCTACTTCTTCATCAGAGAATGACGTTAGGTCTTCTTTTAGGAAGTCAATCAGACGAGCTTCTTGTTGCATGATAGAAAGCAACTGCATTGCAGAGTCCGTTGATGCTGTTGCAAGTTTTGATTCAACTTCTACAACACGCTCTACAACTTTCTCTACTTCCACTACTTTTTCTACTTCAACGATCTTCTCAACTGGTTTCTCAACCTCGACGATTTTCTCGACTGGTTTTTCTACCACTTTCTCGACCACTTTTGATTTGCGCGACACTGCAACTAGAAGAAGCAAAACGCTCGATGCGGTTAGGCCAGCGTGAAGCATATCGAACGTTTGAGGAATTAGGTTCAAATCAATGTTCATGACGTTTTTTCTCTTTCTATTGATTTATTGGTGCTCAGTATTGGCTCATATTTGTTCACTAAAACGATCGTCTTTGCGATCTTGCACCAAGTTTAGACATTAAAATGATGACGGATGGTAGCATATTCAAGGCTTAAGGCTGTAATAATTCGTGACTATACCGTACGAACAGCGTGAAAAATCGACGATCAGACTCCCCAATATAGGTTGTTGCTTGATGTTTGTGCATTGCTAACGCAGTATTTCAATAGATCCCGAAGTTTAACTTACGGAAGTATCAAAAATTACGATATGACACAAAGCACCGCTCATAAGAGCTTTATAAAACGACATTCAGACTCTATTTTAGCTTTTTTGGCGACTTTATGTGTCACTGCTGGTGTAGTAGGTGCTGCTTATACAATGCAGCAACGGTATACACAGACGACGTTTGATACTTTAGCCGACCGACAAGCAGAATCACTTAAAGCAAACGTCGAGAATGATCTAAAGTTCATTGGTGCGGGCGCAAACTTTTTCCATTCGATTGAGCGAAGCTATTGGCCATCGTTTCCCATGTATGCGGAACAAGTGATTAATAGCTCACGAAGTCTCATTGGACTTCAATGGATGCAAAAGGTCGAATTCGAAGATCTTGATGAACATATTTTAAAGACCCGTCAAAAATTTCCAAACTTCCAACCGTTTACCGTTCCTAAAGATGGTCCCAAAACCTACGGGTACATTTTTGAACACAATGAGCCAATTTTTATCGCGTCGGATATCTACCCAAGAACACCGGAAAACCTTTCTCTATTGGGTTTCTATTTTTCGCGCAAACGCTTCGATTTAATCTTGGATGATATTTCCGAAAATGGGCGAGCGAATGTCTCGGATAAAGTTCGCTTACTGCAAGATGGTTATGACAAGTCCATACCTAAGACTGGGTTGTTGGTGTTCCATCCAGTGTTCGACTTCGAGAACAAATATTTATTAGGAGTAGTGACCGGCGTTATCCGAAGTACGGTTTACTTTGAGGATTTGATTACGAAAACCGCGACGGAGCTCGATATGTCGGTGCGCGTAGAAGATTTGGGATTCGACGCAGCAGATGACCCTGTTCTCTTTCAAAGTGCTAGCTGGGATAACATTCGAGGAACGGTTATAAGCCGAACCATTCAACTGCCTAACCGTGAATGGCGTATTGACTTTAAACTTTCTGACGCAGTCTCAGCTTGGGAGCGTTCTATTTTAGCGGGCACGACGCTAGCCGGATTGGTAATCGCCTTTTTGATCAGTTGGATTGTGAATTTACAGTCTCGAGAAAAAGAGCGCTTAGCGGTCATGTTGGAGCTCAAAACCGTTGAATTAAAAAGAATGGCAGAGCGAGACCCTCTAACTCAACTACTGAATCGCCGAGCATTCAACGATCACTTGCTTAATCAGATAAACAAAGGTGTTAACTTCGCCTTGGTTGGTTTTGATATCGACCACTTCAAAGTGATTAATGACAAACACGGCCATTTAGGTGGAGATGAAGCGTTGCAACATGTCACTAAGCTGGTCAGTGCTAATTTAAAACCGGGAGATAAGTTTTACCGCGCTGGTGGTGACGAGTTTTGTATTATTTCTAAAGTCATTGATAGAGCGGTGCTAGAAGCTTACCTAGAAAAGTTACGGAGTGTTGTGGCAAGTACGGCTTTTGATTATGGTGATGCGTCAATCATCTGTACGTTGAGTATCGGTGCGGTTATCCATAAAGAAGAAGATCCTGAGAGCTTGTATCACAAAATGGATAGTCAACTTTATTTGAGTAAAAAAAACGGCCGTAATAATGTGTCGATCGGCGATTAAATGGGCGCACAAATTCGAGTTTTACGCCGTGTTACGATAGAATCGCACGCTTTAAATTTTTATGTTAGGAACCAAGGCAAACTATGAACCATAACCGTATTGTATGCTTCGATTTAGAAATGTGTTGCTGGAACGAAAATGGCGTCGGCAGCACGGGTGAAATTATCGAAGTGGGGTTAGCTGAAATAGATTTGTCTATAGGTGAGATAGTCAAGCGTGCTCAATACTACGTGAAACCAGAACACGATGAAGTGTCTCTGTTTTGCGCTGAGTTAACGGGCATCACACCACGTAAGATTGAAAAACAAGGACGCCCACTAGAAGAAGTGCTTAAATCCATGGTTAAGAACTTCGGTGGTCGCAACAAAATCTTTGCATCTTGGGGGCGAGATGACCTCATTCTTCTAGAAGAGTGTAAGCAAAAAGGTATTGAAGCACCGTTCACAGAGTTCATCAACTTAGCGACACTCTACCGTATTCAAAATCGTCTTAAAGATAGACGTATAGGCCATCGAGCCGCTCAAGAAGCAAAAGGAATAGACTGGGAAGGGCGTCAACACTCTGGCTATGTAGATGCATACAACTTAGCTAAGCTTGCTTTGACCATGTTTTAGTTATTCGAACCTAGCTAGCTTGTAATTAAATAATCATCCAACCATTGTTGTTTTGTCATGCAGTCTGTTTAGTGTGGAAAGAGCTAAACACATACCTTGACCAGTATTTTAATAACAATGTCGTTGGCTTATTGAAAAACGCGCAGAGTGCGCGTTTTTTTATGACAACAGAAGCGATATCTGTTGTCATTCTAGGGGTAGCTTAGAGTTAGCCAGCGACTTATATACTCATCTCGTCACTTTACTGAGACTGTAACTTCGCTCGAATGAACTCGCTGTGATCAACATAGAGTAGCTCTGCTGTTTTACGGATCACCGCGTCTTCTAGCGGGTCAATTTCGCCGTCTGCGTAAGCGACTTCCCACATGCTTTTGATTAAGTTGTAACGAGTTTCTTGAGTCAGTTCTCTTAGTTGAGAGGTAAAGTCGTACAGCGAAGCGGAATCTTTTATTTTCTGTTGCGCTTGCTCTAACAAAGTATTTGATTCTTCTTCATTTAACGAAAGCAGTTTCATCAATAAAGAGCGCTTTGTTTCTTGTTCTCTATCATCGACACTATGGTCTGCGCCAGAAACTTCACAAAGCAAACACGCGATAGCCATGTTAGGGGAAAGTGTGTTGGTTTGGCTTAAATCAGAGCCATCAATGAGTTGTTTAAATAATGATGTGAGAGAATTAAACATAATGAACACCGAGCTATTGTTTATTTGGTTAACATGGTAATAAATACGGAAGATCTCAAGGTGCGATACCAAATTTAGCACGCCGTTGACATTTAAGAACGGCCACTTTCTCCCCAAAAAACCTAAACTCCTGAGTTAGTTCAAGGTGACTTGCCTCTTACAAAGGGCAAGTCATTTTGGGATTGATACTCAGCTTTCAGCACGTGTCGGTGGAAAATGAACTTCGTCACCATCACTCGTCAGAATACTAATTTGACTTGGTTTGCCTTCATCATCAAGACGTAGCTCACCAATGGCACTATGGTTAACCAAGCGATAAAAGTTGTGCGTACTTGGTGCGCGTTTGTAAATCTTGAGTCGTTTACGTTTTGTGAACCAGTTTAAAGGTGAGCGAGGGCTGTATAGCAGTCTATCTAGGCCATCACAAATATTGACCAGTTGTGTAGGGAACTGATTTTTAATTCCACTACAGGTGATTTGATAGATATTCGGACTGTTTTTTCGATAGCGGAGCTTAATATCGTATGCAAAAGAGTAGTGTACGTCGCCAGAGAGAATAACAAAGTTAGTTGGTGTCTTTGTGTGTGTGAAAATACTAATAAGAGTATTCGCACTTCCGGGGTGGGCCATCCAGTTTTCAGCATCAACCATCAATGGTTTACCAAGCATGGTCACCACACGTTGTAGTGCTTCGATAAATTTCACACCAAACATTGGCGCGGCAGAAACAATAACAACTTTGTCTTGGTGCACGAGTTCTTGGTGGAACTCAATCATAGCTTCCCAGTCCATTAAGCCAGAAGGTTTGTTCATTTTAGACTCAGAACGCCAGCGTCTGGTTCGTGTATCTAGCACGACAACTTTTGGTGTCGTAGGAATGGTGTAGTGCCAATTCTCAAAGCGATACAAATATTGAATAAATGCATCTTGGGTTTGCGAGGTTCGCTCATCGATAAAGCGTTGAGCGAGGCTCATAAATTCATCATTGAATTTTTCTGGCGCATTTCCCCAACCTTGGCAAAGCCAGTAAGCTATCAAGCTATTACCGATAATGCGTTTTGCAAACGTGTTGCTGTATGCGGCTTGTTCCCAGCCTATGGTGAGATTCCAATCGTCGGTGACATCGTGATCATCAAAAATCATATAGGTTGGAATGTGAGCGAGTAAGCGTTGAACCTTGTCCAGACCTGCGACGAATTTATCAATTTGTTTTTTTTCTTCGCGCCATTGCTGCTGCCATTTGGGTTCAAGAACTTCTCCGCCGACAGTAAATTCGTTTTCTAATAAACGATCCGTTCGAACAAGCTTCCACAAGGTCGGAGACCAAACCAATAAGTACATTGCAAAGCACTCAGCAAAGCTTATTAGGTGATTCTCACACTCTTTGGCGCTGAATATTGGTGTCCCTCGGTGTGGAAAAAACTTACTTAGTAAACTGTCATCACTCACATAATGAGGCAACAATTTATCTCGACCATAATAGCAAGCAGGGTGTTGGTAGAGCTCATTGGTATTTTTTATCGGAGCTTGATCGAATTCTTCGCCTGGCAAACCCAATAAAGCTATGACTTGCTCAATGGCATCGAGAGTGGGGCCTGCAACATGGTCTGCATAGATTTGATCACCACTCATGATGAGCATATCTGGTCTTTCTTCAATGGATTGAGACGCGATTTTATGATCCGCAGCGACCAATGTATCATCACTGAAGTGATGGGGATTACGGCAAGATCCATGTAAGAGATAATCCGCTTTTTCACTAACGAGGAACTCAATACCCAAGTTTGGCGTATTATCTTGCTCATAAGTCAGGTGAGGGAGCAGTTCCGTCACTAAGCCATATTGCGTTTTTATTTGATAGCGTAACGCTTGATGGGTTGGAAACTCGCCTTCTAATTTAAGTAAGCAACACCACGCATTGAGGCCGACTTGAAGCTGTTCTTTTTGTTCACTTAAAGGGGCTTGATAAAGGATGGAGGCATTTTCATCCGTAATTTGCACCATACCCTCCAAGCGTTGGGTGGTGACTAGCCAAATATTGATTTCAGTTGCGGTCACTTTACGTAGGATCGGACCTGCAACGACAAGAGGAAGTGAAGAAATTTCAGTCGTGTTCATCAATGCTGGCAAAACGGCTCCTTATGTGTCAGCTTCTTCTTCTAATATTTCGATAACTTGCGAGCTACTAAGTTCATGTCCCATAAGGAACAAACCAAGCATCGCATCGGCTTTTGACGCGTTATCACTGTCTTCATCCAAAATTTGCTGAAGCCGAGTTCTAATTAGGTCGATTTCGTGTTCGACGAAGCCACGCCCTTCTTCGTCACCTTGACCATCTTCTGGTGCATTATCAAAGTGCAAAAACAACATGTCACCATCGAGTTGAGTCCCTATCAACCTCTCTGGCAGCCATGCTTCTCCCATCACAATGTCTGGGTCTGTGTCTGCGGGTAAATGATTCAAGGTAGAGATGAGTTCTGATGCTTTCACTTTTTACTTCATTATGTTTGATTTAGAACTAAGCTAGAGTTTACGCGCTTGTTGTGATGGTAAAATATTCGCAAACAAGCTCACCTAGTCGTGCAATATTAATATGATCTTGGGACTCAAACTGTCACGAGGATGACAACATTTGCCATTGTAACGGCTATCATCAGCAGAACATAAGCTTTTAATGGCAAATCATTGATGTTTGCCTGCTTCTCAACCAACATTTTTCGAACTCATGAAGAGATTAATTCTAACAACACTCGCTTTACCTTTAGCTGCGGTAGTTTCTTCTGTGCATGGTGCAGAAGAACAAACGTGGGGGATTGCTGCGATGTATCGCACAGCATCGATTCCGTTTTATACCGCCGATAATGACTCTACGGTGAGTACATTTGTACCAATGATGTTCTTTGAAAACGAACATGTGTATATCAATGGCATTGAAGGTGGCGCTTTTTTGTATAACGAGAGTGATTCCGACTGGCGTGCGAGCACACTCATGCGATTGAGATTTGTCGATATTCCCATGTCACTACAAAATGCTAATGAAGGAGACAGAGTCGATTTCGGTGGGCAAGTGCGTTATAGCATTAACGACAATTGGCGCGCAGAAGTAGAGTTGATGACGGACGACGAACTCCAGTTTCACTCTAATTACCGCCTTGCTGCCAATTATGTATTTGGTGATTGGGAATTAGAGCCATCGATTACGATTCGATACAAAGACGCTGATTTCAATAGTGAATATTATTCCTTTAAGGATAGTACTGGCGAGAGAATTGGAGCTGGGCTTGACACCAATCTTGGTATTAAAGCGCGTTACCATGTAACTTCAAATTTGTATTTATTGGGTGAGACGAGTGTTACTCGCTTAGATGATAACGCCTACAACAGTCAGCTTGTAGAAGATCGATATCAGGGAGAAGTGTTTGTCGGTTTTGGCTTTTTCAACGATAAAAGCAAAGTTCCGAAACCGACACTGAGCAATAAAGCATATCTACGTATTGCGCATGGTTGGGCGACGCCTTCGAACATCGGTGAAATATTTAGCTTTGAGAGAGAAAAAGACCCATACGACAATCAACTTACTTCATTGTTTTATGGGCATCCATTAACGGATGAGCTGTTTGGTTTTCCTCTTGATATTTATTTAACGCCAGGGTTGGTTCATCACTGGTCGTCCAGTGTTCAGTCTGCGAGCACAGAATACGTCATGGCGATTAAGGCTTATTATACGGTTAATTGGCCTACGACTTGGCGATTTGGTGTAGCGGAAGGTGTGTCATACATTGATAGCATTACCTATATTGAAGGCACAGAAATGGAAGACAAGGGTTATACACCAAGCAAGTTGCTCAACTACCTAGATTTCTCGTTTGATGTCAATGTAGGCGATCTCTTCAACCAAAAGAGCTGGAACAATATGTGGGTGGGCTATTCATTGCATCACCGCTCGGCGATTTTTGAAAGCGCTTCGCAGTTTGGGCGAATTAAAGGTGGGAGCAACTACAATACTATTTATTTCCAGTTCGAGTTTTAGCGCATCACGAGATGCATATAGGTCGGATTTGCAACTGACTTATTTATCGCCCATTATGAGTAATGATGAATAATACTATGCTGCTTTCAACGAGAAATTTCGTATATCGTGCCAGAGTTAAGGCTGTTTGTGATGCATCTGATGAATCGGATGGCATAAGCACCATGAGTATCGACTCCTCATTCAATCTTCAAATTGAAGCGATAAATTGTACCAACGCTGAATTTGCCAAACGCTTTTTTGCCATTCACGGAGAAGGGCACTTGGAGGGCGATGAATGGTTGGTGCTGTACGTCAACTCTCTTGACGTTAAGGCGGGAGACAATATAGAAATCCGTAGCGATGTCGCGTTTAATGCGATGATCGAGAATATGATAAGCGAAGCTGAGCGGTCTTTAGAAAAAGTCTACCTCGATGCAATACGCAACTTGGAGAAAGTGAATCGTTTTTGACGATGTAAGAGACCCTATAAATACGATCAAGGCATAAGGATCCAAAAAGGGATTGGCGCGAACCAATCCCTTTTGTATTCTGGTTTCTTCTAACTTACGCCATTGTTGCAAGTTGGCTTTGCGCTTCTGAAATGCCTTTTGCAGCCGCATCTTCACCCATGTTTAGCGCTTCTGCGTAAACAAATTCCACATCAGTGATTCCTACAAAACCCAGCACAGTGCGTAGGTATGGCGTAACGTTGTCAGTTGGTGAATCTTTATGAATACCACCACGAGTCGTTATTACAATCGCCTTTTTACCTTCAATCAAACCTTGAACGCCGTTTTCTGTGTATTTGAATGTCACGCCTGCACGAGCAATCAAATCAATCCAGTTTTTAAGCTGAGTCGGGATGGTAAAGTTGTACATTGGAGCGGCAATAACCAAAGTGTCTGCGGCCTTTACTTCTTCAATAAGGGTGTCAGACAAGTCGACCACCGCTTGCTGTTCTTGTGAAAGATCTTCTGTAGCGCGCAGTGCAGTCGCAACGGCGAAGTCCAAAACAGGTAGCGGGTTTGCAGCCAAATCACGAACAGTAAGCTTGTCTTGGTCTACATTTTTGATGAAGTCTTCAACCAATTTGTTTGATTGAGAGTAATCGCCAAGGATGCTTGATTTTAGAGCTAGTACACGAGACATAATGGTTATTCCTTAAATAAGTGCTTTCGACTATGGGAGCCATTATAAGCAACGTAAGTGAGTTCAAAAGCCTAGCGATTCGCTGAACATGTTCGAAAAAATTGAATGAGCTTTCGGTTATCTTGTTACAGATCTTGTGTGATACAATCCGCGCAGTTTTTGTAATGAAAAGAATAGGAAACGCTTTGACTTCGTCACAGCCCCCAAAAAAGAATCTAGCTGAAGAGCAAGCGACACCGTCAAATGGTGCGCAAAAAGCGACAGCGAAACAAGCTCAAACACCTCAGGCTCAAGTGAATAGCGCGGCATCTCTGCGTAAAGCGCTGAATCAGTGCATGATGCGCGACCGTTTCCGCTTGAGTAAACGTATTTCTGGTGCAAGCAAAATTAAGAAGGACGCAGCGCGTAATGCTGTGTTCGACGAAATCGCATTAGACATCGCAAAATCCATGATGGTTGCAGAGCAGCGCAGCAACTACAAACCAACGATTGAATACCCAGAAATCCTGCCTGTAAGCCAAAAACGCGACGATATTGCGAAAGCGATCGAAGAAAACCAAGTGGTTATCGTCGCGGGTGAAACCGGTTCTGGTAAAACCACTCAGCTACCAAAAATCTGTGCTGAGCTTGGTCGCGGTAAATTTGGCCTGATTGGTCATACTCAGCCTCGTCGTCTTGCTGCGCGTTCGGTTGCTAACCGTATTGCCGAAGAGATGGAAACCAAGCTTGGTGAGTTTGTTGGTTACAAGGTTCGATTCAACGATCAGATCTCTGAAAATACCCAAATCAAATTGATGACGGACGGTATCTTGTTGGCTGAAATTCAGCACGACCGTTTCTTGAATCAATACGACACCATCATTATCGATGAAGCGCACGAGCGCAGCCTCAACATCGATTTCATCTTGGGTTACTTGAAAGAGTTGCTGCCACGTCGTCCTGATTTGAAAGTGATCATCACGTCGGCAACCATCGACCCAGAACGCTTCTCAAAACACTTCAACAATGCACCAATCATAGAAGTATCGGGTCGTACTTACCCAGTAGAAACACGTTACCGCCCACTAAGCGGTGATGACGACAATGATCGTGACCAGCTTGAAGGCATCTTCGAAGCGGTAGATGAACTGTGCGATGAAGGTTTAGGTGACATCCTGATTTTCATGAATGGTGAACGTGAAATCCGTGATACCGCAGATGCATTGTCCAAACGTAATCTGAAGAGCACGGAAATTGTGCCGCTTTACGCGCGTTTGTCGGCAGGTGAGCAGAATAAGATTTTCCAACCTCATACTGGTCGCCGAATTGTACTGGCAACCAACGTGGCAGAAACCTCGCTAACTGTTCCGGGTATTAAGTACGTTATCGACCCGGGTACGGCGCGTATCAGTCGATACAGTTACCGTACTAAGGTTCAGCGTCTTCCAATTGAGCCAGTTTCTCAGGCGAGTGCGAACCAGCGAAAAGGTCGTTGTGGTCGTGTGGAAGAGGGTATTTGTATTCGTCTGTACTCAGAGGAAGATTTTGAGTCACGCCCAGAGTTTACTGATCCTGAAATCCTACGTACCAATCTAGCGTCGGTTATCTTGCAAATGACGGCACTTGGTTTGGGTGATATTCAAGCGTTTCCGTTTGTGGAAGCACCGGATAAACGTAACATCCAAGACGGCGTGCGTTTGCTGGAAGAGCTTGGTGCGATTAACTCTGAGGTAAAAGATCCGAAAAAACGCCTGACTTCCATTGGTCGCCAATTAGCGCGTTTGCCAATCGATCCGCGCTTGGCGCGTATGGTATTGGAAGCGCCAAAATATGGTGCGCTTAAAGAAGTGATGATCATCGCAGCTGCCTTGTCGATTCAAGATCCACGCGAGCGTCCTTCCGACAAACAACAATCTTCAGACGATAAACATCGTCGCTTCTTCCATGAAGAGTCGGACTTCCTGACATTTGTGAATTTGTGGGAATACATCCAAAAGCAGCAAAAAGCCTTGTCTAGCAATCAGTTCCGCAAACAGTGTAAGCAAGACTATTTGAACTACTTGCGCGTTCGCGAGTGGCAAGATGTGTACTTCCAAATTCATCAGTCGATGCGTGAGATGGAATTCAAGCTTAACGATGAGCCCGCTTCTTACCATGGCGTACACAGTGCCATTTTGGTTGGTTTGCTGTCGCACATCGGCATGAAAGACCAAGAAAAGAATGAATATCAAGGCGCTCGTAATGCTCGCTTTCATATCTTCCCGGCATCAGGGCTGTTCAAGAAGCAACCTAAGTGGATCATGTCGGCTGAGCTGGTGGAAACCTCAAAACTTTGGGGTCGCATCATCGCCAAGATTCAGCCAGAATGGATTGAGCCGTTAGCTAAACACCTTATTAAACGCAGTTACAGCGAACCACATTGGTCGAAGAAACGCGCTGCGGTGATGGCGCACGAAAAAGTGATGCTTTACGGCGTACCAATCGTACCGAAACGCTTGGTCAACTACGGCAGTATCGATTCGACCGTAAGTCGCGAAATCTTCATTCGTAGTGCATTGGTTGAGGGTGAATGGGAAACCAAACACGCGTTCTTTAAGCAAAACCGTAAGCTTCTGCAAGAAGTGGAAGAGCTTGAGCATAAATCTCGTCGTCGAGACATCTTAGTGGATGATGATGAGCTGTTTGATTTCTATGACCAACGCGTTGGCACCGAAGTGGTGTCTGGTAAGCATTTCGATACGTGGTGGAAAAAGGCATCTAAAGAAAATCCGGAACTGCTGAACTTTGAAAAAGAGATGCTGTTCAAGGGTGATGCTAGCCATGTGACCGATTTGGATTACCCGAACTTCTGGCATCAAAATGGTTTGAAGCTCAAATTGAGTTACCAATTTGAACCAGGCGATGATAGTGACGGTGTCACAGTGCATTTGCCGTTGCCGATTTTAAACCAAGTTGAACCAGCGGGCTTTGATTGGCAAATCCCTGGTTTGCGCCATGAGCTTGTGGTTAGCTTGATTAAATCGTTGCCAAAGACAATTCGTAAGAACTTTGTACCTGCGCCGAACTATGCCGATGCATTCTTAGCACGCGTCACGCCAATGGAAGCGCCGCTGCTAGATTCATTAGAGAAAGAGTTGCGACGCATGACGGGCGTAGAGGTACTGCGTGAAGACTGGAACTTGGAACAAGTACCTGAGCACTTGAAAGTCACGTTCCGTGCGGTTGATCATCGAAATCGTAAACTGAAGGAACATAAAGACCTTCATGAACTGAAAGAAAGTTTGAAAGACAAAGTTCAAGAAACGCTTTCCAAAGTTGCGGATGACGATATCGAACAGCAAGGTCTGCATACGTGGAGTTTTGGCGAATTGCCGAAAGTGTATCAACAAAAACGTGGCGGCTACGATGTAAAAGCGTATCCGGCGCTTGTTGATACCAAAGACAGCGTTGAAATCAAACTCTACGAAACGGAGTACGAGCAGATAACGGCAATGCGTGCTGGTCAGCGTCGTTTGATTTTGTTGAATGTGCCGTCTCCAATTAAATATTTGCACGCTAACTTACCGAACAAATCGAAGTTGGGGTTGTATTTTAACCCTTACGGCAAAGTGCTTGATCTGATAGATGACTGCATTGCCTGCGGTGTCGATAAGCTTATTGAAGAGCAGGGTGGTTTAGTTTGGGAGCCAGAGAAGTTCGAAGCGTTGAAAGAACACGTTCGTGCTGAATTGGGTGACACCGTTGTAGAGATCGCTCAACAGGTTGAGACTATTCTGACCACGGCGTTTAGCATCAATAAGAAGCTAAAAGGCAAGATCGACTTCACAATGGCGTTTGCTCTGTCCGATATCAAAGCACAAATTGAAGGCTTGATCTTCAAAGGCTTTGCAACGGAATGTGGCTGGAAGCGCTTGCCGGATATTCTTCGCTACATGCGCGCGATAGAGCGCCGTATGGAGAAGTTGCCTATCGATCCAAACAAAGATCGTTTACATATGCTGAAGATTGAATCTGTGACTCAAGACTATAAAGAGTTGCTGAACAAGATCCCGAAAGGTGTGGCTATTCCTGAAAATGTAAAAGAAGTGCGTTGGATGATTGAAGAACTTCGCGTGAGTTACTTTGCTCAACAATTAGGCACTCCTTATCCTGTTTCTGATAAACGAGTCAAAAACGCGATTGATGCTTGCTAATCAACCAGTAAAATAGTGTCAGATTTGTAATTATCGCTTAAGAAGTTGCTGGTACACTAATTGCTAGTAACTCAATAAGCATTATTTTTTAGTTCTGGGAGGCAATAGTTCGCCTCCCTTTATTTGTAGTACCAACGACTGAGTTATGCAGACGTGGGAATAATAAAGAGTAAAGGTAGATGATGAAAAAAACTCTATTAGCAGTGGCGCTACTTGGCGCATCTTCTGCGGCAATGGCGGATTCTTGGATTTACGGTGGTGCAACAGTAGGTCAGTCTGACTACAAAGGTGAGACGGACACATCATACTCTGTTCACGTTGGTACAGGCATTCTACCTATCATTGGTGTTGAAGCTGGTGTAACACAACACGGTGAGTTCAACGTAAATGGTCAAGACACTAAGCTAACTTCTTACTACGCGGCACTTAAGCCAAGCATCGATTTCGGTCCGCTACACGTGTACGCAAAAGGTGGTTTCCATCAGTGGGACAAAAAAGTGAAAGGCGGCAAAGACGATGACGATTTGGACCTAATGTACGGTGTGGGTGCTGAGTACTTCATTTTTGGCCCGATGTCTGTTGGTGCTAGCTACATGAACTACACTGCTGGTAAAGACGATATCAGCACGTTCTCTGTTAACGCAACACTACATTTCCTATAAGCGTCAAGCTTTCTAACACCATATGAAACACACCGGCTTTATGTCGGTGTTTTTTTGTCTGGAAGTCACAAAACAAAAGTTGAACATAAATTATTCACTTTTAGAGTCTTAAAATGCCTATGCTTTCCAATATATAGTGGCGATTAAATGCGCATGTTTGCGTAATGTTTCGCTTAGGAATCGATCAGGAAGGGATAGTATGAAAAAAACACTCTCGTTATTCGCTCTAACGTTGTGCTCAACGTCAGCAATGGCTGACTCTTGGATTTACGCTGGTGGCCAAATTGGTCAGTCCGATATCGACAGCGAAAATGATACAACCTACGGTATTCATGTCGGTACTGGTATTTTGCCGTTCATTGGCATTGAAGCAGGCTACTTTAATCACGGCAAAGTGGATTTATCTTTGAGTGGCAGCAGGGGTAGTGCTGATTTTGATTCATTCTATTTAGCGGCGAAACCTAGTATCGACTTCGGCCCGTTACACGTTTACGCAAAAGGCGGCATCAATGCATTCAACGTTGATTATGACGGTGGACTTAGAAACTTAGACAAAGATGATGGCGTCTCTTACATGTATGGTGTTGGTGCCGAATACTTCTTGCTTGACAATGTGTCTGTGGGCGCGAGTTATCAAGCGTTTGGCGTGGATATTGAAGGCGATAGCGATACCGTTAGCAGCGTAACAGGGAACATCACCTTCCATTTCTTATAACGCTCGCTGGATGAAAGGTTTGCTGATTTGGTTTCGTCGTTAATTGTGAAACCAAATCAGCGGAGGTCTTCTCTATTTGCGCAGTGACTGGCTATGAACTTAAGTCTTTCTTGTGTCTTTTCTAGTCTACAACCTACGACAAAATCAATCGTTAGACCTCATAATTTTTGTGTTGATATTATTTCCCCTTCATCTGTCTCGAATTGAGCTTAAAATGCAATAAATCACGACTTTTTGCAAAAATATGTGATTGCTGCTAAAATTCGTCCCGCTTTAAAACTTTAGAGTTCAAATTAATGGAGGGCGGTATTGGAGTTCTTCTCACCTGAGGGGCGTTTCAAATTCACGTTAAATTTGTATTTATGGATAATGCATTTAAAAAATATAGTATTGATACAACCGATTATCAGGTTGGACAGGATAACGTTCAAAAGTGGGGATTCGATATACATAACCCGGTTTTTGGCATTAGTGCGGGGCTCGTTGTTTTCTGTCTGATTTCACTTCTTCTTGTTGAGCCAACCACTGCTCGAGACGTATTAAACGGTCTAAAAAACGGAATTATCGAACAGTTTGATGCGTTCTTTATGTGGTCGACAAACTTCTTCTTATTGTTCGCCGTTGCTCTTCTTTTTTCTCCGCTAGGTAAAATCCGCTTAGGAGGCAAAGAAGCAACGCCGGATCACTCAACCGTTTCTTGGTTGTCGATGCTTTTCGCCGCGGGTATGGGTATTGGTCTTCTGTTCTGGAGTGTGGCTGAGCCGACCGCGTATTTCACTGATTGGTGGGGAATGCCACTTAACGCAGTACCATACACCGAAGAAGCAAAATCCCTCGCGATGGGTGCCACTATGTTCCACTGGGGTGTACATGGTTGGAGTATTTACGCACTCGTTGCGCTAGCATTAGCGTTTTTTGCCTTTAACAAAGGTTTACCACTTTCATTGCGCGCGGCGTTCTATCCAATTTTTGGTGACCGTGCATGGGGCTGGTTAGGTCACGTTATTGATATCCTTGCCGTTTTGTCGACGCTATTTGGTCTTGCAACGTCGCTAGGTCTGGGTGCTCAGCAGGCGACCAGTGGTATTAACCATGTCTTTGGTCTAGAAGGCGGCATTGGTACACAAATGATTGTGATCACCTTCGTTACCTTTATCGCGGTGTTATCAGTGATTCGTGGCATTGATGGTGGTGTTAAGCTACTGAGTAACGTCAATATGGTGGTTGCGTTTGCGCTGCTTATTTTCATTACCTTCATCACGTTTGATACGGCGTGGAGCTCGCTACGCGACACAACAATGGCTTACATTGAAAATATTATTCCATTGAGTAACCCTCACGGTCGTGAAGATGAAACTTGGATGCACGGCTGGACGGTATTCTACTGGGCTTGGTGGGTATCTTGGTCACCGTTTGTTGGTATGTTTATCGCGCGTGTGTCTAAAGGTCGTACGGTTCGAGAATTCTTATTCGCAGTCATCGTTATTCCTACAGTTGTTACTTTGATTTGGATGTCTGTGTTTGGTGGTATCGCGCTTGACCAAGTGGTGAATAAAGTTGGTGAGCTAGGTGCAAATGGCCTAACTGATATTTCATTGACTCTGTTCCATGTTTACGATGCGCTTCCGTATAGCTCAGTGATTTCAATGCTTTCTATCGTGCTGATTCTGGTATTCTTTATTACATCGTCAGACTCTGGCTCGCTGGTTATCGATAGTATTACCGCCGGTGGTAAGATTGATGCACCAGTACCGCAACGCATTTTCTGGGCGTGTATTGAAGGCGCAATTGCAGCCGTAATGCTTTGGGTTGGTGGTAAAGAAGCCTTGCAAGCATTGCAATCAGGCGTTGTTGCAACAGGGTTGCCGTTTACTTTTGTTCTGCTGTTGATGTGCGTAAGTTTGGTGAAAGGGTTAAGAACAGAACTGCCAGCTTACAAATAAATACAACACGATCCATGATTGAGTTTAAATGCCGAGCCTAATGTGCTCGGCATTTTTTATTTCTACTTTTCTTTTCCAATAATTTCGTTACAGTTTAGGCTTATTTCCACCTCATTAAACTGCATTATGTCACTGGCTAAACTCATTCTTATTCGTGGACTTCCGGGGTCAGGTAAAACAACCTTAGCAAAACAACTGGCAATAGAGCTTGGTGCTAAGCATTTTGAAGCTGACATGTATTTTGAAAATGATGAAGGTGATTATCACTTTGAACCGGTTCAATTACCTCAAGCGCATGAGTGGTGTTTTCAGCAAACTAGAAAGTGGTTGAACAAAGGGAGAGTCGTGATTGTGAGCAATACGTTTGTTCGACATTGGGAGATGAAGCGTTACATGGACTACTGCATGAAGAAGCGCATCGAGGTGGAAATTAAAGTGTGTCACGGAGCGTATCAGAGCATTCATGACGTGCCACCAGCGACGATAGAAAAGATGCGCCGCCAGTGGCAAGAGTGACCGTTACCAGAACCGGAAGTTATTGACCTCGTCCGTCAATCATCACAACGAATGTTTTGCTCATGATTGAAAGGTCCATTGAAATCCAAGAGTAAAACGAACCTAAGCTTAGTGCGTAACTGTGGTCAAACCCAACTTTGCGTCTTACATCTTCAATGCATGCATCATAGCCTTGGTTAACCTGAGCTAAGCCTGTGATACCTGGTAACACGCCATATGTGCGCTCTACAAAATAGGGGATTTCATCTTCCAATTTCTGGTAGAAAGCTGGGCGTTCTGGGCGCGGCCCAATCATCGACATTTCACCTCTCAACACATTAAACAGTTGAGGTAGTTCATCTAAACGCGTTTTGCGTAAAAAGCGTCCTACTGGCGTGATGCGGGGATCATTTTCAGTTGCCCATACTGCGCCAGAGCGTTGCTCTGCATCAATATACATGGTGCGAAACTTCATGATTTGAAAAAGATCCATTTTTTCTGGTGTGCAGCGTCCTACTCGCAATTGGCGATAAATCACAGGGCCTTTCGATGTGGTTTTGATCGCTAGCGCGATAAATGGGAATAGTGGTGCAGTGACGACCAAAATAAGCATTGCAACCAGTACATCAAACGTTCTTTTCGCGTGGCATACATTTGAATCGTAGCGTGAGTTTTTCATGATGCTTTCCTTATTGGTTGACGCGTTTCCAACGTCCATTTTCCATTCCGAGTAAATACTTCATACCGCCGATAAAGTTGGCGAGATGACCAATGACGATGTAGCTAATCAGCTTAAAAGGTTTAATTGTGTTAAGTGTTGGCATCAAGTAAGTGATAAGCGCGATGCTATAAATACCAACTTGTGCGGACAGCATTACTTGAAACAGCGGATTATGTGCCAGTAGTAGTGAGCAAATAAAGCAAACAATCATCAAATAGGGTGTTGCTAAGCGCAGAACCTTTCCCGATAGAAATGCAAAGGCAGTGCCACGATAACGAGGTAACAGTAATTTCTTTAATTGCATGAGCTGCTGCATGTTACCCGCTGAAATTCTTAGGCGCCGCTTGAAATCTGCGTTGTCTGAGCTCTGTTCTAGTTCAAGAGCCAGCATGTTTGGCTCGTAAATAGCGCTATAGCCTCGCAAAACGATTCTCATAGGGAGAATAAAGTCGTCATTAATGGTGCTAACTTCCAGTGGTTCAAATAAGTGAGTTCTGTAAGTGTAAAACGCACCGTGGGAACCAATCGTTGAACCTAACAAAGATTCTTGGTGCTTTACTCGAGACTGGTATTGCCAATACGCCGCTTCACCTTGGTTATCAGTGCTCATTATTTGATATGTTGCGTTAACCACTCCAACGTTCTCATTTTGATAATGCTGACTAGCTAGCAATAGAGAATCGCAAGAAATCAATGCCGACGTGTCACTCAGTGCGGTAATGTCCGAGCTAACATGACGCATTTCTTCGTTGAGTAGGGCAACTTTACCGCGATTGACTTGGTGATCATTAATAATGAACAGAGTATCAGAGCAGATTGCTTCTTGAATTGTCGCTTGAGCAATCTCGGCTGTGTTATCTGTGCAGCCATCACATGCGATCACTACTCTTAATTTATCCCTCGGGTAGTCTAGGCTCGCAAGGTTACGGATCTTCTCTGCTATCCATTGTTCTTCATTGTAGGCGGGCACGATGACAGTAATAGAGGGTAGCTGGCTGTCTGTTTTGGAGGCTTTGTAAGCTCGCTCTACAAATGGTGCTTTGGTTTCGTCTTGCTGTTTTAAAGGAAGCCACTTAAGGAGCAGTGGGTACCCAACGTGATGATAGACAATCAAAAACGCGGATAAACCAAACCCTATAATCCAAAGTAAATCATTCATAGCTAGCCTCCTTGGCCAAACGTGAGTAGCGACTCACCATGTCTCTGATATCAAAGTGTTTGAGAATAAAAGTTCGAGGAGAATGGTGTGATGATTCCAGTTGATGTGATAACGCTTCGGCCAACGAAAACACACGATTTGCTTCAACCAGTGTGCTGTTGTTCGGACAGAGTGTCTCTTTCACGCCACCAACATCGGTTGCGACACAAGGAACGTCACATGCTTGAGCTTCTAGTGTTGAGAGGGGGAAACCCTCTTGAAGCGACGGTAAACAAAATAAATCGAGGCTTTGGTAAAAGCTGGGCATATCATCGACCAAGCCTAAAAAGGTAACGCGATCCTCAAGTTTTAACGTTCTAACTTGTGCTTCCAATTGAGCTCTCTGAGAACCATCTCCAGCAATGGCTAGGTGTGTGTTTGGCGTAAGATGAGAGAAGGCTTCGATAAGCACTTTATGGCCTTTAACTGCTTCTAGACGCCCGGCGACGCCAACCACGATTTTGTCGGTTGGAAGTTCAAACAAGTGTCTTGTTGCCGTTTGGTCACCGCTTTTAAACTTCTGACAGTCAATCCCGTTATGGATAGTACAAACTTTGCGATACTTTAACTTAGTCTGTATTTGATGGGCGACAAAGTTAGCATCGGCAACCACTTGCGGGCGAATCATCGTTAGCAAAAGGGACTGTAGTCGAGCTGATTTTTTGTTATTGAGGTGCCATGCGTCGTGCTCGGTATGAATAACTACAGGTACGTGCGCTAAACGTGCAGCAATACCACCATACAGAAGTGGGCCGATATGATGGGTGTGGACCACGTCTGGTCGCATTCTTTTTATCATTGAAGTCAGTGTAGCGATGGTCTTCCCGCTGAATCCAGGTCTTTTATTAAGAAAGTGCAGTTGGCCTTGGTAGGGCAATAGTTTTTGCCAGCCTTGTAGTGCATGTTCTTTGCTTCCTTCTAAGCTCACGACAAAAACGGAATGGTTTGGCTGCGCAAAACGAAGCATTTCTAGTACGAGCGTTTCTAAACCACCAGGAGCTAAGTGTTGCACGACGTGTAATATCACTTTTTTGCTGTGCTTAGTGTTATTGTGTTTTTGTCTGAATTCCATTTTCAAACCCTCGTTGAGTTCTTTGTTTATTTAGGAATTGCAGACTGCGTGCCAAAAAATTAATCATTTAAAAACAATAAGTTAACATTGATGTTTGTGAGGCTTTATGTTTATTCTCAATTTGAGATTCATATTAGTGGACATGCTATGAGGCTGTATAAGGCAGTAGTAAAAGAAAAGCACTCGCCGACCGAGTGCTTGTAAATGAGTTCTTATGGCGGTTAGTTTCCGTACACTACGTTAGGTAAAGTGGTGATGACAGGAACACCAAGGTGTTTTTCTAATGCTCTTTTAGAGCGGATAGAGTTATCGGCTAACTCTAGTATCGTCGCTAATCCAATGCCTAAACCAGCGCCACCAATAAATCCTAAAATGACAAATACAAAACTAGGTAAGTTAGTTGGAATCGTTGGCGTGAACGGTTCATCAATGATTTTTACGCGCTTATTCTCTTCAAACTCTCCCAAAGAACCCGTTAGTTGGGCCATCTCATAGCGTTCGACGAGTTCATCATACATTTCTCTCTTCACTGCGACGTCACGAGCTAAGCGGTTGATTTCTGTCGCTGTGCTCCCAAATTGGTGCGCATTTCGCTCTAATTCTTGGATCATGTCTCGCAAGCTGTTGGTTTCTTCCGTAAGTGCTTCAAAACGTCCGCGCATCATTTGTAATTGATGTAGTTGGGAGACAAGTAGAGGCTGTGCTTCGCCAAGACTGTTTACTGTGGTATTGCTCGCGATATCCCATAGTTGAGCACTGTTTAATTCTGGTTGTTTAGAGTTCAAGAGTTCCGAGCGTTCCTGCTCCAACCGGTTTAATTCTCGCAACTTACCTTGCACTAAACTATGCGCCTCTGTGTATTTAGCGCGAAGCAGGGTAAGTTCACTACGAATGTCGATGATTTGCTCTTCCAGTTTACCGATAACCGGGTTCGTTTTGGATAGTTGTTGATCCAAACTGCCTAGACTTCGTGAAACACCAGCAAGCTCCGCCTCCTTTTCGGCTAGCGTTTGTTTGAGGCTAGCAAGGCGAGTAAGGCTTTGAGCTTGCATTTCGGGCGTCGCGTCTGAGTAAGTATTTTTATATTCTGCAAAGGCTTGCTCTGCCTTGTCTAGTTCTTCCCTGCGTTTGTTGATGTGGATAGTCAAAAAATGGCTCGAATCTTTAATCGAAGAACGCTCAGGAGCCAAAAGCTGTTCGACAAAATGCTCTCTGACAGACAGCAGCATCGACTCCATTCCTTCTGGTTTACCACTTTGCAATTGAATTTGAATGAAGTCTTTACCGAGTGGCTGAACAGACAGGCGCGACGCGAGATCTTTTATGATGAACTCTTGCTCTTTTGCACTCATCTCGTCATTGATCAACGATTGTTCTTTTGCGACTGAATACAAAACGTGTCGGCTTTTTAGCAGAGTACTGAGTGCGCTCAATCGGTCTTTCAGCATTGTTGAGACGGCAAGGTCTTGAAGGAACGGGTTCATTTTCGCTGTCTCTTGAATAAGCATGCTGGTATGAGCAACATAAGTCGTCGGAACCAGTTTACTTACGATGAAACCCAGCACCGGCAAGACAAGCATAGGAATAACGATCATGTAGCGACGTCTCCAAGCTCCATGTAACAGTACGCTGAGGTTTTCTCTTAAATCGTTCATAGCGCCCTCACTAATTTATCAACTTGGTTGGCTCTTGCTTCCCAGCTTTGCTGTTGAACATATTGCTTTGAGTTTGCCGGGGGTGGGATCAGGTGATCGAGACTGGCACGCACGTCTTCGACATCTTGAACCACATGAAGCATATGTTTGTAGGGCATTAATGCAGGAAATGGTGTGCTGATAACAGGGGTTCCTGTTGCCAAGTACTCAAGAAGTTTAAGCGGATTACATGCCTTGATTTGAGCGTTATCAACAAAGGGCAACCAACTGGCATCCCAGTGTTGGGAGTAACGTGGCAGAGTGTGATGCGCTCTCGGGCCCAGGTAGTATACGTTGCATCTTTGTGGAAGTGGATTATCACTGAACTCGTTAGGGCCGATGAACACGAGATCCCAGTCAGGCGCTTGGTCTGCGACTTGGGCAATTAAGTCGTAATCTAACCATTCAGACAAACTACCATAAAAGCCCAGCACTTTGCGGCCGTTGTCAGGCAAGTCTTTGGCCTTCGGTGCTGGCTCAGAAAACAGACTAACGTTGACACCATGAGGCAAAGTGACGGTTTTATGTGATGGAAACTTGGTGGAGAGCGTATCGCTTGCCGTAAAGATAACGTTGGCCGCATTAACAAGAGTACGTTCGTGCTTTGTTACCGTGTCGTGGTCAACACCAGCTAAAGCGCTAAAGTCATCGCCACAATAGTAAATCAGTCCACGTGGGTTCATTTCTGCACAAACATCGGCAGCAGTCGGGAGCGACGTCCAAAATACAGGCTTATCAAAACCAAGAGCTTGTAATTGTTTGTTGAGTTGGTGTTTCATCATCTTAGCGGCCACTTTTCTTGCTAATGCAGAATTAGGGGCAGGAATGGTGAGCAAGTTGATGATGTGAATGTTTGGGTTTGTTTCAGAGTCCAATGTTGGCTTGTGTGAGCCTACGTTATGAAATACACGAGTGAGTTTGTTTAACGCACGCTGTATGTCTTTAGAATCCAGCTTAGGTTGACGAAGGCCAATGGAGTTCACCCAAAGGATTCGATGGTTCGCTGCTAGTCGCTTGACAATATGCTGAGTGGAAGAGGGTAACCCACCAAAATCTTCTCCAAATACTACGATGTCCGTCATGTGGCTCTCCTTGAGTCTTGGTTATTTGATTACTAATTAAGTGAGTAATCACAATGCGTGCCAAGGAATTAGCCATTTTAAAACAGTGATTTATGGGTTTTGTTTATGTTTGAAACTAGGATTTCTCATTTTGACAGTCACTTTGAACAATTCGGCTAACGACAACTGTTAATGCCGCTAGAATGTAAATTGGCCAAGTGAAACCTTGAGTCAGAAACGTACCTGATACGATGGTACCGATAAGCCCACTTAACACGGCGTTTGCTCCAACAGAGAGGGTGTAATCTGATTTTGGTGTCAACAATGAGATGGAATGCAAAGAGGTGCGGATCAATGACACAATTAAAGTAATGAACACCGCGAGCCCGACAAAACCCGTTTCTGCTAACACGCCAAACCAAGTACTATGGACGGCGTGGTTGATACCATCCCAGTGTGGGCTGTAGAAATAGTAATTAAAGTAAAAGTTATCTAGACCTACGCCAGTCAACGGATGATGCAGCGCCATTTTAAATGCCGCTTCCCACGCATAAAGTCGCCCCATCGCAGAGGCATCTATACCATCCTCAGCGGCTCCCCCCGATTCTCGTCCTGAAATACCAGCGAATGCGTAGAGTACGATCGCTGCGATAGCGCCTAATACCAAGACTAATGTTTTGCTTTTGATGTGTTTAAAAGCAAAGTAGGCAAATACAGACAGTGAACCTAGTAACCCCCCGCGGCTCTGCGTCTCAATGATCGCAAAGAACAAAACCAAACAGGTGATAAGGGCAAAGAGCCTGAGATGCTTGGGGGAATGCTTCTCCATCAATTGACTAACGGTAAAGGCAAGGGGAAACATCAGCACTAGTGCCAAATCGTTAGGATCGCCAAGTACTGAACCTATGGACCGTCCTATCGACACGCGCGTCCCTTCGACTAAATCAATGCCATTCGCTGCGTTTTGTAATGCCACTAAGCCAATCAATAGTCCGGCGAAAATAATTGCTTTTGACATCTGTGCGAGCTGTGAAGGTTTAGTAATAAGCCAGGTGATTGCCAACGTCATAATGATGATTTTCCAATAGGTATTTTTGAACACCGTTATTGCGATATCACGACTGGAAGCGAATATTATTCCGATGATCACCAGACCCCAAAATATACACAGCCACTTTAATGAAGGGTGCCAAAAAGCTGTAATCTGGCGGCTTATAAGAAGGTGAAAGGCGAGTGCGGCGAGTGCCCCCAGTGATAACAGTAATGGGATCTTGAAGTTATAGATAACAGGAAAGGCTTCGTGAATACGAAAGAATGAAAAAATAACGAACAGTGTGACAAGCCAAAACGTTTGATTGAGAACAAACAGTAACGCGAGTGGTGCGAAACACAACGCAACAATCAAAATGGGATGAGGCATAACAACCCAAAGCAGGCCGATACCGACAGTGATCGTCAGTGCTGCGATGGACTGTTTTGTTCTCACCTTGGTTTCATTCATAACGAGTATCTCTTCACCTGTCCACGCCGTTTCACTATGTATCGAGTGAGAGCATTGAGTGTCTCTTTACTCATGTAGCGAGTGGCTATCCATGCCAGCAAACTGCATGTCAAAATGCAAATTGCGATGGCGATGCCTATTGATTGTGAAGAGTGAAGCAGGAACAGTGCCACACCGGATATAATCTGTAATAAAACCATCAGACTGAGGTGAAAAGGCAACGTCATACATTGTTGGCCTACTACATAAGTCAGGCCCAACTTACACAGTTGTGCGTAATAAAGCGCAATGAATACCCCATAAATGCCCAGAGAAGATAAGCCAAACAGCAAAGCAATCGCAACGCACGCAGAGACGAAATTTATACCAAGTAGCCAGCGAGTACGACGCTTGTACAAAATGGAGATGTTAATCAACTCACTCCATTCTTTTAACATGGCGATAGGTAGCAAGAATAAGCTGAATAGTACCGCCTCATGATAGGTTTCTGGCAGTAAGTAGGTGATCATCACCATCGCTAATGTGCCGACCACTACACTCAAACCTGTAATGTAAATCATACCTAAGTGTGTGATGCGCACTGCTTCAGTGTTCTTGCGCCCTTCTAAGTAGTTAAATCGACGTGGCATCCACCACATGCCAAACGGCTGCACTAAAATACACATGCCCACTGCAAATTTTACCGCTATCGCGTAAATCCCTAACGTCGCAAGAGAAGTGTTGGCACCAATGAACCAGCGTTCAGCGCCATTGAGACAAAATGCTACTAAACCGGCCATCATCATTGGTAGGCAGTAGTTTAGGTATTGTTTTGCCAATGTCAGCTTAGGAAGGGTGACATTGTAACGGTTAACTATGTGCAGCCAAACAAATTGAGTAATAGCAGCCAACAAGCCCCCCCACAAAACAGAAATAACATGGGGATGAACAGACAGCGCCGCGACGATAAAAATGACCTGAAAAATGGTGGTAGTGACCATGACGTTAAGCAGTGTTCTTGCTTTGTCGTCTTGTGTTCTTAACCAGGCAGTGCCGATTGCAATACTGCCTTCTAGAACGATGGCAAACATAACAATAGCAAATTCGACTCGCGTAAAAGGCGCGGGAATGGGGGCGATTAAAATGATAGTGAGCAAGCTAAGAGCGACGACGCCAGCGATGAGTAAAGCAAGTGAGTACAGCTGGTTTAGTAGGCTTGTGCGCGTATTTTTATCCTTTTCAACGCCGACGAATCGATAAAGCGCTTCATGCAAAGCGAAACTGACAAACAAGGTCGTAACAACACCAAAAGTTGTTAGAAGCTCAAGCTTGCCCATTTGTTCTGGTGAGAGAAAGTGGGGCAATACAGGCAGCATGATTAGGCTGATGCTTTTATTGATCACTAAGGCGATAGCAAATAGCGTCATGTTGGTCATTGCTTTAGACATGATCATATCCTTTGATGTCTCGCGGTGTCTTGAGTGTGCAATCATTGTTGGTAGCAATTTCGGCAGCAAGGTGCTGGGCGATTGGCAAATAACAACGTTCGGCTGTGTATAGTTGAGAAACATTGAGTGCTTCGATACCCATCGTTACTTTCATCCACGGCGATTCATTCAAAAGGCGAATTGCGTTGTGTAACGAAGCCACATTGTTAGGCGTGTATTTAATACAATTTCGGCCGTGAGTTAACACGCGGTCCCAATAACTATCATCATGTGGAATGACGACACACATACCTGCAGCGAGCGCTTCCAAAATAGATAACCCAAAAGGTTCGTTGAGACTGGTGGAAACAAACACACCACACTGTGAACGCAATTCATCTAAGTTGTTTGGGCACTCATGCCATTCAACACCTTGTGTGTTGAAGTCCGGTGTTGAATATTCCACACCTGCCACGTTAGGTTTGATGTAACACACGGTGGATTTGATCTTTTTCGACTCATCAAGTGTTAAAGCATCAAGCAAAAGATCGATGTTCTTCCATTTTAGTAAGCTAGCTGCCCAGAAAACGCGGCTTGAAATCGGATTCGCTTGTTTTGGCCAGCGATCTTTCGATAATCCATTAACAAACGTAGATGTATTCAAACCGCACCAATAGCGTTCTGTGGCTGGCTTCTCTGTTTTGAGGTAGGCCTGTAATGCTTCTACCATTGATTCGCGGGTGTTTGCCAAGTAGTAAATTGCCGATGCTTTTACTAAGCAGTAGCCAGCAGATCTCGATCGTCCGATAGGGCCATGAACCATCTGTACCACAGGCTTTTTGCTAATCAATCGTAGTAAGTACAAAGGCATATCATTACTTGGGCAAGATAGGCCCAAAAAGCTATCTATTTTTGGCAGCTTCATGCACGCGTAGAGAAGTTGGAGAAAGTAGTAAGCGTTCATCAACCAGTAGGTCAGGCCATGAGTCGAGTTAAATGGTGATGGTTTTATTTTTATAACTTGCACACGCGGTGTATCACTAAGCAGTGACGCCCAATGCTCTGGATTTGTAGTGAGTAGATAACCAATCACGTTCAGCTTATCGCACTGCTTAAGGAGCTCTGCATTCGCGATTTTGGATCCACCTTGCATTGGGATGGCGTCGAACATCAATACACGTTTCATGACCGGGCTCCTCAATTGATGCTCAACCAGCGTGAAAGAGGCTTCATGCAGTGAGTCATTGGCATTGGTGTAATGGCGTTGTTATTAAGTTCACCTTCGTAAATACGTTCAATAGCGTTTATAGATGCAGTCGTCGTTAAGTGCTGGCTAGCATGTAGGTAAGCGTTTTCCGCCAGCTTGTTTCTTAATGCCGCGTCTTGCATGACTTGTTGAATCGCGTTTAACAGGTTCGCCATTCCACTGTTCTGGTACAGCAATGCAGAGTGATTATGCTCGAACAACTCAGGAATGCCTCCCGTTTTAGGAGCCACGATAGGCAGTTGAGCTAAAGCCGCTTCCCCGAGCACGAGACCAAAGGCCTCTTCATAGGCGCCGCTAATAAAAGCGTCTGCATTACCACACATCCACTCTCCGGCATTGTGTTGCTCCCCGACAAAGTGCACTCGCTCTTGGATACCAAGATCCGCGGCAAGCTGTTGCAATGCTTCTCTTTCTTCGCCGTCACCAACAATAACAAGGTGAGGGTTGTTGTGGTGGTAGTTGTGCATGCGCATTGCGCGAATAAGGCGGTCGAACCCTTTGCGCTTAATCAGCGAACCCACCGACAGAAAGGTAAAGGCCTGTGATGGGATTCCGAGGCGATCTTTAATGTCGATGGGTGTATCCACGCCTTGAAGTGACACGCCGTTGTGTACGACATGAAGTTGGTTTTGTGGGTAGCCGTCCTGAAGAATTTCGCGTCCAACATCTTTGCTAACGCAAATCAATTTTGGAGAGAGGTGAAGTCCGAGAGAGAAGCGATCGCGCAATGTATAATGGCAATGAAGTTGCGTGACAAGTGGTATATGATTCATGCGAGCAGCCAAACACATCCATTGACAAGGGCCGCCGCTATTGACGTGTACCAAGTCGATGTTGTGCTTTTCGATCAATGCTGAGCCTTGTTTGATAAGGATATTCCACCCGCTAATATCCCAGCGTGGAGCGCTCCAACCACCAACCAAATTGAAGGATGAATGTTCCGCTTCAATTCCGAGCGAATGGCACTTATCGATTAATGGTTGGCAGTTTGACCATACGAATGGCTCAAACTTATTGCGGTCGATTCCTGAAATGAGATCCAGAAGCACCACTTCACTGCCGCGAATCCAATTATCACCATAATGAACATATAGAATGCGTTTTGGCGTAGTCATAAGTCACCTCTGTCTCATCATTAATCTGCGTTAACTGCTGAGCTGCAATAGAGATGCCAAAATATGCCATTAGTTTATATGATTGAATCTTATATGATATTTATGTTTGGAACTCATCATTCTCATATTGAGAACCAATATGGATTAGTGATCCGTTTCAATTTGATATTTTTGTAGCAATACGGGAATCACACTTTGCGCTGAGAAATCATCAATGATGGTTTGTCGAGCATTCTGGCGAATGAGTGATTGTTGCGCTTCACCAATCGACATCCAGTCATGAAGACATTTAGCAAGAGAGGGAATGTCTTCGACGATAAAACCATTTTTACCCGTTTGGATAATATCTGGAAGACGACCTACACGTAAGCTCATCACGGCAATGCCTCTCGACATGGCTTCAAGCGCCGCCATTGGAAGACCCTCATAACGAGAAGAGATAATAAGTACGCTGATATTTTCCCAAACACCTTCCATATCGGTTTGATGGCCGAAGAAAGTCACATTTGAAGGGGCAGTTTGATTAAGCGACTCTTTTTCTGGGCCATCACCGTACACACTAAACTGTAATGTTGGACAGACCCTCGCTACCTCAATAAATTGATCGGCGCCTTTTTCCTGACTCAATCGGCCGACAAAAGCGATTTCCTGATAGTTGAGTTGACTGTTGGGAATCGAAACAAAGTTATTCAGCAGTTCTGAAGAACAAAAAACTTTGCGCTGAATACTTGGACTGACAGCAAAGCAATGGTCAGATAGGCTGCCTGAGCTTCTATCAAGCCAATCGTATAGCCATAGCTTCCCTGAGGACGATTCACCAGCATGATAAGTTGAAATCAAACGAGGAAACGTTCGGGTGAGCAGTTTGGCGCAGCGCGACAAAATCGACGCTTTATAACCATGGGAGTGAACCACTGAGGGTTGGTGATTGGCGACGGCGCTTGTTAGGTGCTTAATTTTTAAAGCTTTATTGGGCTCGCCAGACAAATAGTTTAAGTAACTCACAGGGATCGCGGCTTCTTTTGCCTTCTGTACAATCTGAGCGGCTGGCGAATACTCAGTGGTTAGCACAACTCGAGCTTTGTTTCCAAAGGCGATTAATCCCCGAGCTAGCTCGATAACGTGACTTTCAATGCCGCCGAATAGACGGCTATCAAGCAAGATCCAAATTTCACCAATGGCAGGTTTATCAAGATTGTTCGAGATTAATTTCATCCGCTTCCCACGCTTGTTTTTTTCGGTAAACCGTAGATGGGCTTAACTCCAGCATGACAGCGGCGTTGAGGACGTTGCCATCACAGTACGCGATTGCGTTTTGAATTGCTTCACGCTCTACTTGCCACATAGGACGAATGGTTCCATCAGCGTTAAAGTACGGTGAGGTAGCAGCAGAGGACGGTGTACCAGGCAGCTCCGCTGCGGTAATCGACGGTTCGACCGCAGAAGGTGAAAGTTCCTCAGTATAAACAGGTGGTGGTGTGATTGGTGCAATGTTTGTTGACTCTTGAGCAACATGCGCAGGCGTCGTTGTTTTCGTCACTTTAGACTTTTTAGTAAGTTGAGCGGGTAGGTGGCTCACCGTGACTTTTTCGTCGTTATTAAGCACCACAATGTTACGTATGATGTTTTGTAGTTGCCTTACATTACCCGGCCATTCGTAATGCTTGATGATATGTTGAGCTTCACTGTCGATTGTTGAGAATTTCTTTTTGTCCTGTTTGGCGTAAGTGGTCAAGAAGTGCTTGGCAAGCGTGACGATGTCACTTCCTCGTTCACGTAATGGGGGCATATCGATAGGTATAACGTGCACACGGTAGTATAAGTCTTCACGAAAACGACCTTCTTCTACTTCTGTTAATGGATCTCGGTTAGTGGCACAAATGATTCTCACATCTACTTTCATTTCTCGAGTGCCACCAAGAGGGGTGTAAGTGCCCGTTTGTAGAAAACGGAGCAACTTCTTTTGCATCTCAAGTTCCATTTCACACAGCTCATCAAGAAAAAGCGTACCACCATGTGCCAGCGTCGCCGCACCTTTTCGATCTGTTGTTGCTCCAGTAAAGGCCCCTTTAACGTGACCAAAAATCTCACTTTCCATCAAATCTCGTGGAATAGCCCCACAGTTAATTGCAATAAAAGGCTTGTCTTTACGGTCGCTCTGGCGGTGGACGGCTTCAGCACAAACTTCTTTACCTGTGCCGCTTTCTCCCACAATAAACACACTGGCAGAAGTTGGCGCAACAGCATCAATGGTCTTGTATACCGCCTGCATCGGGAGGCTTGAACCGATGAATCCGTGATAGTTGTGGCGATCAAACTTGGACTGAATATTTTCCACCAAATCTTCCAATTTGGCGCGTTTGAGGTGCAATGCGACTGATGTTTTTAGGCGATCAGCGTTTATGGGCTTTTCTAAGAAATCTTCCGCACCTTTTTGAATTAGATTAACGGCTAAGTCGACGCTGCCGTGTGCCGTAGCAATAATAACGGACGTAGGAATGTCATTCTGGTTGATCCAATCCAACACGTCTTCGCCAGACATGTCGGGCAGTTTCAAATCGAGAATGATGAGCTGAGGTTTGCTTCTTTCAATAAATTGAATCGCTTCGCGACCTGTCTCGACATGAAAAATGTCATAAGGTTCGTCTTTCACATACTGCTTATAAAGTATGGCTAGTGAAGTAGAGTCCTCTACCAGTAACACCCTTGGTCTCATAGTCCCATCCCAACGTAGTTTGTTTCATTTTTTATGATTTTTGTCAGCACTACTATTTGGCATTATGAGTGGTTTATAGCTCTCTAGTGCTGAAAATTCTCAATTTGAGAAAAGCGTTATTTAAGTATTAGCACAAGGTAGGAAATTTGCGAAAAATCCATACTTTTTAATTGATTAAGTTATGCCCAAATAATTTAAAGGTGTGTGGCTTGGCGAGGGTGATTGAATTTGGAGCCTAAATTTCTGAGATGATGTCGGCATCGCGCTTTATCAAACGCGATGCTTCGCTAGGGAGTAAGACACTGATACTACTCAAACCCTTGAGCTTTTCGCTTTTCTAACGCATCAAACGATTCATTGGCGAGTTGCGGAAGTGTTTCACAAAGCTCCAATGCTTTTGGTATTTTTCCTTCGACACAGTACTTCTCAATCATTCTTGCTTGTCTTGAAAGCGTTCGATTGCCTAAAGCGAGAGCAGAACTGCCCAGTGTGTGAACCTCGAACTCTAATGTTTGAAGGTCTTTTGTGCTTAATGCTTGCTCTATTTTCTCCATGCGATCGCGTGACTCTTCGACATAGTGATCAATCAAGGTAGGGATGATTTCGGCGCACGTATCTTTGATCATTTGCTGAAGAATATGCTCATCCACTAATTCTTGCTCGATAGTCAATGTATTATTTATCGTCATAATAGCGCTCCCTATAACATAAACAGTTCGCTTTTTTTAATTTGCTGAGACAGTTTTTCTTTCCACTTTTTTGGTAAGAAACGCAGCTTGGAAACTTGGCGGATTAACTCATCTTTCAGGCTTGGTGTGTGCTTCATGTTCAATACAGAACCAATCAAGTTCGCATCGCTAGCATCGAGTATCTTTTTGGCTTGCTCGAGCTGGGTTGCAGTCGTAGAACCATAATGCGCTACTAACAAAGTAGCATCACATACGCCAGCAATCACTTGAGGCGCAATATTGCTTCGGTTGACACTGAGAAGTGGTGATGTATCTATCACGACGCGCTCGTACTGCGTTAACCATTGTGCAATGTTTCGTTTCAGCATTGTTGGGTCTCGGTACGCTAACTGAGTGCTGGCGAGAGATGGAGCTGGGAGGCCGACTAAAGTTTGATGTGTATTCTCTCGTGTGATCAAATGGCCAACCTTCTCGTCATCATCAAATTCGTGAACAGTGTGATAAGCGGGTTTGAATAAGTTAAGGTCTACATACAAAGTATTGTGGCCTGCTAAAACCAAGCGCTCTGCAAGAGATGACGCCACGGAAGTGACACCATCTTCAGATTTACAACCCACAACACAAATCGTTTTGTGGCCTTTCTGTTCACTCTGAAGATAAATTTGCTCAATCTCAGCGTGAGTTGCAGGAATAGTCATTACAACGCTCCTATTAACACGATGGTTGTGGTGATTTGTAAAATATCTCTTAATCCGGCCCTCGCTTTTTCAACAAAGCTTTCGTCTTTATGGGGAATGTAAATCGTGTCGCCTGCGCGAATGACTGGCAGCTCATAAATGTTGGCTGTTTTACTAAAGTTCACCAAATCAAATGTTCGGGCTTGGCCCTGGCAGCAAGACATATTGACCACACTGATCTTTTCAAGGTAGGCATTGTCAGTTGGTCCTCCTGCTTCCGCTAACAGATCAAGCACAGTCATGTTGTCATTGAATACGTATCGCCCTGGGTCTCTTACTTCACCTAATACGCGTACCGTGGACTCTTTTGAACGGTCTAACCAGTTTTTGTTTTTTTCTGGAATGTAAATGGTATCACCAGGACGAACGTGGGGCAGAATTGACTCATCGCCTGTTTCAAAGTACATCGATAAATTCAATTTACTCACTTTGGCATAACCTAGGCCTCGGTGTGTGACACGGATGTTGTGAATATCTGCATCCATTGTCGGTCCGTCGGCGGCAGACAAAATATCCAGAAAATGCATATCTTCGGTGAAACGATAGCGCCCAGGTGCATTGATTTGCCCGAAAACGTATATTGATGCGTCAGAGCTTTGGCTTACCCATTGCGATTTATTATCGGATGGGTCGTCAGGCAATGCATGTACCCTTACGACTGTACCAGCGGAAACTCGAGGTAGGCTTGATGTTGGCGAGCCATCCAGAATGTATTGGTCTAAGTCAAATTGTGTCATTTGACCGTTATTGGCGACTTCAATTTTGGTGGTATCAGCTCGTCGAGTTGGGCCACCAACGTGTGCAAGCAGATCAATCAAATCCATTTCGTCTGACCACTCGATGCGTCCAGGGCGAACAACTTCTCCCATCACTGCGACCGCTCGACTAGGTGCTACTTTTAACCAAGACTTCTCATTGAAATCGGTTTTCTCCGGCACGAAAATCGCGTCTCCTGGTCCAACATTTGGTGGTCTGGCTGAAGATAGTCCTTCTGTATGCGCGGTAAGATCGAATTTGATGACTTTGCCATCGGCTTTTATAACGCGAATTTGGCGAGATTCTGCGTAGCGAGTGGGCCCGCCAGCGTTGGCGAGGATATCCATGAAGCTAGCGCCTTGCTTGCCTTCGTATGCCCCAGGATGGGCGACTTCACCCATCACGTAAACCACATTTGCACCTGCTTTGATTTCTTCTTCCTGTTTTGGGACAAAGATGGTGGCACCTGGCAGGATCTCCGGCAGTAGGCTTTGGTCTCCAGTATCAAGGTACTTTTTCAGGTTAAACATGGTTGGGTTATTGTTTGTTATCACGCGAATTTGCTCAACACTGGCATATCGTGTCACGCCGCCAGCTCGCATTACGACATCAACTAGCGTGGTGTTTGGCTTGTATGAGAACGAGCCAGGTGCGTTGACTTCACCAAAGACTTTGATTGCACGAGCGGAATCTGCGCTGTCACCTGAATTCGCGAGTTTTGCTGCATCAAACTCTTGCTCAATATTCCCTACGAGTGGGGAAGCGGGGACAAATAAGACATCCAGTGATTCTAGTTTTGGCAGTTGGCTATTGTCCCCCGTATCAAGGAAGCGTTTGTAGTCAAATTCAATGTTTTTATTTCCACGTTTCACGATCATTTTATCAAGCTGAGCCCCTGCGCGCAGGCCGCCAGCTTCGTACACAAACATTTGAATGTTGGACCCAGAAGGTAAGGTATATTCACCGGGTTTGACCACGTAGCCTTGAACGGACACTAACAACTGTTGCTGTTTAATAAAAACTCGAGCGTTGTTAACGTCACGATAAACGGTCTTTAGCCTGTCGATAATCACGTCTTGGAGTTGTTGTTCATTGTAGCCGGCCACTAATACAGGGCCGACTTCTGGTAAATTAATTCGTCCACGACGATCGACCTGAAACCCTTGGTTTAACGACGCCTCTCCGGGTAAGTTAATCTGTATTAAATCACCGACCTTAACAGTATTGCTCTCATCCGCTATGGAAGAAGGTACCCACGCAACCAGACACAACAACATTAAGAGGATAAATGGTTTCATCGTGTTCATAGCGCGCCTCCTGCCGTTGAGTTGCGGTTTATTGAGGTATCGCTATCTGAATTAGGGCTAATAACCTCGATGCTTACTCGACGATTAGTTAAACGCACGGCGGATGTTTCACCTTCATAGAGTGGCAGGTTATCTCCGACAGATTTGGTAGTGACTCTCTCTGAAGTGATACCAAATACGGTTAGGTAACGCTTTACTTGTTCCGCACGCGCTTGAGCAAGTTTCTGGTTGTAATCGGGTGTTCCAGTTGCATCCGCATGCCCCGTTACTACAAGAGATAGGTTGGGGTGGTCACGTAAAATGTAGGCTGCTTCTGCCAAATGTCCCATGTACTTCGGGTTGATTTCTGCTGAATCGACAGCAAACTGGTTGTCGATATTAAGTAGTGCATAGATATCCGAGACTATGTTTAGGTCGCTACGTAGTGCTTCAATATCATCGGGCGGTGTGCAAGTTGTTTGGCTCAGTACGTAGTCGAGTTGTTGTTCGAGCTGGTTTAAGCGTCGACGCTGAATCACAAGGTCGTTGGCAGCGTCGAGTAAAAGCCCACCTTCTAACTCGCGCGCAATTCTATTTTGTTTTTCAAGGGCCTGAACAACTGCCGCAGGAAAACACCAGCGCGCGCCCTCTTGGATTAGTGCGTCTAGATGTAACTTGGTCAATTGCCAATCAAACCTTAACCCATGTTCTGGACCTAAAGGCTCGTCAGGCATTACTGGGGAAAACTGATAATTCTCGATCGAGATATCTTGATAGCTTTCCGCCAAGCCACCTTTCCCGTGTTCTGGGTAGTCAAACGACGAACAACCAAACATGCCGACAACAAGACCGCTTACTGCATATCGTCGTAAAAGATTTACCATGCCAACCTCCGTTTAAACCGGTATTTTTAGTGTCCTTTTGAGTTAACGGGAATGGCATGGTTGATACGAAGCAAGCTCATGATTTCTAAAGGTTGGCCTGATACGTTTTCAATACTCATGCTTCTTTCACGTTCAACTAGACGCTTATATAAGTAAACAATGGCACCAATCCCTGAAGAATCAAGAAATTGGACGTGCTGTAGGTTAATTTCGACTTCTTTGTGATGATTGTTGTGAATTACTTCATCAATGTGATGTTGTGCTTGTCGACAGCCACTTGCGTCTAAGTCACCAAAAAACTCAATGGCTAACTTGTCTTGATTGATTTCTAGTTTGCGTAATTCCATGACTCTGTCTCCGTTTGTTTTTCTAATTGGATATAGAGCAGGTAACGTGCCAATTTGAAATTAATGAAAAATCAAACAGTTAAATATTGTTAATTATATTGTTCAATTTGAGAAAGGACTGATTCTCAAATTGAGAATCAAAAACGCACAGAGAAATGGTTTGCTTATAAGAGGTTTTGAGCCGAAAGAAGTCGTTAGACCGGGGGAGGCACGTCATGATTAGATTCCAACTCGATTGACGAACCATCCGCCATACGAGAATAATGTGTAACGACTAAATGCAAAACCTGTCTAAAGTTTATGATTATCTTTGCAAATTATTACTAATGTTGATTGTTATGAGTCGAAGAATAACTAGTAATAAATAGGTCATCGAGAGGACTTACGTTTCAATAAAGGCGATTTTTTGTACAAGGTCTTCTTATGCCATTAAAAATGACATTAATTGCGCTGGCTGTTATGGCAGCGTCTTCACAGCCTCAAGCGGATACGTCTTTCGCACCACCAGTTTCTCTTGCACAAAGCTATCAGGATGGCATTGATGTGTCTGAATATTGGTATAGCGAAAAACTTGATGGTGTTCGCGCTTATTGGACTGGGCAACATCTCGTGACGAGAAATGGTAATCGAATCTACGCCCCAGATTGGTTTACAGGACCTTTGCCTGATTATCCGTTGGACGGTGAACTTTGGGCTGGGAGAGGTAACTTCCATCTTGTTCAGCAAACGGTATTAGATAAAACTCCTGTAGAGTCTGCTTGGCGACACATCGACTTTATGATCTTTGATATGCCATATTCCGCTGGTGATTATCGGAAGCGTTATTACAACATCAAAGATTTAGTGCTTGAAGTCGACCAGCCTCATATCAAATATGTCGAGCACCGAGCCATTCAAAATGAAGCTCATCTGTTTACACAGTTGGATAAAATTTCAATATCCGACGGTGAAGGGGTGATGTTGCGGAAGGTATCAAGCCGCTATCAGGCTGGACGCGGTAGTGATTTGCTTAAACTTAAACGATACGCAGATGATGAAGCGTTAGTTGTGGGTTATAAGCCAGGAACAGGGCGCTTATTAGGTATGATGGGAGCAATGTTAGTTCGCTTACCAAATGGCATTGAGTTTTACATCGGTAGCGGATTTACCGATGAAGTGCGTCGCCAGCCTCCGAAAATTGGTTCAACCATTACATTTAGATATAACGGTTTTACACATACTGGTAAACCACGTTTTGCTCGATTCTTGCGTGAAAGGTTGAAGGAATAGAACGCTCTGCACTTACTAGTTGCCAACGGTTACGCCACATCGTTTGAAGAGACCCTGCCAAAACTGAACGTGGTTTAGGGTTTCTTGCCTAAATGTCCTATGTGCCTCAATGATGCCATACTGGTGACCATGGAGTTGCATACGGTTCTCCACCAAAGTGGCACCATCATTAAGTTGTTGATAGGTGCTGTCTAAATAAGCCAAATAAGGTTGCACTTCTTCAACGTAAATGGATTGAAAGACATTTCTTAAGTAGCGGAACTGGGTGGTGTCTCTGTTCGGCCCGCACAATACATTGCTCTGGTTCTGCTCAAGTAGCTGAGTTGTCGCTTTTAACCAAAGGGATGTATTTACCATTGAATAGTAAAGTCGTCCGAGTAAACGAGATTTCTCTAACTCTTCTTGATATTGAGTAACTTCCACATCGGGTAGACGTGAGACCGCGCGGTGGGGTAAATCATACATTTCGCTGAAAATACGATAGACATCGTTAATGCGTGCAATATCATTCGTCGTATTTTGAGATAGCCAATCAGAGGCTGTTAGTTGCTTTTGCATGGCATCACTTACGAGTAGTAAGTTGTCGAGATGAATGTCTAAATGTTGCCACTTGGTTGAGTAAAGCTCTGTCAATGTCGCGCGTTCTTCATCGCTAAGTGGAAATTCGGATAAACATCGATGCATGACTCTTAAAAGGGCAGTTTGATAATCAAAATCATGAAAGGCATCCTGCACCTTTCCAAGTTGCGAGTTTTTCTCAGCAAGTAAATTGAAGAGTCCGCACTGTCGTAATTGATAGCTCTCTAGCAGGCCAATAGATAGCCTTGGCAATGGCTCGAACAAAACGCGTTTCGCAGGAATCGTTACCGTAGACTGTAATTCTATTGGAATAGCAGGAACGTCCAATACATTGGCTACACGTTGATGATACTTATCAAACATGGCGTTCTCTGGATTGAACCAGTTATCACAACCATTAAGAAGCAAGATTAAGAACAATAAAATAGACCGCACAAATATCCTTTTTTATAACTTCGTATCCGTTGTCTAGAGAGCAAAATCAACCACTTCGCAATCTTGTTATAAGTATACTCAACCGTGTGATTATTCGATCAAAAAAGCCAGCGGATGCTGGCTTTTTTTACTTTTTATTGAACTGAAAAGTTCAATTGCACTTCTGGCTCTTGGCGATGCATCCAACGCATTCTGACGCCTAACATAAAGGCCGCAGAAGATAGGCCGATGATAAAACCAAGCCAGAAGCCTTGTGCTCCCATTGGCTCGACAATCCAGTCTGTACGGCCAAGGACGTAACCAATTGGCAGCCCAAGAATCCAATAAGCAATAAAAGTACGGTTGAAGATGGCTCGCATGTCTTTATAGCCGCGTAATGCACCAGCTGCGATTACTTGAACCGCATCCGTACATTGATAAACAGCGGCAAACACGAGCAGGTGCATCGCTAGAGTGATTACCTCTGGGTTGCTAGTGTAAAGCTCGGCGATCCACTCACGAGACAAGACGGTTAAAATCGCTGTGAGAACGGACAAAGCTAGACCAACCATAATGCCGACTCGTGACGCTACGCGCGCGCCATCGACGTTTTCTTCACCAAGTCGATGGCCGACACGAATGCTTACTGCTGCACCAATACTCATTGGTAGCATAAATACCAACGAGGAGAAGTTAATCGCGACTTGATGCGCTGCCACAATGATAGGACCCAGTGGTGAAACGAGCAGTGCAACAACAGCAAACAGTGTCACTTCAAAAAACAGCGCTGCTGCAACAGGAAAGCCGAGCTTGAATAGACGAACTTGCGCTTTCCATTGTGGGCGATGCCATTCTCCAAATAGGTTGATGCTTTTCAATCGCTCTGATGTCATCACATACAGCAATAGCATGGCAAACATGACCCAGTAAACAATCGTGGTTGCTACACCACAGCCAACACCGCCTAATTCAGGTGCACCAAACTTGCCGTACACGAAAATCCAGTTTAGAGGAATGTTGAGCAGCAAACCGATAAAGCCAATAACCATTGCCGGTTTCGTCAATGACATACCATCCGTAAAGCTTCTAAGCGTTTGGAAAAGTAAAAAAGCGGGTACTGCTAATATAACGGCATGAATGTATCCCACCGTTTTTTCAGCCATCAGTGCTTCAACATCCATCAGCCCGAGAATAAACTGGGTTTGAAGCAGGACTGCAATTATCGGCACACTGATCAGCAATGCCAAAACGACGCCTTGCTGAATTTCAAACGGGATTTTCACTCGACGACCAGAGCCATTTAACTGTGCGACAACAGGGACCAATGCCATTAATAAACCCACCCCAAACAAAATGGATGGTAGCCAAATACTTGAAGCGACAGAAACCGCAGCCATGTCGGTGGCGCTAACGCCGCCAGCCATTACGGTATCAACAAACCCCATACCAGTTTGAGCGACAGATGCGATCAATACCGGGGTCGCCAATTTGATAAGACTTGATGCTTCTTCTTTATAGCGATGCACGAAAAATACTCCAGAGCGGAACAATAAGTTGAAAGAATGAGAGTACTCGAGGGCAAAAGATGTGGTGAACGGATCTGATGGTTGATTTTAGTCACGATAAGGTGAAAAAATGCCTCGGAGAAACTCCGCGCAAATGATAAACAATTGTATGTTTATATTCCATAGCTAGGTAGCGAATAGTCGATAACACTGACTGGACGCTCTCCACGCTAAGGATACGCTTTTACTGAGAACAGCAGCGAATCATGGTAATGTTGAAGCATGCATGAGAACAAACCAGTGTTCATTAAGCCGTTGCTTTATCGTCTGCGGTCTTTATTTCCGGCCCGTAGCGCAGTGTTTAAGGCTTAGTCTTCAACTACAGTTGGTATGAAATCAATAGGTAAAAAGAAATGTTTACAGGAATAGTTCAGGGTACGGCGAAGGTCGTTAAAATTGATAAAAAAGAACGCTTTCAAACGCACGTTGTCGAGTTAAGCGATGAACTTTGTAAAGGGTTAGAAATTGGTGCATCCGTTGCACACAACGGATGTTGTCTAACTGTGACTAAGATCGAAGGCAACCTTATCAGTTTTGATTTAATGCAAGCGACATTGGCTCTTACTAATTTAGGTCGGCTGGTGGAAGGGGATAGCGTAAACATTGAGCGCGCGGCTAAGTTTGGTGACGAAATAGGCGGGCATAGCATGTCTGGTCATATTAGTTTGACGGCAGATATTGTCGATATCATCGATACGCCCAATAACCGCACGATTTGGTTTCAACTGCCGCAAGAATCAATGAAATATGTATTAGCGAAAGGTTACATTGGTTTAGATGGCTGCTCGCTAACTATTGGTGAAGTTGAAGCGTGTCGTTTTTCGGTACACCTAATTCCAGAAACCTTGCAGCGAACGCTTTTCGGAGTGAGACAAGCAGGGGAGCGTGTTAATATTGAGTTTGATCCTCAGACTCAAGCAATTGTTGATACTGTTGAGCGCGTTCTTGCAGCAAAACAGCTTTAGAATGAGAAAAAGGAGCCTAGTGCTCCTTTTTCATTTAAGCGTTTTTATATTTCTGATGTTCACATGCTCGAGCTGCTATTCGTAATTGTCATCGATAAATAGTTCGACCTTATCTTGTAACTCATCCACTCGCATATTTAGGTGGATAGCGTGGCAACAAGCTGGGCAATCATCATAAAACTCTTGGTCACCATTACTTGCATCCAATGTAATGCCGATAGAGTGTCCGCAATGCGGGCACTTTACATACCTTTCGGTATAATTTTTCATACAACAACTCCTAATCTCGCAGGGCTTTTAAACACACTATTCATCAAGGAAGCACAGCCCTTTACTTACTTTGCCTACAAGGAAAATAGGCACAATCCAAAGTTAAGTCTCCTTTGATATTAGGTCGAGTTGTTGCTAATTGAGTCGAAATAAGTACAAAACTTGACCCCAAACTCAACCTTGAGCTTAGGGTGATTTTCTGTAGTGATGTGCCTCGAGATTTTACATCTTGAAATATGCAGTGGCTTCCAAATTAATAAGAAATGATTTTATTAATAACCAGTTGAGCCTGTTCCAAGTAATGGCCGCCAAACAAATTACAATGGTTGAGAACATGGTAAAGGTTATAGATATCTTTACGTTCCTCATAGCTTGAAGAAAGTGGCATAACCGATTCGTAGCCTTGATAAAATTCTGGTTGAAATCCACCAAAAAGCTCTGTCATCGCAATATCACACTCCCTGTCCCCCCAATAGCACGCAGGATCGTAACAGATAGGACCGAATGCAGTGAGTGCCGCATTTCCATTCCATAAATCGCCATGCAACAAAGAAGGTTCCGGAGCATGGTTTGCTAGCCGCTGTTTTACGACATCGATAAAGTCATCGATATCAACCAAGGTGACGCCTTTTTCTTTAAGGAGCTGTAATTGCCAACCTATGCGTTGCTCAGCAAAGAATACACACCATTTCTTGTGCCATTTGTTGGGCTGTAGAGTCGAACCGAGATAGTTGTCGGTATCAAAACCAAACTCTTTTTGCTCGCCCCACTGGTGTAGGTGAGCTAATTGTTGCCCAAATTTAAAGCTGTTGGGACCATCTTCTAATGGTTTCGTTGGAAGGTAGTTAAGAATTAGGAATGAGGCATTTTTGGTTTTACCAACCAATACCACCTCAGGTACAAATAGGGTGGATGTTTCACGCAAAAGATGCAGGCTTTCAGCTTCTACCTCAAACTTAGACAAAAACTCGCGATCGTTAATTTTCACAAAATAACGTTGCTCACCATCATTGATCATGTAGCTTTCACTGATATCCCCACCAGACAGCCTTACTTTTTCCGTGATCTGGTAATCGAACAATAAAGTATCAGAAAGCTGTTGCGATATTGCTTGCCACATACAAAACCTCGCGAATCTATTTGACCACCAATAGTTTAGGATAAATAGTAGGGAGTTGGCGTTATGTTGAGCATACTTAGTAAAGAAACCTTCCTCTTAGTGTAGTCAATTTGTATAAATGTGAATCAAATCGCTTATAAGCCTCTGATTTGTTGGCTTAGCATATGGAGATGAACGTTTACAACAGGTATTATGATTTTTTTGACGTTAGTTCCATTGGTGGCATGAAAATACTGATATGTGATGACTCAGCTGTTGCAAGAAAGCTTATTGCGCGTTCTATCGTACAAGATACATCATTGCATCTTATTGAAGCGCAAGATGGTTATGAGGCGCTTAATATTCTTGCTGGGCAAAATATCGATATTTTGTTTCTCGATTTAACGATGCCCATAATGGATGGTTTTGAGGTCCTCGAATCATTACCTGTTAGTCAGTACGCGACCAAAATCGTCATTATTTCTGGAGATGTTCAACAAGAGGCAAAACAGCGCTGTCTCGATCTTGGTGCTCAAGCTTTTATCGCTAAGCCTCTGACAGAAGAGCAGGTGCTCCCACTATACGAACAATTAGGGCTGCATTATGCGTTCAAACCTAGTCATTCGGTTGATTCTAAAAGCCAGGGTTGCGAAGAGCTTTCCTTACTAGCCAAATTCCGTGAAATTGCGAACATTGCCCTTGGTAAAGGGGCTGCGATTATGGCCGACCATTTACATGAGTTCATCCAACTTCCTGTTCCTCATGTTGGACCTTTGTCCTACGGCGAGCTTCATATGACACTGGTTGATGTGGTTGGGCGTGACAGTTCCGTTGCGGTAGCGCAGAGGTTTGTCGGTGGTGGTATTCACGGAGAGGCACTGGTGTGTTTACGTGGTAGGGATATCAATCAGATTGGGGAAAAATTAGGTTATCTCCTTGAGTTTACGCCTCATAATGAAATCATCTTGAATATTTCTAACCTACTGGTTTCGTCATTTCTCACATCGTTGGGCGATCAACTCGACAAGCAATTCTCACTTCGTCAGCCAGGCATTGTGGATACCTTAACACCTTATTGTGAAGAGCAAGGCGAGTTGGGTGAGCTCTTTACTATCGAATACACCTACATGGCAGAAGCGCTCGATTTCGAGTGCGAGGTACTGTTTTTAATTGATAAGCCATCCGTAGAAATAATCTATGAAATCATGGAGCTAATCTAATGTCCGATATCACGCTGGACATAGCAGACTTTCATTGGGTCACACAAATTCTCGATACGATGGATTCAGGGCTTATTGTTTTGAATCAAGAGTATAAAGTGTGTGTGTGGAACAGTTTTATGCAGTCATACAGTGGCGTTCTATCACAAGAAATTCTTGGTGAATGTTTATTTGAGCATTTTGAAGAGCTGCCAAGAACTTGGCTAGAAACCAAGATAAAAGCAGCCGCCGATCTGGAAACTCGTTCTTTTTCTAGCTGGGAAAACCGACCGTACCTTTTTAAGTTCAACAATTTTTCTCCGGTTTCAAACAGCAGTGATTTTATGTATCAAGATATCGTGATCACGCCGTTAATTGGGCTCTCAGGAGAGGTCAGCCACATAGCGATTCAAGTCAATGATGTTTCTGAAACTGCGAGAAATCGCATTCATTTGAAAGAAACAAATCAACATTTGTCGGAAATCAGTCGCAAAGATGGTTTAACAGGTTTATTTAATCGCGCTTATTGGGAGCAATCATTGAAAGATGAGTTTGCTCACTTAAAAGTTATCGACGGACCATGCTCATTAGTAATATTCGATATCGACCACTTTAAGAAGGTGAATGATACTTATGGTCACCCGACAGGGGACGAAGTCATTCGTCGAACCTCTGCATTGTTGAGAAAAACAGCAAGGAGCAGTGATATCTGCGGTCGTTTTGGTGGTGAAGAGTTTACGGTACTACTTCCTCACACAAACCAGGAGCAAGCTTGCTATTTCGCAGAGCGTTTGCGCAAAAGAATTGAGCAAGAGATCGTGAAAGTGGAAGATTTTTTGATTAATTACACGATAAGTATTGGTGTTTGCGAGTATAAGCCTTATTTTGAAACTCACACTCAATGGTTAAAGAGTGCCGATGCTGCGCTGTATCGTGCAAAAGAAAATGGTCGTAACCAAACCTGTTTGCATGAAAATGGCTGAAATATAAAAAGGTTTGAAGAAACCCTGTATCCGAATTCAGTGAAGCAAAGCTCAATTGTTTGAAAATCATCCAGTTGGTTCGTGAATGTTTGTTAATATGAAATAAGTTAATGAAATTTTCTCGGCATGTCTTACTATTGAAACTATTCTGCTTTCAGCTTCGAAGGCTTGCAATAAACGGAGAAAAACAGTGGTTTTAGAAACCGATGGATATCTCGCTCTTATCGAGCACTTGTCTCTAAATCTAGATATTTTTACGACCGAAATTGGCGACACTGGATCCGAAAGCATCGAAGATGTTGTCACCGATATGGTGGCTTCAAACATCATGGCGATTTTTGAGCAAAATCCAGAACTTCACTCGAGCGTACGCTTCAAATTGTTGAAAGAGGCTGATGCAGTTGTTGAAGATCTTGGTGAGATATTGGCTGGGGTATGGCATAAAAAAGCGACCAATGAACAGATCACGTTCCTTGATGAATACATCGCTCTGGTCAAAAATCTGTTCGATAATGCTGTTGCGACTTACGACTGATATTGTTTTAACTTACAGCAATGTCCGGTTAAAGAGTGAGAGGAGTTACATTGTAACTCTTCTTATTTGCCAAAACTTAGATGCCCAGTATGGGTTGTCGATTCTTGAAATAATCACACCTCTAGACGTCGATGCATGCATGAACTGCTTGTTACCCAAGTAAATTCCGACATGATAAGTTGTACGTCTTGTTTTAAAAAACACTAGATCCCCTTGCTTGGCATCCGTCCAACTTAACTCCACACCTTGCTTTGATTGCTGCTTCGTTGTCCTTGGTAACGAGAGCTGATAAGCCTCAATAAACGCTTTTTGTACAAATGCTGAGCAATCAATTCCAGATTTCTGTGTCCCGCCTAAGCGATAAGGCGTGCCGTGCCACTCTGTGTAAAAGTCGAACAAGTCAGGGTTGTCCGACAATAGCTGATTTGTAGGTGTTGTCACTTGTGCTTGCTCACTAGGCTCAGGCCCAGAAGAGCAGGCGCTTAGTAGCACACTGATTATCAAAGGAAAATATACTCGACGCAAATCACCACCTGTCATCTCTATGACCCACAACTGAAATATTAGTGTCATAACCAATCCATAGTATGGGCTGCAAATCACGGTTTTGTCTCACAAATGTGACGGAATCACTGCAGAACCGATTCAACCTTAAGAAAGAATAAAAATTGATTATGGCAAAGCGAAAACGCTCACGCACATCACTTTCACTGATTCAGGCTGTCAGTGCAACATTTTTAACTATCATTGCTCTTGTTATAGCCCTTTCTGTCTCAAGTTTCAAAGGAATGGAACAGGTAGGGGAACAATTTGAAGACTTGTCGCAAAAAGCATTACCCATCGCGATGGCAAACGCAAAGTTAACCAGGAATGTATTGGAGATGGTTAAGCTACTCAACCATGGTATGCAGATTACTGAGCCGAAAGAGTTGCCTCTCATAAAAGAGCAAATCGACTCTCTTGCAACTCAAAGCACAACTTTGGTTGTGGAAGCGTCTGGTGTAGCTCAGCAACTCTCGGAGGAGTTAGACACCAAACTAGCGCGTTTACATAACATCACGCAGTCCATTTTGTTGAAGCAATCTTCGGTGATACAAATTCAAATGGATATTGATGCCGCTGTTGGTGGGTTTCGCTATGGGCTTAGCTCTATCGGTCCGGAAATGAATCGAATCAGTTCGTTTCTTAGTGCTGATAATCCTGAGTCGAGCGATGCCGCTAACCGTTTCATTGCTTCTGCAAGCTCAATGGAAAGTACGTTCTTAGTCATGATGATGCACTCAGAATTAAACAAAGCCGAAAAAGAATACCGAGAAATGCGAAATCGCATAGCAGGTATTAAACTCGCCTATGAAGACTTCCAATCTTTCCATCCTGAAGTAAGTGAATATGCAAGCTTAACCGCACCATATGAGATGGTGAAACAAGGCTTTAGTGAAAAGGGCGTGCTGCGTTTGATCCTCGCCAAACTAGAACAAGGGGAATTGCAACGTTCAGAGTTTAAACAGGCTTCGATGCTTGCGGATGAAACCATGCGGTTACTTGATCAAATCTCCCAAACCGCTGGTCAGTTGATCGATGAAAAAGAGCGGGTGGTCAACGAGACCATTGAATCGGTGAGCGTTGTGCTCGTGTTTGCGGCGTGTGTGATTTCTTTTATTATTCTGGTTACTTGGTTTAGTCTTAAGTCATGGACAAACCGAGGGTTAAGGAATGTACTAACGCGTCTTTCAGCACTTACCGAACATGATTTTCGTGACAAGGCAGAAGAAGTCGGCCCCTATGAGCTGAAAGAAGTAGCACGAAAGTTGAATCAAGTAATCGATTCCACACATGACTCCATTCAAACGGTGACGCGCAATTGTGAAACGCTTTATCAGACGGCAGAAGTAAGTCACAGTGCAGCCGAACAAACAAGTGATGGGTTGGCAACACAAAATGAAGCGTTGTCGAGTATGATCACGACCATAACGGAGCTTGAAGCCTCTATTCGTGAAATAGCAATGGTGACAAATGCATCTTCACAGGACTCGCTCCTTGCAACCCAACACACTGAAAAAGGGGTTCAAGTCGTGGAACAAAACCGCGAACGTTTGGAGTCATTAGAAAGCTCTTTGGATGTAAATGAACAGTCAATGTTAGAGCTAGACCAGCGTGTTAAACAGATTCGTGAAATGGTGGATATGATCAGTGGGATCGCGGACAACACCAACTTGCTTGCTCTCAACGCGGCAATAGAGGCTGCCCGTGCTGGTAAGCAAGGGCGTGGATTTGCTGTTGTCGCTGATGAAGTTCGCAAACTTGCAAGTGATACCTCTCAACAAACTACGAACATCCGAGAAATGATGAGCGAGCTTATTACTGCCGCAGAGCGTTCGCGCCAAGCAGTCAATGATTCAAGAGAAGAAATGACCCACGCGCTAAAGTCCAGCAATGAAGTGAAATCGACATTCTCTGATATCAACCTCGCGGTTAAGTACATTCAAGAACGTGTTGAGCAAATCTCAGTTGCTACAGAAGAACAAGAACGAGCGACGGCAGATGTATCTCAATCCATCACACATATTTCTGATCTTGGCGAACGCACAAAGCTGCAGCTTGAGTCTATGGTTGAGAGTTCTGAGCAAGTGGCGGAAATTGCTGGGCACCAGCAGGCAATGCTGCACAAGTATGAGCTTCATCAGACCAAGTAAATGAGATGTTTCCACTGACTAAAAGCAGAACCTCGGTTCTGCTTTTTTATTACGGCTACTCATTTAATGGCTCCTATTTGCATTGCAAAAGTGAGTTACATCTCATCTCGTTCATTTCTAAAGGGTTTAGTTATCACAACGTGATGTTAATGCTTTGTTCGAGGGACTCGTTGACTAGAATGTCGCCAGAATTCAAAGGAATGAATCATGCAGCTTCATGCGATTTCTTTATATCCAGAGAAAGCTAAAGCCTTTTGCTTGAAGCATAAGGAGTGGTTTTGTGATCGATAAAGTTTGCCCCGTCGTTCTACGTAATCAAAATCAAGAGATCCTACTTTTTAAACATCCGTTGGCGGGTGTTCAGCTCGTCAAGGGCACTGTCGAAGTGTTTGATGAAAGTTACATCATAGCAGCCAAGCGGGAGCTCGCTGAGGAGTCTGGTATCACACATGTTCGTTCCGCACGATATTTATGCTCATGGGATAGTGGCTTTCAAAATCAAGTATGGCATTTTGTTTTGTGTGAGTGTGCTGACCTCGCTAATTCATGGCTGTTTCATACGCAAGACGATGGCGGACATGATTTCGCGTTCTTCTGGCACGATGTCGAGAGCGGCCTTCCCGCGAATGCACATACTGTGTTTCAGCGCGGGCTGGAAAAGGTACGAGAGTTGATAGACCAAGGCGTGATTTAAAGGAGGACTCTGTCATTGCATTGGCGGATTTGGGCGAAACGCCACAGCAAACACTATGCTTCTACTAGAAGCAAATAAAGAAGGTAGAGCAGCCGTTACTGTTCTCATCGTGTTGATAATGGCACTGTCGATCTCAAAAATGGCGATGAGATTACAAATGTTTAAGTGACTTCTATATGCTTTGCTCATTCATTCAGATAAGGAAACGGTAATGGATAAATTCGTCGTGTTTCTCTTATGCCTTTTTATGACAGTTGGCGGAGTGGTTCATCTTTATGACAACATTGTTGGTGGCTTTTTACCTTACGATTTTGCGCCACGCTGGTTGAATATGTATTGGAGCGCTTTGGGACTATTGGACTTATTAGCAGCGTATCTATTGGTCAAGCATCGCCGCTCTGGCCTAGTTGTTATGTTATTGATTCTTATAACCAATGTTATCTTTAGTTCCCACGCTCACTATACATTAGAAATATTAGATAACAACGTCGCCCTACAAATGAAGACACTGTTTTTAGGGTTCTCATTTGGGGTATCTATCTGGTTATGGAATGCGCGAAAACATAGTCAATCGCGCCAAATATTTCGTTAATTATTATTTTCACAACACTCGATTAAGGATTGTAAACAGGGACTCGTTATGAACGATTTTAAAGACTTGGCCAGTTTTGCTGGTTTCAGCGTACTGACAGGTTTGAGCTTTGCCACCACTTTCTTCAGCCTTGCTTTTCTATACAGCTCAATAGAGGCACAGCAAGTAATGAGCACCAATGCTTTGGCATGTGCAGTGCTTGGTGTTGTTGGTTTATTTGTTGGTATTACTCAGTTAAACAAAAAGCGTCAGCTAGCAGAAAACTAATCTGTTCTTACACATCATGAGGATGAAGTAGTGTTTAACAGGGGGTTAGGCTTGGTCTATTCGTTTTGTTGACATACTTCATCCAACAATATTTTTTTCAACCATTACTTCTTCTCTTTATTGTAGCGAAAGGGCTGCGTTAAAAGCTTATCTAATCTTTGCTCTTCTTCGTCTCTAATTTCCGGCACACCAATAACAACATCATCATGACCCAACTTAGGCTGAGCTCGGTATGTCCCAAAAAAGCGGTCCCAAACTGAAAGGAAAAAACCAAAGTTTGAGTGGGTCTCTTTTACTATCACTGAATGGTGCACGCGATGCATGTCTGGTGTAACGATGACGTTTCGCAGTTTTTGGTCTATGGATAAAGCCAGTTTTGCATTACTGTGATTAAACATCGCGCTCGCATTAAGAACAATTTCAAATACCACAATTCCGATAGGTGAAACACCTAAGATAAACACGGCTGCAATTTTTACTCCCATTGAAATGATTATTTCGAAGGGATGAAAGCGTGCGCCTGTAGTGACGTCTATGTCGAGATCGGCGTGATGCATTCGGTGAATCTTCCACAGCGGCTTTACATGATGAAAGACAACATGCTGAGCGTAAATGACGAAATCAAGCAAAATGACGGTTAGAAAAATATTTAACCAAGCGGGGAGGGACAGAATATTGAGCAGCCCCCATTGTTGCTCCTGAGCTATGACCGCAGCTTGAAAGGCGGCGATAGGCATGATTAAAGCAATAACTAGGCTGTTAAAAGCGACCAATGACAAGTTATTGACCCAGCGAAACCTGCGCGAAGCGGTCAGTGTTTTTCTAGGCAATTTGTTTTCCCAAATGGCACAAAGCAATAATACGCCAAGGAAAAAGCCTAATCTGAGCCATGAGGGTTCTTGAAATGTCGTTTCTGTCACTGTCATTCCCTTATTTATTTCTTTATCTATGACCGAGATAAGAGTGAAATTATTTCAACACACTGCTGATGGGCTTATCTTGAGGCGAAACCATAATATCAGTAGAATCGCGCTCTACTTTTTACTTGGCATTACTTACCATGAGAATTCACGCTTTCCACCGTTTATATCAGTACCGACAATCTATCTCAACCAAGCCTTTCAACGCGCGTGGATGTAAAGTGGTTCGTTGCCAATATTGCCAGGTTTCTGAGCAACACTGTTTGTGCGACCTTCAGCCAAACATTAAGGCTAATATTGCATGTATGTTGATTGTTTCTGAAAACGAAGTATTTAAGCCAAGTAATACCGGTCGTCTAATCGCTGATACGATTCAAGAGACTTACGTGTATCAATGGAACCGAACAGAACCGTCTGAAGAGATGCTCGCGCTACTACAGGATGACAGCTACCAACCGGTGATTGTATTTCCTGCAGACTATGTGGATGATCCCTCTCGTTTAATTGAAGATCTAGAGCCAGCGCGATTAGTAAAAGAAGATGTCGAGAACAAAAAATGGTTGCTGATCTTTATTGATGGTAGCTGGCGTGAGGCACGAAAGATATTCCGTCGTTCTGATTTTCTTAAATCTTTGCCTGTGCTTTCCATTGAGCCGGAATCTCTGTCTGAATACATCATGCGCCGCTCCGAGAATGAGCAGCATCTTTCAACCGCCGAAGTCGCGACATTAGTTTTAAAACAAGCTGGTGAGCCGAAAGCTGCGGAATGCCTTCAATTGTGGTTTGAAGCCTTCAGAGAAACTTACATGCTGAGCAAGACTCGAGTCAAAAACGACCCTAACCAGCCACACTTGAAACGTTTCAAAGAGTGGATGAAAACCGAGAGCTGACTCTAAGGAATGAGCTTTTGTTGATGGTATGTTGTTCAACTGGCTTCGGTGAGGGGATAAATCTGCATTCGGTCACGGTTTGCAGGCGTACAGATATGGATAATGCCATCAGTTTATACTTTTGACTCTAGCCATTTTTGAGAGTCGTTTGAAGCATTTTTTAGGAGAGAAATACATGTATTACGGCTTTGATGTCGGCGGCACTAAAATTGAATTTGGTGCATTTAACGAGAAGCTTGAGCGTGTAGCGACGGAACGTGTACCTACACCAACAGACAACTACGAGCTGCTGGTTGATACCATTGCGGAATTGGTGAACAAATACGATACAGAGTTTGGCTGCGAAGGTACGATTGGTCTTGGCTTGCCAGGTATGGAAGACGCCGATGATGCAACGGTACTAACAGTTAACGTTCCTGCGGCAAAAGGCAAACCACTTCGTGCTGATCTGGAAGCTAAAATCGGTCGCAGCGTAAAAATTGAAAACGATGCAAACTGTTTCGCGCTTTCTGAAGCCTGGGACGAAGATCTTCAAGATGAACCATCTGTACTAGGTTTGATCCTTGGTACTGGTTTTGGTGGCGGCTTTATCTACGAAGGCAAAGTATTCTCTGGCCGCAACCACGTAGCGGGTGAGGTGGGTCACACACGTCTTCCTATCGACGCATGGTTCCACCTAGGCGAAAACGCACCATTACTGGGTTGTGGCTGTGGCAACAAAGGCTGTTTAGATAGTTACCTATCTGGTCGTGGTTTCGAGCTTCTTTACGCGCATTACTACGGCGAAGAGAAGAAAGCGATCGACATTATTAAAGCGCACGTAGAGGGTGAGGAGAAAGCAGTAGAGCACGTCGAGCGCTTTATGGAGCTGCTAGCGATCTGCTTTGCAAACCTGTTTACTGCAACAGACCCACACACCGTTGTACTTGGTGGCGGCTTATCTAACTTCGAATTGATTTACGAAGAGATGCCAAAACGCATCCCTAAACACTTATTGTCTGTGGCTAAGTGTCCTAAGATCATCAAAGCAAAACACGGTGATTCAGGTGGTGTACGCGGCGCTGCGTTCTTAAACATCAAGTAATGACTTAAACCTTACTCGATATAAAGTAAGAAGAAATTTAAAGCCCCGTTTAGACTTTCAAGGTTAAACGGGGTTTTTACTTATATACCTAAGTAATTTCGGTATGCTCGGGTATAGATCATGAACAAAAGTAGCATGCATAAAAAACTCACGACGAATCGTGAGTTTTCTGTTTGCAGCTAAGCTTATTTGTTCTTTTTGCCTACGCCCAGGTTTTCTTTTTGAGCTAGGGTGATTTTGCTAAAGCCTAATTTTCTGAAGTAGTTGTCGCGGTAGTTGCGCACTGCTTTAGTGTCAGACACTGCTTCGATTTGTTGCTCCATCTTTAGGAACTCAGTGATATCGATACCTTCTGCTTCTGCAACCGCTTCTTGAATGTTGCGGTGCTGCTGGTATGAGAACGTCAGTTCTTTGTCTTGGTCTTTGTAAGTGTAAAGAATGGTGCGAGCCATAGCTGTCTCTCTGAAAAGGTTTCTGTATTAAACAAAAAGGCCAGACTCGCTGACCTTTGAATTTCTAGTTTGAGCTAGATTCTGCCTTGAAGTGGGATAATTGTCACGCTTTCTCCCGCTTTTACTGTATCAATAGCTGGGGAGATTTCGATCAAACAATTTGCCTCACTCATTGAGCGCAAAATACCAGAGCCTTGCTTGCCTGTTGTACGAACGGTTAAACGGCCAGTGTTATCCAGTTCATAGATTCCTCGACTAAATTCGGTACGACCTTGGCGAGAGCGAAGATTCTCAGTCGCGATGGCATTCACTTTCAGAGGCTTCCAGCCTTGTTCGCCTTGCATCTTACGCAGTGCAGGCTCAACAAAGTTGATGAATGAAACCATCACTGCCACAGGGTTGCCCGGCAGACCAAAGAACGGCTTGTTGTTGATTTGACCAAACGCTAATGGACGTCCCGGACGCATGTTGATTCGCCAAAAATCTATTTGACCAAGTTTATCCAAGGCAAGTTTGATGTAATCCGCATCACCAACAGATACGCCACCAGAAGTCATAACCACGTCCGCTTGCGCCGATGCGTTTTCCAACGCTTCAATCATTAATTGTTCGTTGTCTTCCAGAATACCGAAGTCCAAGATCTCGCAGCCGAGCTTTTCAAGCATGCCCATGATGGTAAAACGGTTGGAATCGTAGATAGAATTCGCTTTTTGCTCTGTTCCCGGCGCTTGTACTTCGTCACCGGTGGAGAACACGGCAACTTTCACTTTGCGGAACACATTCGCTTCACCAAAACCAAGCGAAGCGATCATGCCCATTTCTGGAGAGGCTAGGCGAGTGCCTGCGGTAAAGACGTCACTGCCGATAGCGAGATCTTCACCTGCTTGACGAACGTTTTGGCCTGCTTTGATATTCGCACTGTTAAAGGTGACCTTGTCACCTTCTTGAGAGGCTTGCTCACGCATGACCACTGTGTCGCCGTTACGTGGTGTTGGTGCGCCAGTCATGATCTTAACTGCTTGACCAACTTCCAGAGGCTGATCGTAAGCATGGCCCGCCATCACTTCAGCAACCACTTGGTAGCTATCACGGTCAACATCATCACTGCGGATGGCATAACCGTCCATCGCGGAGTTGGTGTATTGCGGCACATTTACTGGTGAAACGATATGTTCCGCAAGAACGCGGCCATAGGCGTTTTCAATCTTGCATGCTTCTATTTCCGAAACCGTGTTCACCAAAGAAAGGATTTTCTCTTGGCCTTGAACCACAGAAAGGAAAGCAGGAGAAAGTGTGTCGCAACATGCGGCTTCTTTCTCTTTGTTTTTTGGTGCTTTCGCTTCTTGAACATACTGAATAACGAACTGAGCAATCGCTTCAAGATCATTGATGTTCATTTGTGGCAGTTCAGAGTCCAACTCGTCGCCGTCTGAAGCGATAGCGATGATGTTTTCATCGTTTGGATAAAGCCAAGGCTTGCCGACTTCTTCACGGTGCAATTCGATTTTAGGAAACGCGATGTTTTTGCAGCCTTCGACCAAAACCACATCAAGCATGTCTTCATCAAAACGTGTTAATAGGAATTCAAACTCCGCTTCGGCTTCTGGCGTTTCTGTCATTAACGCAAAACGGTTGCGAGAAGCAATCAGCATTTGAGATGCGCCAGCTTTGCGTAAACGGTAGCTGTCTTTACCCGGCTTATCGACATCGAAGTTGTGGTGCGCATGTTTTAGCATGCCAATGCGTAAACCTGCTTCGGTCAGCTTTGGCAATAGGGCTTCAAGTAGCGTGGTTTTGCCTGTGCCTGAATAAGCCGCAAAACCAAGAATAGGAATGTTTAGCGTGTGTTTCATGATTCTAATTGTCCAAATTGCGCCAGTTCTTCCGGAGTGTTCAAGTTGACGAAACAGTTTGGTGAGTCGCTAAAGTCAACGTAACTAGTGTTGCACTCTTTGTAGAGCAGAATGATTTTGCGGTCGCCACGTTCTAAAAATGCGGTGAGTTTTGGCAGTACGCGCTTGTGGTAGAGCGTAAAAACAGGTTGCTGATGGTCACCATCATGCGCGACCAAAATATCGCTGTCTTCTTTGACGAACTGGCAGAAACGCTCGACAAGGTCGGTGTTGATTTGTGGGCTATCGCAAGGTACAAATCCGACCCAGTCAGTTTCAGCATGCATCAAACCCGCGTGAATACCGCCCATAGGCCCAGGGAAATCTTTGAATTGATCACTAAATACGAAACCAAATTTGCTGTACGCATCTTGGTTTCGGTTGGCATTAATTAAAATGCGTGGAGTTTGTGGAGATAAACGTTCAATAACGTGTTCGATGAGTGGCTTCTGATTTAATTCAATCAGACCTTTATCTTTTCCACCCATACGGCTGGCTTGGCCACCAGCCAAAATGACCCAACTAGTTTGTGTTGGTTGAAGCATATGCATTCTCTTGGGATGTTTCTTTTGGTATGACATACAACAGAGGAGACTCTATCAAAGTCTTGTCTTTAATCCACCACTGTTTTTTACATAAGTCGGTCAGTGCGTTGGCCTGATGGCTTGTCACCACGATACTGGAACCACGATCCAAAAGATCTTTCGCCATCATTACCAATCGTTCAATGGATTCTTGGTCTAAAGACGCACTTGGCTCATCCATCAATAAAATCGACGGTTTTAAAATCCAAGCCCTTGCCATGGCAACGCGCTGTTTTTCACCGCCGGACAACACGGAAATATGTTCGTCCGCTAAGGTTTCTAAACCTACCATGCGCAGCGCGTGAATAACTTGAGCTCGCTTATCTTTTTGCGTGTCTTGTTGATATTTCACTCCATAGACTACGTTTTCATATACAGTGCCGTCAAAAAGGTAAGGGGATTGATGGAGATAAATCACATCGACACGACCATTGCGACACGTCAGTCTTTTCAGCCACGTATCTTTTGGCGCAACAACATCGCCAGTAGAGGGTTTGAGCAAGCCAGCAAGGATTTTGAGTAGGGTAGTTTTGCCCACACCATTGTCACCCTTGAGATAAATGGCATCATTTGGGCCGATGGCTAACTCAGGGATGTGGAAAAGCACACGCTCTTTAAAGCGCATGGATAACTGTTCGGCGGTGATTTTTATAGTCATAATTCGCCTCGACATGGGGTTAATGGTGAGTCGTTTGTTTGCTTCATGTTCTATGTTCTGAGGTAGCCTTTGCCTCTCATGCTTGATAAGAAGAAGTTTAGAGCCAACGCTAAAGATAGTAATACAATTCCTAATGCAACTCCTTGCGCAAAAGCACCTTTACTGCTTTCCATTGCGATAGCCGTGGGAATATTTCGCGTCACGCCCATAATGTTCCCACCAACCATCATTGAGCAGCCCACCTCGGTCACGATACGTGAAAACCCTGCAATGATAGCCGCAAGTAGAGGAAAGCGGGTTTCCCAAATCATCGTAGCTGCCAAGCGCGGAATGGAGACGCCCAGCGTGATGGCAGTTTCCACTGCACGACGGTCGCTAGATTGTAATGCACCATGCATCATCGATACCAAAACAGGGAAGCAGATCACCATTTGGCCGAAGATCATTGCCTTCTGAGTGAACAGCATTTGCCAGTCTCCCCAAGGGCCAGCACGCGACAGCAACATGTACAGCAACAGGCCAATCACCACGGTAGGGACCGCTTGCAGCGTATTTACGATCGACAACAAAAACCATTTACCGCGAAAGTCGGTATACGCCAGTACAAAGGACATCAAAATAGCCGGCAATACTACTAGGGATATTGCCGTAATAGAAACACTAAAGGAGACCGCAACGATCTCCCATAGGTCTGCATCAAAATTCACCAGTAAGCGAAGCGCTTCCAGTGTTGTATCAGCAAGATTCATATTGCGTTATTTGCTCTCAGCATTCGCAACAAACAGTTGTTTACCGTTTAGGCGGAAACCATTGATAAGTTCCTGTCCGCGAGGGTTTACCAACCAATCACTGAATGCCTTCGCACCTTGGTAGTTGATCGTTGGGTAACGCTCAGGGTTAACAAGAATAACTTGGTACGGGTTAAACAGTTTTTCATCGCCTTGGAACAGAATTTCTAGATCCAATTTGTTTTGGTAAGCCAGCCATGTGCCGCGGTCCGTCATGGTGTAGCCTTGCATTTCTGACGCCATGTTTAGAGTTGGGCCCATACCTTGACCTACGCTACGGTAGCCACCAAAGTTCGGTTCGATTTTAGTTTGAGCCCAGAAGCCCATTTCTTTTTTGTGCGTACCAGAATCATCGCCGCGAGAGATGAACGTTGCGTTTTTGTTTGCGATCTCTTTGAATACATCTAACACGCCTTCGTCATTTTTGATTGTTGCTGGGTCAGCTTTCGGGCCTACAATCACAAAGTCGTTGTACATTAGCTTGCGAGGTAAAACGCCGTAGCCTTTCTCAACAAATGCGCCTTCAGCTTTTGGTGCATGTGTCATCACCAAATCTACGTCACCGTTTTCGCCCATTTTTAAGGCTTTACCCGTACCTGCAGCAATAACATCGACTTTGTAGCCCGTGTCTTTTTCAAATTGTGGAAGCAGGTAATCAAGTAAACCTGAATGGTAAGTACTGGTTGTGGTTGCAAGGCGAACATGTTCTCCGTCTTGAGCAGAAAACGCAGAGTAACTTACAAGCGTGATAGACGTTGCAGCCAGAGTTAGCGCAATTTTTTTCATTTTTATGTGTTCCTTTCCAATGATTCTTTGGAATCTCTCCAGGTTTTAGGGAGAAGCCTTTTTGGACGAGAGCGATTAGCGTAATACGCAAGTTGTCTTAGGGTGTTGGAATAAGCAAACATCAACATCCTGAGATCACTTAAATGCGCTCCGTATCCACCTTATAGCAAACAAGATATAGCAAACAAGATGCCAACCTTTTACAAGCTTAAAGTGCTTGGTTTATGCACTAAATCATGGGGTTATTTGCATAAAAGTTTGCGTTGGTACAAAATGTCGCACTTTTTGTAGGGTATCTCTGTTTAAACTTGGTACACTCTGTCCCATCGAAATCCATCTGGGGTAAATATGTCTACTCAATCCCATCTTAGTACAAACCAACAATATAGCGCCTTTTCCGTACTGGTCGTCGATGATGAATTAGGCATGCAAGCCATCTTGAAAAAGGCATTGGGTAAGCTTTTTTCACATGTCGATACAGCTGGTAGCATCGAAGAAGCAGAACAACTGCGTAATTCTCGACATTATGATCTGATCTTACTGGATATTAATCTGCCAGGGCGTTCTGGAATTGAGTGGGAAGAAGCGTTTGAAGATGATGACAAACGTGCCGATGTGATTTTTATGACGGGTTATGCGGATTTAGAAATTGCCATTCGAGCGCTACAGCTCGGTGCTTCCGACTTTATCCTCAAACCATTCAACCTTGAGCAGATGTTAAAAGCGGTCAGTCGCTGTATGGATCGCCGTTTGAACGAACGCATGCAGTACGCCATGACACGCGATTACCAACGTCACAATACCTCAGAGATCATCGGCGGCTCAGAAAAAACGCGTCTGCTTAAGCAACTTATTAACCAATTTGCACCATCACGCGCTTCTGTTTTGGTGGAAGGTGAGTCGGGTACGGGTAAAGAACTAGTTGCACGAGGTATCCACCAGGCGAGTGGGCGAACGGGCCCGTTTGTGCCAATCAACTGCGGCGCGATTGCACCAGAGCTTTTAGAAAGTGAGTTGTTTGGTCATACATCGGGCGCGTTTACCGGTGCAAAAAAATCGCGTGAAGGTTTGTTCCGTGTTGCTAACGGTGGCACCTTATTTCTTGACGAAATCGGGGAGATGCCACTTGCAATGCAGGCATCATTATTACGTGTGTTAGAGCAGCGTACGATTCGCCCTGTCGGTTCAGAAAGAGAGATCAGTATTGATGTCCGTATCGTAGCGGCAACCAACCGAAACCTGCAAGAAGAGGTCAATCAAGGTAATTTCCGCAGTGACCTCTATTACCGTTTAAACGTTCTGAAAATTGAAGTGTGTCCGCTGCGAGAGCGCAAAACCGACTTATTTGAGTTGGTGCCATTTTTCAGCAACATGCTGACGCGCGAGCTAGGTATGCCCGCGCCCAAATGGGCGCACGAGGACATGGAAGCCATGAGTGAGTACGATTGGCCGGGAAACATTCGTGAGCTGAAAAACTTGATTGAGCGTTGTATCTTGCTTGGCAAACCACCTGCACACTATTGGCGAGAGCTGAATGGCGGGCATTCACTGCCTAATGTATCGATTACTGTTTCTCACTCAGCTGAGTTACCAACCTTTAAAGAAGGCAAAGAATTTACTGGCGAGGGCTATCCAAACAGCTGGACGTTAAAAGAAGTCGAGAAAGCACATATTAAACAAGTCGTTAACTTGCACGAAGGCAACAAATCAGCAGCTGCTCGCGACTTGGGCGTAGCTCGCAAGACCTTAGAACGTAAATACAAAGAATGGGATTCTGAGGATGAGGAATATGCCGACTAACGGCCCACAGCACAAAGGATTGTCAAAATGGACGCACCGTTTTAAAACCATGGTGCGTTATCGTTTGTTATTCTTAACCTCTGCGCCGATTTTCCTCACGTTGTTAGCTCTGATCGGCATTACCATTTATTGGTCTATTCATTACACGTGGCAAAATGCGCTGCTTGATGTCTCGGAGCGTCTTGGTGTTGCAAATAACAGCGTAACGTTGTTACAGCAAAAGCAAGCCAATTACGTGCGGGCGTTTGCCGATTCGTACGATTTCCGTATTCGCATTAATCAAGGAACGCCACAAGGTGACCTGCAAAAGTGGGTCACAGAGCAGAAGAAAAGATATGCTTTAGATTTTCTCTCTTTCCAACGCGTTAATTCCATGGAAAACAAATTCCGCTTTATGGATCTCACCAAGCGCGAATCGTTTTTTGATGTACTCAATAAAGAAGAACTCGAACGCCTCGATCCTGAACTCGCCAAACGAGCAGAAGTGCCTATTCTTGCTGATGGTGACAGGGAGGCGCGTGGGTTAGTCAGTCGAACCGTGATTCCGGTATACAGCCAAGCGAACGATTTGATCGGCTTTCTTGATGGTGGTTTGCTCCTTAACAACAGTACAGTGTTGGTGGATCAAATCCGCGATCTCATTTACTTAAGTGATAATGACCGCCTTCGCCCTGTGGGTACGTTGACTGTGTTTCTCGATGATTTGCGTGTGAGCACCAACGTTCCTTTAGACAGCGATCATAGGCTAGGGCGCGCCATAGGCACTCGCGTGAGCGCAGAAGTGTATAACCAAGTACTTTCGAAGGGTGAACAGTGGGTTGATCGCGCTTATGTGTATGACGCTTGGTATATTACGGCGTATCAACCAATCAAAGACCAATACGACAATGTTATTGGTATGCTTTATACGGGTTACCTCATGTGGCCATTCGTTAAAGCCTACATGACGAACATTGCCGAAATCAGCTTGATTACGGTTATGTTATTGCTGGTTTCCGGCGTGATGGTATATCGCGGTTCTTATGATCTGTTTCGACCGATCGAACGCATTCATAAAGTGGTGAAGCAGGTCCAACAAGGTAAAGAAAAACGGATTGGCCCGTTAGGATTAGATGCCGATCATGAACTTGCGCAGTTAGCCAGACAGTTTGATGATATGTTAGACGCGCTAGAAGAGCGCAAAATTGAACTGAAAAACTCCGCAGCTCAACTTGAATGCAAAGTTCAAGAGCGTACGGCAAGCCTGAGAGAAAAAACCCAAGATCTTGAACTGCATATTCAATTGCTCAACCAAACCCGCGACAAACTCGTTGTTCATGAAAAACTTGCAGCACTGGGAGAACTCACCGCGGGGATTGCTCACGAAATTAATAACCCAACCGCCGTGATTCTTGGCAACGTAGAATTGATCCATTTTGAATTGGGTGACGATGCAAGTCGAGTACAAGAAGAGATTGATGCGATTCACGCGCAAATTGATCGTATCCGCAATATCACACGCAGTTTATTGCAATACAGTCGCCAAGGCGGTGTTCAAGATGAAATCACTTGGCAACATGTCAATCCTATCATTGATGAAAGCATCACCTTGGTTAAAACTGGCACCAAGAAACGCGACGTTGAGTTTGTGACTGACCTACAAGCGCATACGTCCGTTGAGATAAACCGTCACCACTTGCTACAAATCTTAGTTAATTTGCAAATGAACGCCATTCACGCAATGAGCGGTAAAGGAACTTTAACAGTAGTCAGTGAAGACTGGATTGAAGAGGGCGAAGTGAAAGGAGCTGCGATTCATGTTATCGATGAGGGCTGCGGTATTAAACCAGAAAACTTGAGTCGAATCTTCTCGCCATTTTACACAACGAAACGAGAAGGCACAGGGTTAGGGCTATCGGTCTCCCAAAGTATTCTCAGCCAAACGGGTGGTGAGTTAAAAGCAGAGTCTGAATGGGGAAAAGGCAGTAAATTCAGTATTTATTTACCTAAAAAAGCCGAACTGATCCTAGAGGTGACGAATATCGCTTAGTCACTTGTTGTAAGCATTACGGAAGAAAGAGCCAGTTATAATACTGGCTCTTTTTTGTATTCAATGACGCATTTGTGCTTGAGCTTTTTGCTTTGAAGAAGCACTGCGATGGTTTCACTAGCGATGAATTAATAAAAACAACACTTGCAGTATGTAGCATGAACAAGTACCGTTGCCCGGTTTTTCTAAATACACCCCAATTGCTAAGGTAAAGGTTTTGATCTCCACAGCGAATATTACTCAACAATTCGGCGCTAAGCCGCTATTCGAAAACATTTCAGTTAAGTTCGGCGAAGGCAATCGCTATGGCTTAATTGGAGCTAACGGTTGTGGTAAATCAACCTTTATGAAGATCCTCAGCGGCGAGCTTGAGCAAACCAGTGGTAACGTAAGCTACGATCCAAACGAGCGCGTTGCAAAACTGAACCAGGACCAGTTCGCTTACGAAGAATTTACTGTAATCGATACCGTTATCATGGGTCATAAAGAGCTATGGGAAGTGAAGAAAGAGCGTGACCGCATCTACTCACTTGCTGAAATGAGCGAAGAAGACGGCATGAAAGTGGCTGACTTAGAAGTTCAGTTTGCTGAAATGGACGGCTACATGGCAGAAGCCAAAGCGGGCGAGCTTCTTCTTGCTGTAGGTATCCCAATGGAGCAACACTTCGGTCTAATGAGTGAAGTAGCACCAGGTTGGAAACTTCGTGTGCTTCTAGCGCAGGTTCTATTCGCAGACCCAGATGTGATGCTTCTTGACGAACCTACCAACAACTTGGACATGGACACAATCCGTTGGTTGGAAGACACGCTAAACGCGCGTAACTGCACAATGATCATCATTTCGCACGACCGTCACTTCCTAAACTCAGTATGTACACACATGGCTGACTTGGACTACGGTGAACTACGTGTTTACCCAGGTAACTACGACGAGTACATGACGGCGGCTTCTCAAGCTCGCGAACGTCTACTAAACGACAACGCTAAGAAGAAAGCACAAATCGCTGAGCTACAAACTTTCGTTGCGCGTTTCTCTGCAAACGCATCGAAAGCAAAACAAGCGACATCTCGTGCGAAGCAAATCGACAAGATCAAATTGGACGAAGTGAAAGCGTCTAGTCGTCAAAACCCATTCATTCGTTTTGAACAGTCTAAAGAGCTGTTCCGTAACGCTCTGATTGTAGAAAACCTGAGCCAAGGTTTTGAAGAGGACTTGTTCTCAGACTTCAATGCAATTTTTGAAGTGGGAGAGCGCGTTGCGATCATCGGTGAAAATGGTGTGGGTAAAACAACACTTCTAAACACGCTTGCTGGTGTACTTGAACCGCGTGCTGGTGAGTTCAAATGGTCTGAAAATGCAAACATCGGTTACTACGCGCAAGACCACGCGCATGACTTTGCAGAAGATATGAATCTAACGGATTGGATGGGTCAATGGCGTCAAGAAGGTGATGACGAGCAAGTCGTTCGTGGTTTCCTTGGTCGTATGCTGTTTGGTCAAGATGACATTAAGAAGTCAGTAAAAGTACTGTCTGGTGGTGAGCAAGGTCGTATGCTGCTTGGTAAGCTAATGATGCACAAGCCAAACATGCTGCTAATGGACGAACCAACCAACCACATGGACATGGAATCAATTGAATCTTTGAACACCGCGCTTGAGCAATACAAAGGCACGTTGTTCTTCGTCTCTCACGACCGTGTATTCGTAGACTCGTTAGCAACGCGTATTATCGAAATCCGCGATGGTAAAATCACAGACTTTAAAGGCACTTACTCTGAGTTCCTAAAATCTCGTGGCGTTGACGCGTAATTACTCGCAAAGCGTTTAAAAAGCAAAAGCCTCGCTATTTAGCGAGGCTTTTTTGATATTTGGCCTTAATCCTTAAACTGACCGGTTATATACGCATAGAGCCCGACCACGCCAAAGGTAATAATCATAGAAAGCATGATACCGCTGGGCGTAAGCAGAAAATTCCACAATTGGTCATTATTCATAGTCCACATCCTCTGTGAATCCGCATTATTGGTTTTAGTTTACACTGAAAAGGTGTTATTGGTTGCCTTTTACATCAAATTCAACCTTGTCGGCTCCTGTAAACACTTGGAAGCGCAAACCTTTCGCACGCGCAATGGTCGTAATACCAAATTGCTTCGCTAGATCTAACCCCATTTGAGTAACGCCAGAGCGAGAAAGCAGAACAGGAATGCCCATTTGAGCCACTTTAATCACCATCTCTGATGTAAGGCGACCAGTTGTGTAGAAAATTTTATCTTCACCTGTTTCTTCTTTGAGCCACATCTCACCTGCAAGTGTATCCACTGCGTTGTGACGGCCGACATCTTCCACAAATGACAACACTTCATTACCTTTGCAAACCGCACAGCCGTGTACTGCGCCCGCTTTTTTGTAGGTGTCGTTGTAATGAGTTAACGCTTCCAGCGCAGAATAAATTTCTGACTGCTTAAGAGAAACTTGAGGCACTTGATAATTTTCAAGCTGCTTCATCACGTTGCCATACATGGTGCCTTGGCCACAACCTGAGGTGACGGTTTTCTTTTTCAGGGCGCCTTCTAAGTGTTCAGTGTTTTCTTTAGTAATCACCGCTGCGGAATGCGTTTCCCAGTCAATAATAACGGATTCAATCGCGGCTGGATCGGACAGGAAGCTTTGGTTTTTTAAATAACCCAGTACTAGTGCTTCTGGACGCGAACCTAGCGTCATGAGCGTGACCACTTCTTTCCAGTTCAGCATGACCGTAAGAGGACGCTCGCAAGCGATTTGCTTCGCGAGCTTTTCGCCGTACTCGTCGTACACATCGACTTCAATGGTTTGCAGGGGATTTTCACTGGTTTTAATAATATTTGGTTTCAGCACAGTCGTGTCCTAGTGATTAAGAGCGTTAGGTTGCTACGCATTTTAGCTTGTTAAGTGGCTAGCAAATCTCATTCCAAAATAGCGGTTCCCACAGAAATTGCGAGGTTTTATGTCAACAATGCATTAAAACTGCGAGTTCGCAGTAATGACACATCAATACATTTGAGTTTCGTCTAGTTTGGTACTTATAGCCTGAGGGAGTATATAGACTAAGTTATATCAGCTTGGCGCGTTTATTGCTTCGAAGACAATAAAAATGGTCGAAAACGGGGGCAAAATCTCCCGTGTGTTTTCAGACCAAAAATAGAAAGACTGGGTGAGTTATGTCGGATAAGAAAGATTTCGAAAAAAATTACGAAAAGACTGAGGATACATGGCCAATCGGCGTAGAGCTTGTTGAGCATGAGATCAGTACAGGGATTTGGGTGACAACCCAATGGCAGTTGACAGGATTTGCGCTGAATCCGACGGAAGAGACTCCAGATGTTTGTCTGTTGCAATTACATAAAGACGAGCGTACAGACTACCGCTTTAACTTAAGCTCTCAGCAACCTAAACTCTTTTTAGTGATGGATAACGTCGAGTCTGGTGAAAAACCAGCGATACAGTTACTGACGGCTTCACAATCTGTTGCGGCGCAATATATGGATGGTGATAACCTTGTACTATCTAACGATATGCCGTTAGCCGTTCAGGCTTGGATGGAAGCCTTTATTGGTCGTCACGGTGAGTTGTTAGAAGTAAGACGCAAGAAACGCAAAGGAGCAGGCAGAGCAAATGGCAACTAGTTTTTTAAGCCGTTGGTCGAAACGTAAACTAGAAGAATCTTCCCAACATGCTGAAGAGATCACGCCGATAGCAGAGACGGAGCAATCCGAAGATAGTGTCACAGCGCTTTCAAACGCTGACGAAAGCTTAGATGCTTTGAACGTCAATGAGGATAGTCAGGCTCCAGACATTACCGCGAGTGTAGAGACTGAAAAAACCGAAGAAATGTCTGTGGCGCAACTGCTGGTTTCTGAAGCTTCAGAAAGTGTTAAGAAAGCTGCGCTGCGCAAAATGTTCTTGTCCGAAGAATTTAACGTGCGTGACGGCCTAGACGATTACGATGATGATTACAGTAACTTAAAGTCACTTTCTCAAGACGTCGCTGAGACGCTGCGTGATTGGGTTAAAGACAAAGTGGAAGACGAACCAGACGCCGAAACTGCGCAAGGGTCTGAGCTTAACGCTAACGATATCGCATCTGAGGTAGTTGAAGACGCAGAGTCAAACACCGACAAAAGTGGCCAAATTACTCAAGATGAAAGTGAGCTGTATATAAATACAGTGTCTAGTGAAAGTGATACTTTTGCTGAAGAATCACAGCCTAACGAGGTGAGACAAAATATACCACACAAAGAATAGGTACATTTTGACTAAACACTCAATGAGCCGGCTGAGACAAAATGTCTCAACCGGTTTTTTTATCCCTACTATTTGTCAGTAAAATTGATAACCTATTGATTTTTAGTTGATATTTTATTGGCATGACACTTGCTATTTGTTGCTCAATACCAATCTGGTTGAAGTTAGTACGGACGCACTGCGTAGTATTCATCGCCTATAGACGGCGGAATAAGAATTCTCATTGATAAGTTAATCAGCAGAATCTCCGGCGCTAACTACACTAAGAGATGGAAAAGACTATCCATGTTCATAAATGGAATTGAGCAATGCTGAAACAATTATTAGAACAAGCAACTTCCAATAACGGTAAAGCGAGGCTGTACGCTTTCGAAAATACCGTAGAGTTGACCAATCTTATTCCACCAACCGTAAGCTATGAAAGCGGCGGTAATACTTTGATTGTGGGCCCAACAGCAATCATCGAAAGTGCGGCAGCGCAATTGTCGCAAATGAACAGCCTAACGCTGCTTTCTACCGATGGCGAAAAGGGCACAAATCCCGAGCTTTATTACGCCAATTCGGTTCAGGTTTCAGGGTTCTTAGGTACGTTTGAAGTTCTGATTGAAAATCATGGTTTGACCAACAACCTTGCCAAGGTCGCGACCAATAGCGATTGTTTCGATATCGTACTCGATCTTTGCCTTAACAGCTGCATGTCGGAAGAAGTCCCAGTACCGGGCTACTACCCAGTAGGTCGTGGCTATCCGAAACTGGCTGAAGCGTTGGAAGAGATTCCAACCTTAATGGGGACGTTCGATAAACCGAAATTCTTCCGTTTAGATACCGATTTATGTGCACACAGCTCTCGTGGCGTAAAAGGTTGCGAACGGTGTGTGGATGCTTGTCCGGCAGGGGCACTATCGAGTGAAGGCAGCGACAGAACGGGCCATCGCATCGAGATCAACCCATACCTATGTCAAGGTGTGGGTACTTGTGCTACAGCGTGTCCGACAGAAGCGATTCATTACGCACTGCCAAACCCTGAAGATACGCAAAAGTTTATTGAACGTACGCTCGCCAACTATGAGCAAGCGGGTGGTTTGGATCCTATCGTATTGATTTGTAGTTCTCGCCACGAGAGCTACAACGTGATGGCACTAAAAGCACTGCCAGATAATGTGATTCCAATTGTGGTGGAAGAACTGCCTTCGGTTGGTATTGATACTTGGTTCGCCGCGCTTGTGAATGGTGCTACTCAGGTGCTGTTTGCGGCTTCACGTTTTATGCCTCAAACCATTATTCGTGTGCTTAATAGCGAAGTAGGTATTGCTCAAGAGCTGCTCGGTCAGCTTGGTATCGCCAAAGAAACCATCGACATTCTGTATCTAGAGTCACTACGTGAAGGTGCTCCGACACTTTGTACTGAGTCTTTTGATTTGGCATTAGGTGATTTGCAAGGTAACAAACGTCAGCGTCTATTTACGGCCTTGGATGCGTTGTCCGCATCACGTATTCCAGTTGAGAACATTGTTGAACTTCCAGCGAACGCACCTTACGGCACAGTCTCTTGTGAAAGTAAAGGTTGTACGTTGTGTATGAGCTGTGTGGCGGTGTGTCCAACACGTGCATTGCATACGGACGGTCGATCTCCGTCGCTTAAATTCGTCGAGCAAGACTGCATTCAATGTGGGCTGTGCGAGAAAGCGTGTCCAGAGAAAGTGCTGACGCTTACTCCTCGTATGAACTGGGTGAAAGAAGAACGCCAGAAAGCGGTTGTGATTCATGAAGAAAAGGCAGCCGAGTGCATTCGTTGTCACAAGCCCTTTGCTCCGCAATCGATGATCGACATGCTACAAAACAAGTTACGCGGTCACTCTCATTTCTCTGATGAAGCGGCGATCAATCGTATCGCGATGTGTGAAGACTGCCGTGTGATCGACATGTTTAAGTCGATGGCAGAAGACCCAATGAAACAATTGAAATACTAGGAGCTCGCAGTGGACACACAACAAGAACAAACACTGAGAACAGACATTTATCTCGTTCTATCTGCACTTTTTCGTAGTGCGCCTAGTGATGAAATGCTGGCGTTCCTGAAATCGCTAGAAATTGAACCGTCTGAGAGCGCGATGCAAAAAGCTTGGCTCGCACTGCAACAAGCCGCGAACGAAGCGCAGCGAGAAGCGTTAGAAGAAGAATATCAAGATCTGTTTATTGGCATTGGACGTGGTGAAGTTGTGCCATTCGGATCTTGGCATCGCACTGGCTCGATGATGGAAAAACCGTTAGCGGAAATTCGTCGCGATTTGGATCTTTTAGGCATCGAACGAGAAGAGAACGTGAAAGAGCCTGAAGACCATATTTCTGCACTGTGCGAAGTGATGGCAATGCTGACAGGTGAAGAGGAAGAACTTCAACAAGCGGTGTTTAACAAACACATTGCTCCTTGGTTCCAATCTTTTACGCGCCAACTAGAGAGCGCCGAAAGCGTGAACTTCTACAAGCCAGCTGCACAGCTTTGCGATGCATTTTTAACGTTAGAGCAAGTCCGCTTTAGCGTGAACACCAAAAGCAGTAAGAACAAATTAAAAATTGATGTGAAAAACGTCACTGATTACGAGTAATCGAGCAGTACTTGGTCATATCGATAGAGAGGCATGAGTCTCCAAAGATCTACCGTAAGGTAAGGAAGCAATGATGAAAGATAATAAAGAAATAAACACAAGCCGTAGGGATCTCCTAAAAGGCTTCACAACCGCTGCCGTTGCCGGTGCTGTTGTTGCGGGAACCACGAAAGTGGCCGTTGCTTCAGAAACGGTTGAGCCTTCTGAAAACGACGTGAAGAAGAAAGGGTATCGTGAAACTCAACACATTCGCGATTACTACGACACACTTTAGGAGATAACGGATGAAACTTGTCAAACGCTCCGACAGTGTGAGCAAAGAAACGAACCAGCTTGGCGTATCTCGTCGTGCATTCATGAAAAACACTTCGCTTGCCGCTGGTGGCGCAGTGGTTGGTGCTAGTCTATTCGCACCGGGAATGATGAAAAAAGCGCAAGCAAAATCAGTCGATCCAGAAGCGAAAACAGAAATAAAACGTACTATCTGTTCTCACTGTTCAGTGGGTTGTGGTATTTACGCAGAAGTTCAAAATGGTGTTTGGACGGGTCAAGAGCCTGCGTTCGACCACCCATTTAACGCCGGTGGTCACTGTGCAAAAGGCGCAGCACTGCGTGAACATGGTCACGGTGAGCGTCGTCTAAAATACCCAATGAAGCTTGAAAACGGGAAGTGGAAAAAGCTTTCTTGGGATCAAGCGATCGAAGAAATCGGTAACAAGGTGATGGACATCCGTAAAGAGTCCGGCCCTGATTCGGTTTACTTCTTGGGAAGCGCAAAGCACAGCAACGAACAAGCGTACTTGTTCCGCAAAATGGCATCACTTTGGGGTACGAACAACGTTGACCACCAAGCGCGTATTTGTCACTCAACAACCGTGGCGGGTGTAGCGAACACTTGGGGTTACGGTGCGATGACCAACTCTTTCAATGACATGCACAACTGTAAGTCGATGCTATTCATTGGTTCAAACCCAGCTGAAGCACACCCAGTAGCGATGCAGCACATTCTGATCGCAAAAGAGAAGAACAACTGTAAGATCGTCGTAGCGGATCCTCGCCGTACGCGTACTGCTGCGAAATCAGATCACTACGTTTCTCTTCGTCCAGGTTCTGACGTAGCATTTATTTGGGGTGTGTTGTGGCACATCTTCGAAAACCAATGGGAAGATAAAGAGTTCATCCGTCAACGTGTATTCGGTATGGATGAGATCCGTGCTGAAGTGGCGAAGTGGACGCCAGCAGAAGTAGAGCGCGTAACAGGCGTAAGCGAAGAAGACGTTTACCAAACAGCAAAACTGCTTTCTGAAAATCGCCCGGGCTGTATTGTTTGGTGTATGGGTGGTACTCAGCATACTACTGGTAACAACAACACACGCGCTTACTGTGTGCTTGAGCTAGCGCTTGGTAACATTGGTAAATCAGGCGGCGGTGCAAACATCTTCCGTGGTCACGATAACGTACAAGGCGCAACCGACCTTGGCGTACTTTCTGACACGCTACCTGGCTACTACGGCCTTTCTGAAGGCGCTTGGCGTCATTGGTCAAAAGTGTGGGAAATCGATTACGAATGGATCAAAGGTCGTTTCGATGACAACGCTTACAGCGGTCAGAAACCAATGCACAGTGCAGGTATTCCTGTATCTCGTTGGGTTGATGGTGTACTGGAAAACAAAGACAACATTCGTCAACGCGAAAACATCCGTGCAATGTTCTACTGGGGACACGCAGTGAACTCTCAAACACGTGGTGTTGAGATGAAAAAAGCGATGCAGAAGTTGGACATGATGGTGATTGTGGACCCATACCCAACGGTTGCTGCGGTAATGAACGACCGTACCGACGGCGTTTACCTGCTTCCTGCAACAACACAGTTTGAAACACACGGCAGCGTTACCGCATCTAACCGCTCTCTACAATGGCGTGATCAGGTGATTGAACCTTTGTTTGAATCAAAACCAGACCACGAAATCATGTACCTGCTTTCGAAGAAACTGGGCTATTCCGATCTTCTGTTCAAAAACATCCGTGTTGAAAATAACCAGCCGGTGATTGAAGACCTAACGCGTGAATTCAACAAAGGCATGTGGACGATTGGTTACACAGGCCAAAGCCCAGAGCGTTTGAAAGCGCACCAACAAAACTGGCATACGTTCCACAAAACCACATTGGAAGCGGAAGGTGGCCCTGTCAACGGTGAAACCTATGGTCTACCTTGGCCATGCTGGGGCACACCAGAAATGAAACACCCAGGTACACACATTCTGTACGATACGTCTAAGACGGTTGCAGAAGGTGGCGGTAACTTCCGTACGCGCTTTGGTGTGGAATTTGAAGGCAAGAGCCTTCTTGCAGAAGACAGTTATTCGAAAGGCTGTGAAATCAAAGACGGTTACCCAGAGTTCACTGACAAGTTATTGAAACAACTTGGTTGGTGGGACGACCTAACTGCTGAAGAGAAAGTGGCAGCAGAGGGTAAAAACTGGAAGACTGACCTTTCTGGCGGTATTCAGCGTGTCGCGATCAAGCACGGTTGTATTCCATTTGGTAACGCGAAAGCGCGTGCGATTGTTTGGACGTTCCCAGACCGCGTACCACTGCATCGTGAACCACTGTACACACCACGTCGTGACCTTGTAACGGATTACCCAACTTGGGATGACAAAGATGCAATCTTCCGTGTTCCTACGTTGTATAAATCAATTCAAGAGCAAGACAAATCGGGCGAGTACCCAATCGTTCTGACTTCTGGCCGTCTGGTTGAATACGAAGGTGGTGGTGAAGAGACGCGTTCAAACCCTTGGCTTGCCGAGCTTCAACAAGAAATGTTTGTTGAAGTGAACCCGAAAGACGCGAACGATCTTGGCTTCAGAGATGGTGATGATGTTTGGGTTGAAGGTGCAGAGAAGGGGCGAATCAAGGTGAAAGCGATGGTAACACGTCGTGTGAAACCTGGCTTGGCGTTCATTCCGTTCCACTTTGGCGGTAAGTTCGAAGGTGAAGACCTACGTCCTAAATACCCAGAAGGTACACAGCCTTACGTTGTTGGCGAATCGGCCAACACGGCAACCACTTACGGTTACGACCCGGTTACCTTGATGCAGGAAACCAAAGTAACCCTATGTAACATTCGTAAAGCGTAAGGAGTCTGACAATGGCACGAATGAAATTTCTATGTGACACCAAACGCTGTATCGAGTGTAACGGCTGTGTTACTGCATGTAAGAACGAAAACGACGATGCTCTTGAATGGGGCATTCAACGTCGCCGCGTGGTAACACTAAACGATGGTGAAGCCGGTGAAAACTCCATCTCTGTTGCTTGTATGCACTGTACCGATGCGCCTTGTATGGCAGTTTGTCCAGCAGACTGTTTCGAACATACCGAAGACGGCATCGTTCTTCACAATAAAGATCTGTGTATCGGTTGTGGTTACTGTTTGTTTGCTTGTCCGTTTGGCGCACCTCAGTTCCCTAAACAAGAAGCGTTTGGCGAACGTGGCAAAATGGATAAATGTACTTTCTGCGCGGGCGGCCCAGAAACAGAGCCAGGCTCTGAGGAAGAACGTCAAAAATACGGTGCGAACCGTATCGCAGAAGGCAAGTTACCGATGTGTGCATCGCTTTGTTCAACCAAAGCACTGCTTGCGGGTGACGCAGAGAAAGTCTCTGACATTTTCCGTCAACGTGTGGTAGAACGCGGCGCGAAAAACGCAGGTTGGACAGACGGAAACGATCTTTCTTACGATGCGACGAAAAGCTAAGTAAGGAGAGGCACATGTTAAACACGCTTAAACGTGCGTCTCTAGCAATGCTGTCAATGATGACAGCATTGCTGCTGACTTTCGCAATGCCTGCTTCAGCAGAGGAACAATCTTCTAAAGTTATTCAACAGGAGATCACGCAACTCGCCGGGGCAGACTATTGGCGCGAAGTCAGAGAGGGGCAAGAAGGTTATACCACGTCTAAATCGCCAGAACATGGCGTATTAATCAGTAAACCTGGTGAGACTTGGTACATTCTAAAAGAGAAATGGATGTCTCCTGCTGGTGCTGTCGCGATTTTCGGCAGTATCGCGATGGTTATCATGGCTTACGTATTTGTTGGCCCTTTGATGCTAAGTAAGCCTCGTACAGGCAAAAAGATGAAGCGTTGGTCTCGTTTAGACCGCGCGCTTCACTGGAGTATGGCGTTTACATTCTTAACGTTGGCATTCAGTGGTTTGATGCTGGTTTACGGTAAGCACTTCTTAAAACCGTACGTTCCTACTGAGTTCTGGGGCTTTATCGTCATGTTGGCGAAGCAGTACCACAATTACATGGGACCATTGTTCTTCATTTTGCTGATGCTCGTGCTCTTTAAATGGTGGCGCAAGTCGATTCCAAACATGACTGATGTTCGTTGGTTCATGAAAATGGGCGGTATGGTTGGTAAACACAAAGGCACACATCCGTCAGCTGGTTTCTCAAACGGTGGCGAGAAGGCAATCTATTGGTTGTTGATCTTCTTTGGTGCTATCGCGGCAGTGAGTGGCTTAGTTCTGGACTTTCCTATCTTTGGCCAAACTCGCCGTGACATGGAGCTTTCTAACTTAGTTCATGCGATTTCGGCACTGATTCTAATCTGTGGCTTTATCTTCCACATCTATATTGGTCTATTCGGTATGGAAGGTGCGCTAGAAGGCATGGTGACAGGTGAAGTTGATGAAACATGGGCGAAAGAGCATCACGATCTTTGGTATGAGGAAGTGAAGTCCAAAGAAGCGATGGGTGAAACAGATACGGCACAAACGGAAGTAAAAGGAGCGAAAGCGAATGAACAAACCTCATAACGGGATTTGGGTTGCGTACATCCTGAGCTGTCTGACCCCGTTTACGTTTCTGATCTCAGGCGTTATCGCAATTATCTATGCGGGTTACCGATTAGATAAGGGAGAAGACAGCGACGTAGTGATTTCTCATTACTACGGTTTAATTCGCACCTTCTTTCTCTACCTGACGTTTTTTGTTGTGTTGATCGTCACCGTCGCGACTTCTAACGGTGTACTCGTTGGCGTGAGTGATTATTGGTTGCATAGTACTTTGCTTGAAACCATCGCTTACTTTATTCCTTGGGTAGGGATGGTGTTTGCTGCATTAGCCATCTTGGTGTGGTTTATGCGAATGTTTCAAGGGATGCAGCAACTGCTCAATAACCAACCACACAGACCATCGACAGGTCCAAACCTTTAATCAGTATTCTTTAAGCAAAACCGCCGTAATAGGCGGTTTTTTTGTTGCTGTTTTGTCTCAAATATGAAGCGTTGAGTCGCAGTGGTGATACTTGATGCAACTTATTGAGTGAATTTACGTAACTGGGCAGAAAATCATAGTTAAGTAAGAAACATGTAAAAAAATCGCGTCACGATGAGACATTAGTCTCACTCACGCTATTGTTCATTTACTCAGGATTCATCGTCCCGTTAAAGTACGCTGCGCTCAGAAATTCAAAGAGTTGCATACGTGAAAATTGCCATCAATACATTCAGTCTACGCATACAGAGGAATCTCTATCGGAGGATGTTTGATTAAGGCATCTTGCTCTCACAAATAAAAAGAGCGAAACGAGCATTAAATGATGCGGCAAGGTAAGAAAAGGACAAACACGTTACGGCTATGATCCCTCAATTCGTCATTCCTATCACGAATCGCTTTGGCGAAAGTTATCACTTCTCTGGTCAGTTACTTACTAGCGGCGAACCTAAAACATTCGTGACCAAACAAGAGGCAATAGAGTTTCTTGAGAGCTTTGGTGAGCTTGACCTTCGCTCTGTCGAGGATTTGTTCTATGCGATTGGTCAATTCAAGCCAAACATACCTGACGGTGAGCTTACTTCCCAACACTATAATTCAACGTTTGCCAATGCTTTGGTGAACGGTGACTTGCGTGTCGCTCGAATTGTACCTACCGGCGAAAACTACGCACTCTCGTCAGCGGTTACGCCTCCACCGACTCAAAATACCGTCAATGCAAAACCATCGAAGGGAAAGGGGAAGTCGAATAAAAAGAGTGGCAGAAGTGCCGCATCCGCCAAGCCTCAGCAACAAAGCAGCGAAAAACATGAGAAAGCCGGTGATCCTGTATCACTTGTGACGGGTGAAGAAATTCTCGAACTCTATGATATCGAGCTACAACAAGGTACTACTTGGCAGCGTACTTACCGCTCTTCGCAGTCGGATGTAAATCATGGAATGGGCTTTGGTTGGCGACATGCATTTCAGTTTGAATTACGCGAGAAGACGGACGAGAAAGACAACGTTATCGCTTGGGAGTTTGTTGACGATAAGGCAGATATCACAGAATTTGAGCCAGTAGATATTGGAGCAACAAGTTACCAGATATACGCTGGTGCGAGCTGTTATTTCCTGAGCTCAACAACTCGGATTGTAACGCTCGCTAATGGGCATCAATATCGGTTTGAGCAAAAAGATGATCGCTGGCTTGTTAAACAAGTTAGAAATGGCACGTTTTCAACGTTTCAATTGCAGTATTCTCGAAACCATCGATTGATCGAGATCGCATATAACAAGCGTCCGGTTCTTGAATGTCAATATGATAAGCAAGGACGCCTTGTAGAACTGCTTAATGCAAAGTCCCAAAAAGTTCTGACAACTTATACCTATGATGAGCACGATGATTTGGTCAGTGCAACTAATCATTTAGGCTTAAAGGAACAGTATCAATACCGCGGCCATTTAATTGTTAAGCGTGTACGACCAACTGGCTTTACTCATTATTTTGAATGGGATGGCGAAGGTGCTAACGCGAAATGCATCAGGAACGTTGGGGACGCAGGAATTTATGACTATCGCTTCCATTATCAGGGAAATCACTCTTCTTATTCTGACTCGTTAGATCATCAATGGTCTTTCTTGCATGACGAGCAGGGTAACTTACTCGAGAAAATAAGCCCCACAGGTAAAACTTGGCGATGGCAATATGATGAACTAGGACGAAAAGCACAAGCTATCTATCCTGATCAGTCAACGGTCAATTATCAATATAATCAGCATGGTCAATTAGTTTCTAAGTTTCATTCCTCTGGCAAAGAAATTCAATATGGCTATGACGGCTTAGGTAAGTTAGTTAAAACGGTTTCACCTGACGGGGATATCGAGAAGGCTTACTACAATAGTCTCGGTCAAAGAGTTTGGGATACCGATCAGTTCGGCTGTGTCACGGAGTATGATTACGATAAACACGGTCAAGTCGTCAAAAAAGAGTCTGAAGATGGTAAGAAAAGTCAGTGGTGGTGGGATGAACAACAAAGACTTATCGCGAATGAAATAGACGGTACATTACTTCGTTACAGCTACAACGAAGAAGATCTAGTGAATGGCGTCGCTTATCCCGATGGGTGTATTGCTCAACTCGCTTATGATCAATTCGGCAGGCGTACATCAGTTCGTTATTTTAACGACGAAGACAAAGTCGGTTATAGCGAAGAATATTCTTACGATGAGCACAGTCGTGTTGCTCAGATTCGGACGCCAGCAGGCATTACCTCGTATCAATGGGGAGCACTCGCGCAACAAGAAGCAGTCATCTTTCCCGATGGCAGCCATATTTCTTACGAATACGATCAACAACGTAACCTGACTAAATTAGTTCGGAGTGACGGCTTAGAGTTCGAATTCCTGTATGACGATGAAGGCCAGCTATCAGGAACTATTGGGTTTGATAATCTACAAAGCCAATTTGATTATGACGATATGGGGCGGATCCATCGTAAGCAAGTCGCCGATAGGACCGTGCTGTACCGCTATGACGCTGCGGGTTATCTCAAGCACGTCAAAGCAGGAAATGCTAGCAGTATTGTAGAGCACCACTTCAATTATGCGCTTAGTGGGCGACTTACTTTCGCATCCAATCGCCATCAAACACTGCAATACCAATACTCTTCATTCGGGCATTTAACAAAGCGCATTCAAGGTCAGTTTGAGATAGCGCAGGAGTTTAACAGAGTTGGCCAACGCGTATCTCAGGTACTGCCAGATAATACGGAGCTGAACTTCTCTTATGATCGATATGGGCGTTTTTCAGCGATTCGGTTTGGAAACCTAGATTTACCTCAAATCAAATTTCATTACGATGAAATGGGACGAGTTTCCCAAATTGAAACGGCACATTTTAATGAGCGCATCATTTATGATGGTGTTGGTCGTTTGGTCGAACAACATTGGCCTGATAGAGAGAAAAAGTACGTTTACAATGCGCAAAACCGTATTTCATCAATCATTGATAATACGGCAGGAGCAACACACTATCAGTACGATGCCTTAGGGCAACTGAAACGAGTCAATGCTTCCGGAGAAGTGACTGAATTTGAATACGATAGTTTTGGCAATCCTACTTCGCCATCTTCAGAGGTATTCGCTGATCGTATTGAAGTACACGATGATGTCCGGTTCAAATATGACGCGCAAGGAAACCAGACAAAACGTGAGGGGCAAGGACATGTTCAGACTCGCGTATTTGATGCGTTAAATCAGCTCATTGAAGTTCACACCGACGATGGCATCAGTCAATATGAATATGATGCATTAGGGCGCAGGACGAAGAAAATTACACAACAAGGCGTTACGGAGTTCTTGTGGGAAGGGGAACGTTTAATTGGTGAACGCTCTTCAGGTGCTTTCCGATGGTACCTATATCAACCAGAAACCTACACGCCAGTGGCACTGCTAGAAAACGACGTTATTTATTGGTACCAGTGTGATCAAGTTGGTAAACCAGAGCGGCTGATCGATTGCGAAGGGAATGTTGTATGGAGTGCCAGCTACGATGCTCATGGCTTTGCTCATGTACATATTGAAAAAGTAGTAAATCCACTGCGTTTTCAAGGGCAGTACTTCGATCAAGAAACCGACTTACACTACAACCTCGCTCGGTATTACGATTCTAAGCTAGGACGCTTTATCCAACAAGATCCGATATCTATTGCTGGTGGCATTAACCATTACCAATATGCAGTCAATCCTATCCAGTGGATTGATCCAACAGGTTTCCTTTGTGAAGAAGGGTTAAAACGCTTGGGTCAAATGTTGGCAGCGTATCAGGCGCAAAGCGATGTCCCCCAAGAGGTTTGCGATCAGATTTTAGAGGCAGCAAAAGAATCATCCGTCGGAGAAGATGGCGTTCGCTCGCAAGTCAAAATCCGAAAACCCAAAGGTAAAAATCATATTCGATATGAATACGATTTAGACCATATTGATTGCGAGAAAAATGAAATTACTTTTTATCGTCATATCAATCATTCAGATGGCAGCAGGCACGAAGTTCAGTATGTTGTTGGGATTGAGGAATTTGTAAGCGGACATGTTTTTGGCGAAAGTCAAGCTTTTGAAACCTCAAAGACCATTCATAACTCCAATGAGGGCTCTAAAATCTTTACAGATTGGTCTCTTACACGGTTAAAGTTGCGCGACTCTGATACCAACAATTTAAATAACTATGATTTTGGTTCTTATTTGAGGACTTTAGCTGGGCCTCCTCCTGCAGACATGCCGGATCCACATGCTCACCACGTACTATTTAAGAGGGGGTTGGGGCAGGATCAACAAGATCTAGTTATGGAGGGGCAGGAGCTTTTAAGAAAATATGATATCGACCCAATATTTGGTTTTGAGAACTTAGTGTGGGCTCCCAACCGTATCGCTGGACAGCATGATATTAATGCGTTGCGGCAGGTTGTTGATACTCTTAAAGCGACTGATAAAATGTTGGGTAAACGCGTTGATATGGTTAATGCTTTAAAATTACTGGGTAAAACCGCAGCTGAGAGGAGATAAAGATGGCCGGTGAGCACAGCGCAAAAGATGTAATGGCCGCGATTAGATCGGGTGACGTGAGTGAGGTTGAAAAAATTCTCTCAGGAGATGACAAATTACTTCATCTAATTACGCCTCTGGGTTCCTGGTTGCACATCGCAACGGAGCAAGGGCAAGATAAAATTGTAGAGCTTCTGGTGAATCTAGGTATTGATGTAAATATCAAGGGGGGGCCTTCAGGTGTAACTCCCTTAAATACAGCTGCATATGAAGGTCATTTAGACTTACTTACCTATTTTCTAGAAAGAAATGCAGTGATGGATATATCTGAACCAGACCGCAACCCATTGTTTGCTGCGATCCATGCTGGTCATAAAAATATTGTGGAGTTATTATTAAAAGCTGGTATAGATACAAAGGTTAAATATACTGGTAACTCTATGAAAGACATGGACGCTATAGAGTTTGCTTATGAATGGGGACGCAAGGAAATCGCAGAAATGATTAAAGAGCACAATAGGCACGCTTAGTAGAAGTTAATATGGTACGACAAAGGCAACCGTTTATCAGTTGAAACTGGTTGGCTTCCTCCTTATCTCGTCGAGGGGCGTTGGCTAGAAGAAGTAAAAGCAGGGAAGATCACTCGATAAACTCCTTTAGTTAGCCATTCAGTATAAAAGCCACCTCTCATGAGGTGGCTTTTATGTTTATGGTGGGGAGTTTGCTGCTTGTTGAGCTATATGGTGCGCATTATGTTGGTGCACTAAAACCACATTGGTGCATTTATTAGCGTGTTAAGCACCATTTCAAGAACGCCAAATTTTATTAAAGTTAATATAAAACAAAAGATTAAAAAGTAAATGTTAGAAATATAAATTATGGAATGAGAATTGCTCTGTTAGACGCTCTATAAATTAAGTTCACCAAATTGGTGATGAACCTAACTTTGATGCACAGGATAAGTGCGCTACAGATCAACGGAGACAATCATAATGAGTGTAACTGCCAATCAGGTACACGGCGCTGTACAAACTCTCACGCAAAGTTCCGACACACTTTTCTTACTACTTGGCGCAATCATGGTTTTTTTGATGCATGCTGGTTTTGCTTTTCTTGAAGTAGGAACCGTGCGCCAAAAGAACCAAGTTAATGCTTTAGTTAAAATCTTGGCCGATTTCGGTATTTCCGCCATTGCGTATTTTTTCATTGGATACTGGGTCGCTTATAGCGGCACCTTCTTTGCTGATGCAGAGACGTTATCTCAAGGCAATGGTTACGAGTTGGTGAAGTTCTTTTTCTTGCTGACCTTCGCTGCAGCGATTCCTGCTATTGTTTCTGGTGGTATCGCAGAGCGAGCTCGTTTTTATCCGATTCTAATCGCAACATTTTTCACTGTCGGCATCGTATACCCGTTATTTGAGGGAATGATCTGGAACGGAAACTTTGGTGTTCAAGCTTGGTTTGAAAATACCTTTGGTTATGGCTTCCACGATTTTGCAGGTTCAGTCGTTGTGCATGGTGTTGGCGGCTGGATAGCGCTTGTTGCTGTCGTGTTTTTGGGCATGAGAAAAGGCAGAGTTCGAGCAGGAAAGCACACCAACTTTGCACCTTCGAATATTCCGTTTTTGGCTTTGGGAGCTTGGGTCTTATGTGTGGGGTGGTTTGGCTTCAACGTCATGTCAGCTCAAACTGTGTCAGGCATAAGTGGCTTGGTGGCTATGAACTCATTGATGGCAATGGTCGGGGGCATTGTCGCGTCACTGTTGGCTGGTAAGAATGACCCTGGCTTTATTCATAACGGCCCACTAGCTGGCTTGGTTGCTGTATGTGCGGGCTCAGACTTAATGCATCCTATCGGTGCTTTAGTGACAGGTGCGATTGCTGGCGTGCTATTTGTTTATCTTTTTACCCACCTACAAAACAAAACCAAGATTGATGATGTGCTAGGTGTCTGGCCTTTACACGGTGTATGTGGCGCTTGGGGTGGTATTGCCGCTGGGATTTTTGGTCAAAGCGCATTGGGTGGGCTAGGTGGCGTGAGCATTATCGTTCAGCTTCTAGGAACGCTTTTGGGTCTTTCCATCGCAGTGCTTGGTGCACTTGTAGTCTACGGCGCGATTAATACCAGTATGGGACTGAGGCTTTCAGAAGAAGACGAATTCAATGGCGCTGACCTAGCCATTCATAAAATATCTTCGACCAACGAGGATTGAGGCCAATATGGGAGCGGCATAAAGCCGCTCTTTTAGCAATTGCCTTTCTTGGCTTGGCCAGGAGGACAGAAATTACCATTACCTCGATGGTCATCATCATTGGTGCTGACTCTTACCTTTACATCATCGACTTCGCCTTCAACATTGGTAAGTTGACAGCCTGCCAAAGTCATAAGCAATATAAACGCTAGAGATACTTGTCTCATTGCTGTTCCTCTTAAATTGTAATTCTAATAGTGACCATTACGACTATGGTCTAATCCATATTACTACTGTTGCTATTCTTTCAGTGTTAAGCTAATGAAAAAACAGCAAGGATGAGTTATGAATTTCCCTTATAGAAATATTGTAGTACTTACTGGTGCAGGTATCTCGGCCGAATCTGGTATTCAAACATTTCGTGCGCAAGATGGCCTATGGGAGAATCACCGTATCGAAGATGTAGCAACGCCTGAAGGGTTTGCTCGCGATCCGGACCTTGTTCAAGATTTTTACAACCAACGCCGCAAGAAACTTCAAGATAATGCGATAAAGCCTAATGCAGCGCATGAAGCATTGGGTCGTTTAGAGGCTGAGTTAGAAGGTAAAGTGACGGTCATCACTCAAAATATAGACAACCTTCACGAAAGAGGCGGCAGTCAGAATGTGATTCACATGCATGGTGAGTTGCTCAAGGCCCGCTGTAGTGAATCTAACCAAGTAGTAGAGCACAATGAGGACATTAAGACCGGCGAGCTTTGTCACTGTTGTCAGATCCCTTCACAAATGCGACCACATATTGTTTGGTTTGGTGAAATGCCACTGCGAATGGGTGATATCTACGCGTCATTAGAAGAAGCAGATTTGTTTATTTCTATTGGGACTTCTGGCGTTGTGTATCCCGCAGCAGGTTTTGTTCATGATGCAAAAATGCACGGCGCACATACCATTGAAATTAACCTAGAACCTAGTGCGGTAGAAAGTGAATTTGAGGAAAAACGCTACGGAAAAGCAAGCGTTGAGGTTCCAAAATTAGTTGACGAGATACTGGCTCTAGAAGGAAAAGAAAGAGCGTAATAACTTCAACAGGAAGAGTTTTTGTCTTGTCATTAAGAACAAAAAAGCGGCTCATGAGCCGCTTTTTCATATCTTTAAAACTAACGAATTAGTTGTTCACTTTTAGCTTTTGGAAGTACTCATCGTACATTACGCTCGCTTCGCCAACTTCATCTTGCCAAGTACCGCTGTCCATCACTTCTTGTGGTGGGAAGATGCTTGGATCATTAGCAAATTCTTTCGGTAGCAGATCGTGTGCCGTTTTAACTGGCGTAGGATAACCAATCTCAAGTGCAATCTTAGCTGCGTTCTCAGGACGTAGTAGGAAATCGATCATCTTATGAGCTGCGTCAACGTTCTTCGCACCAGCTGGAATTGCTAGGCTGTCCATCCAGAAGATAGTGCCTTTTTCTGGCCAGATGATGTCGATGTTCGCGCCTTCTTGACGAGCCATGTATGCAGAACCGTTCCAAAGCATGCCTAGTGAAACTTCACCCGCAAGGTAAGGGTTTGCAGGAAAGTCTGAGTTAAATACTAATACGTTTGGCATTAGCTTTTTCAGTTCTTCGTAAGCGGCTTTGATTTCTTCTGGGTTAGTCGTGTTTGGTGAGTAACCAAGCTTAGTCAATGCAATGTGGAATACTTCGCGAGAATCATCCATCAGCATTAGTTGACCTTCCCACTTGCTATCCCAGAAATCATCCCATTTAGAAACCGATGACTTGTCTAGCATGTCAGCATTGATACCAATACCGGTCGCCCCCCAAATGTATGGGATAGAGTAGTTGTTGTTCGGATCGAACGGTTTGTTTAGGAAGTTAGTATCAAGATCGGTAAAATGAGATAATTTCTCTTTGTCGATCTGTTGTAGCATGCCTTCTTTACGCATTTTAGAGACGAAATAGGTAGACGGTACTACCAAGTCGTAACCAGAACCTTGAGTTTTTAGTTTTGCGTACATACTCTCGTTAGATTCGTATGTAGAGTAAATAACTTTGATTCCAGTTTCTTTTGTAAAGTCTTCAAGAACTTCGTTTGGAATGTATTCCGACCAGTTGTAGAAATACAGTTCTTGATCAGCAGCCATTGCAGGGGTAGCGATGAGCGTCGCTGCACATAGAGCGCTTGCGTAGAATTTACTTTTCATTTGTTTTCCGTTTTGTTTCGCGATTGGACAAGTCAATACTAGCTGGAGTTATCAAGTTGAGCCAAATCGCAGTAAGCACAAATCTGTTTATTTAGCTTGAATATCGTTATCTCCTTGTTATGAGACGATAAATCTATGATACCAAGACAAATAAACCTAGCAACGCGCGATTATATCAGCCTAAGACAAAAATAGGCAGCGTATTGCTGCCTATTTTCCTATGGTTGATGACTTGTTACACAAGTTCGATTACTGTCCCGCTTTCAGCTTGAGGAAATAATCTTCGTACTTAACGGTTAGATCACCAACCGCATCTTGCCATTCAACGCGGTCAAGGTCTTCTTGAGAAGGGAACAGCGGGGCAACGTCTTTAAACTTAGCATTCGATTCTTCCACCGCCGTTAGGTAGCCAGTATCACGAGAGATTTGCTCTGCGATTTCTGGGCGCAGTAGGAAGTCGATCATCTTGTGAGCGGCTTCTACGTTCTTCGCACCGGAAGAGATAGCGAAGTTATCAACCCAGCCGATACCGCCTTCTTTAGGAAAAACGAGTTTAAGGTTTAGGCCTTCACTTTGTGCCGCTGCGGCGCTACCGTTCCAAAGCATACCAACGCCCACTTCGCCAGACATGTAAGGTGCGCCTGGGTTGTCAGAGTTGAAAACTAGAACGTTTGGCATCAACTTTTGTAGCTCAGCGTACGCTTCATCGATTTGCTTAGGGTCTTTTGAGTTACCTGAGTAGCCAAGTTTACGCAGAGCGATATGGAACACTTCACGAGTGTCGTCCATCAACATTACTTGACCTTCAAGCTCAGGCTTCCATAGGTCAGCCCAGCTTTGGAAGTCGTTTGGATCGTACATGTCTGCGTTAACCGCTAGGCCTGTAATCGCAACAACGTGTGGGATAGAGTAGTCGTTACTTGGATCGTAAGGCTTGTCTAGGTAGTTTTTATCTAGGTTGCCGAAGTTTTTCAGCTTAGTCTTATCGATCTTTTGTAGCATGCCTTCGTCACGCATCTTCGCCACGAAGTACGTTGAAGGTACTACTAGGTCATAACCTTGGTTATGAGTTTTTAGCTTTGCATACAAAGTTTCGTTCGACTCGTAAGTCGAGTAGATCACTTTGATGCCAGTTTCTTTAGTAAATTGCTCTAGGATATTACTGTTGATGTAAGGACCCCAGTTCATAAATACTAGTTCTTTATCATCCGCTGTCGCTGTACCAGAGAACAGAGAAAGCGCACATGCACTACCAGCTAATAGAGTAGCCCATTTTTTCATTGACGTTAGCTCCAAACCAAACGTTGTCCAATTTTGGACGATAGATAGAAAAACAGAATGGCATGTAACCATTCTGTTTCGTGATGTTAACAGGTGCGGATTCTACTTCACTTTTTCTCTTGCTAGCAACTGAGAAATTACTACCAAGACCAAAGAAACAATCAACATTACCGTTGCTAGGGCGTTCACTTCCGGTGAAATGCCCACCTTAACCATGGAGTAAATCTTCAATGGTAAGATTTCGTAAGTTGGACCTGTTACAAACGAGCTGATAATTACGTCGTCCAAAGACAGCGTAAAGCTCAATAGCCAACCTGCAGCAACCGCTGGTTTAGCAAGAGGAAGGATGATCTGTTTCAAGATAACCCATTCGCTTGCACCAAGGTCTTTTGCAGCTTCCAACATTTTCACATCAAAGCCATTTAAGCGGCTGTACACCGTTACCACAACGAATGGTAGACAAAAGGTGATGTGAGCAATCAATAGTGTAAAGAAGCCAAGCTGTGCGCCTAATACCAGGAACAGAGCAAGTAATGAAATCGCCATAACAATATCTGGAGACATCATCACGACAAACAGCATGCCGTTTACCGCACCTTTACCTTTGAACGAGTAACGGAATAGGGCAACGGCCGTTAAGCTACCAATGATGGTTGCTGCTGTCGCTGAGAATACCGCTACGTTCAATGAATGCCATGCAGCTTGCATTAGGCTATCGTTGTTTACTAAGGTTTCGTACCATTTCGTGGTGAAACCACCCCATTTCATACCAAATTTGTTGGCATTAAATGAGTTAACAATTAAGACGATGATTGGCAGATACAAAAATGCATACACCAGCGCCATAAAGCTAAATCTAACCGTGCGTCCCATTAGTCTAGCTCCACTTTCTTATTCAATAGTTTGCCTGCTCTGTAGTAAGCGTAAAGCATCACAGCCATTGCGAAGGTGAGGGCGATACTGGTCGCAGCACCAAATGGCCAGTCACGAGCGTTCAATACTTGGCTCTTAATAACGTTACCAATCAGTAGGTTCTTCGCACCACCAAGAAGGTCAGAGATGTAGAACATACCTAGTGCTGGTAGCAGAACCAACAAACAACCACCGATAATGCCAGGCATTGTAAGAGGTAGAATCACTTTCGTAATGGTTTGGAACTTGTTCGCACCAAGATCTTTCGCCGCCTCGATATAAGTGTTGTCCAACTTCTCGATTGCCGAGTAAAGCGGCAGAATCATAAATGGAAGCAGGATGTACACAAGACCAATCATTACTGCTGTTTCGGTGTACATAATACGTAATGGCTTATCGATGATTTCCATCGCCATTAATGATTTGTTCAAAATACCTTGTGTACCCAGAACAATCTTCAGGCCGTAAGTACGGATAAGAGAGTTTGTCCAAAAAGGTACGATAACTAAGAACAACATGAATGGGCGCCATTTCTCTGGCATTTTCGCTATGATGTAAGCAAATGGGTAACCAATTACTAAACACAACAACGTCGCCACAATCGCCATGTAGAACGAGTGCATCAGCACTTTCGCATACAAGGGATCGAGTAGACGTAAGTAGTTGTCGAAAGTAAATGTCATTTCGATTAAGTTTGCTTCATCACGCGTTAAGAAACTCGTACCGATAATCATCACATTTGGTACCAACACGAAAAGTGTTAACCAACCGACGATTAAGGTAATGATCGCGTTTTGAAGATTAATCTTCTTGCTTATCATTGAGGACTACCTCCCAGCTCTCAACCCAAGTGATAGCGACTTTCTGGCCAAGTGAGTGGTCCACATCAGGATCATCTTCGTTAAAGAATTCGCTAACCATTACACGCATGCCTGAATCCAATTGGATAACTGAATCAAGCGTCATACCTTTATAGGTACGCTCTGTTACGTGACCTACGATGCCTTTTTCTTCAGACTCTTTGATCTCTTCGATACGTAAGTCTTCTGGGCGAAGTAGTACTTGCAGTTTTTCACCTGCTTGCGCTTCCTGATCGTAGTAAACAACAGACTCGACACCTTCGATTTCTGCACGGATACGTTTCTCGTCGATACGCTCTAGCATTGTTGCGTTGAATACGTTGATCTCACCGATAAAGCGAGCAACAAATAGGTTCTTCGGCTCTTCGTAAATCTCACGTGGAGAACCATCCTGCTCGATAACACCGTCGCGCATAACAATAATGCGGTCAGACATCGATAGGGCCTCTTCCTGATCGTGCGTAACGAAGATAAAGGTAATACCAAGTTGACGCTGAAGCTGTTTAAGCTCGATTTGCATTTGCTTACGCAGTTTGTAATCAAGTGCAGATAGAGATTCATCTAGCAGCAGTACTTTTGGTTTGTTAACAACCGCACGCGCAATGGCGATACGTTGTTGCTGACCGCCAGAAAGCTGATGAGGCTTACGCTGAGCCATTTTTTCTAGGCGCACCATGCGTAGCGCTTCCATTACTCGTGGTTCAATGTCCGCAGTAGGCGTTTTCTGCATACGAAGACCAAAAGCGACATTCTCATATACGGTCATGTGTGGAAACAATGCGTAACTTTGAAATACCGTGTTGACGTGCCTTTGCTCTGCAGGAACCTGTGTTACATCCTGGTCATCCAAAATAATTTGACCGTTATCTGCCGTTTCAAAACCTGCAATCATGCGTAAAACTGTTGTCTTACCACAACCAGAAGGCCCGAGAATCGTCAGAAATTCACCATGATTAACATCCAGATTTAAATTACCGATGATTTCCTTACCATCGAAACTTTTACTAATACCAGATAAACGAATAACTGGCTTTCCTGCTTGCGGTTTTGCGTTCAACGTCTGTATTTCCCCCACGTTCAAGCCGGGATTATCCCAGCTGATTTGACACTAACCATTCACTTTTGAGGCGCGCATCATAATCACCAAAAGTGTGAAATTAAAGCATTTTCTTATCTTGAAACAGAAATAATTTTGCAGGAAAAAGCCATCATTCCTTACCATACTGTTTTTATGAGATTAATTGGCATCTAGACACAGTTTGATAGCACTAAACTTTGTTCAACAATTGTTTCAATTTCATGACCTTGAAAGTGGTTAATTATCAACCATACAGTTGAGATTGCAAGGATTGTAGGTGAGTTGTGATGTTAGATGTGGAAAGATTTCTTTATAATGACGATTACATTAATTGACTGGAATTCCAGTCAAAATTTTACAAGTTAGTCTTGGATAAACTATGAACGACGATTTTGAGAAAGATTTCAATCTTGGGGGGAGTGTAGAGCGAGCTTTGTCTGGCAACTACGAGCTTAAAGCTGGCGCGGTTTTTAACGAAGCTTGGCGAGCAACCATCCAGCACTTTTTATCATTTTCTCCTGCCATTATTGTATTGCTTTTTGTCCAGTTAGGTATTTTCTATATTGCATTAAAACTGCAGTTGGGCGATTTGAGCGTTATTCTTGATGCATTTGAGAACCCAGAGTCGTTCACAAACGATATTGTGTCTTCTATTTATGTCGCGAATTTCAGTTATGAGGTGATTAGCGCACCAATTTATGCGGGGATCAGCTTGATGGCTATGAGCCATGTCGCCGGCCTGAAGACTAAGTTGCGCCATGTTGGAAAGGGGTTGCAGTTCACCATTCCTGTTATTCTAGCAACGCTCATGAGCTTAATGCTACAAGGTGTGGTTGGTATGATTTTTCCTTTACTGTCGCTGTATCTTTCCTTGGCATTTAGTCACTCTATTTTGTTGATTTGTGAGAAAAGGGTGCCACCAATGCAAGCGTTGCTGTTATCACTTCGCGCAATCAACAAGAAGATTTTTGTGGTCGCGGGGCTTTACTTAGGCGTGATGTTAATGTTTATTATTGCAGCAATGTTCTACGGTATTGGCTTGATTTTTGTGCTGCCATTCTTCTTCCATTTGAAAGGCATACTCTACCGCGAAATGTTTGGAATTAAGCTTAAGATCGTTACAACACAGAAAAACGATAATGATCACGATGGTAACTCACAGGTGTTTGATGCCTAATTCTTTGAAATCAATAAGTTTACGAGTGGCGGCAACCTGTATAGCCGCCACTTTTATTTCTATAGGCCCATATTTACACTACGAGAAACAGTTTAAATATGTGGAAAATCCTGACGTACTCTCTGGCAAGATTAAGCATGTCGATTTATCACACTTGCCATACATCGGTGATATCCCAGACTTCAATTCAATAAATGATACGAAAGAGAAAAAAGCTGCTTTTTTTGATTTTTTAAGGCCTAAAATTGCTCTTGAGAATCAACGAATTCGTCATGAGCGGGCCTTTCTTACCTCTTTAAAGGTGGGACAAGTGACGCAAGAACAACAAGAGTATGCTCAGCGGTTATCATCTCTGTATTCGTTGCCCTTGAGTAACGATAAGATTGATCAAGCATGGCTAGACGAGATGCTTGTGCGAGTGAACGTCTTACCTGAAGCCTTGGTTCTAACTCAAGCGGCAAATGAATCTGCGTGGGGCACTTCTCGTTTTGCTACTCAAGCAAACAACTTGTTCGGCCAATGGTGTTATAAAAAGGGCTGTGGAATTGTTCCAGCGCAACGTGGCGCTAACAAAGTTCATGAAGTTGAAAAATTCGATTCTGTACAACAGTCTGTTCATGGCTACTTTATGAATGTTAATCGAAACCCAGCGTATGCAGACCTGCGTGAAATCAGAACATCTCTGGCTGAAAAGAACAAGGGCTTGTTAACGGTTGCAACCGCGTCAGAGTTAACGCATGGGTTGCTAGCCTATTCTGAACGTGGCATCGCCTATGTACACGATCTTCGCGCTATGATTCGTCATAACAACGCCTACTGGACGCAATAAAATAACGGATAAAATGAAAAAGTTAAGCCTAAGTCTATTGGGAAGTGCGGCGCTAATTCTTGTATCGCCGATAACCCAAGCTCAAGAGTACATGTTCACGTACTCAAAGTTATACACTCAACTAAAAAACAACAATAAAGAAGGGCATGACGATGTGAAAGTTGGTGTCTTTTTTGTGGACGCAAAAACTAAACAAATTTGTACGATAGAAAAAGCTTGGATGGAAAAAGAAGAGCACTATGAAGAGTTTGTTATCCCTGCTTCACAAGAGTTGCCTTTACCTGTTGATAAAAACTTAAAGTCAGCGAATCCGTTGGTTTTTGTCGATACCCCAAAAGATACACGTTGCGATTACTCACTTGTCGTGATGACCAAAGAACCATTACAGGGTAACGTTTCTTACGAGCAACTTAAGCCTCTTCTACCTCAAATGCAGACGATGCTGGAAGATTTAGGCGGTATGTTTGCGGGTTGGTTTACACCGGAGGTTCAAGGTGTGACGATGGAGTTTGCAAATCAACTGAATGATAAAGTGATTTTCTCAAACGGAACCGAAAAGCCAATTGTCAATGGCAAGATACAAGTCGCACTAAGTGAAATAGGGCAAGGTGGCACAATGACACTACCAGAACCGACGATGCGAGTGTTACCTTATCTACCTAACGCAAAGAAATGAACACTGAACGTTTAGAAAGGGCTGCAATCGCAGCTCTTTTTTAATTTTGACCGTAACTAAAGTATCTTTCACACTCTTTTCTTAAAGACTCAATAAGACAAGCATTTAATCCTGCGTAAAAAGCTCGTATAATCCACGCCCCAAAGAAACCCATGTTAGGAAGTCCTAGTCGATTTATCGGCGATGTGAGAGCCCGCAATGAACCAAATAGATACAAGAAAAGAAACCCTAGAATTCAACAAGCTTCAGAAACGCCTAAGAAGACATGTTGGAAATGCCATTACTGATTACAACATGATCGAAGAAGGCGATGTTGTAATGGCATGTATTAGCGGTGGTAAAGATTCATTCGCGATGCTTGATATCCTGCTGAATCTTCAAAAAGCCGCACCGATCAAATTTGAAGTGGTTGCGGTAAACCTAGACCAAAAACAACCGGGCTTCCCTGAGCACATTCTGCCAGAGTATTTCGAAACACTGAATATCCCTTACTATATCGTCGATAAGGACACGTATTCCGTCGTAAAAGAGAAGGTACCAGAAGGCAAAACCACTTGTGGTCTGTGTTCACGCCTGCGACGTGGTACGCTGTATTCATTTGCAGAGAAGATTGGTGCAACTAAGCTTGCGCTAGGTCATCACATGGATGACATCGTCGAAACAATGTTCTTGAATATGTTCCACGGCTCTCGCCTTAAAGCGATGCCACCAAAGCTACGCTCTGATGATGGCCGTAACGTGGTCATTCGTCCATTGACTTACTGTCGTGAAAAAGATTTGATCAAATACGCTGAGCACAAGGATTTCCCAATAATTCCGTGTAACCTTTGTGGCTCTCAAGAGAACCTTCAGCGTCAATCTATAAAAGCAATGTTGATTGAATGGGATAAGAAGACGCCAGGGCGTGTGGAAGCAATTTTTAAATCAATTCAAAACGTAAGCCCAAGCCAACTAGCAGACCGCGAATTGTTCGACTTTGTTAACTTACCGCTAGATCGTGAAGGTAACCGCGAAGAGTATGAATTTAATGAGGCTGTCGTTTCTTCGACGAATATTGATGAATCGATGTTCATCGATGTTACGAACATCTAACTCGTAAAAAAGGAGGTCAATTAGACCTCCTTTTTTGTACCCAACGCTTTAACTGTTCCCAAACAAAAATCCCCCTGTATTCGGGGGATTTATTAGCGCTTATTTGAAAGCGCTCAATACATAGCAATACTAAAGAGAGATTAGGTTGCTGTATTTGGGTCGAGAGGGCTAATGTAGCCTTTTGGTTTTAGAGCCAACACGTCGCAATTTATTTTATCAATTACGTGCTCCGCTGTATTACCAATAAAGACAGCAGAAAGCCCTGTTCGCCCTGTGGTACCTAAAATAACCATTGCTGCGTTCAAGCGCTCTGCAGCTGCCGGAATGACATCTTCAGGTAAACCTTGCTCAACTATCGTTTGTTCTTCATCAAGACCATGTTTTTGGCGTAGTGCTTTCATAGCCGTTAAATGATGACCTCGCACTGCATCGGTATAAGTCGTTGGGTCAAATTCAGGAAGTTCAATCGTAATATTCGCCGGTGTAACGGGGTAGGCGTTAACAAGATATGGCTTGGCCTCAAGCCGAGTGGTGATTTCTTTTAATCGCTCGACCATCGTATCGTTGAGATCAATATGAGTAGGGTTTTCTGAGCCCACATGTACTGAGGCAAGGATACTTGCTTGTTCCGGCCAAGCAGCATTCTTAATAAGAAGCACTGGAATAGGGCATTTTCGCAACAAGTGCCAATCTGTCGGTGTGAAAATGACAGACTCTAAAACATCATGCTTACGTGTGCCTTTGATGACTAGGTCATGATTGCCTGCATAGACTTCAGCAATAATCGCCTCATAAGGGCGGTTGTGCCAGACAACACAAACATCAAAGTCGAAGCCATCGTTTAGGTATGGTTGAGCAATTTTACGCATCCACTGCTCACGCTGATGAATGACACCTCGACGCATAGCATCTCTTTCATCCACTGATAGCATTGACGTCATGTCATACGAGAAATCGTAAATGGATAAAAAGAAAGTGATTCGGCTTCTAGATACACTTTTCTGAGCTAATTGAACAGCTCTTGCAAGTGCGGGCTGCTCATCATTATTGATGTCAGCTACAACAAGGATCTTACTGTATATACTCATAAATAAGCCCACTTCTATTGCAAAACCAGATACTGAATGTAAATTAAATCAGTATTTTGGAGTACTCACCGTACATTTTTACTGTAGCTTAGTTTGGAGAACTTTTTGAGGACTTTCGAAAGGAATTTATGAGAAATATGATGTAGCTCATTTTCGAGCTACATCAATAATTAGGGTGTATTATTCTTTAGTTACACCAGCAAGTTCCATCAATGCATCGTGGTCTAAGATAGTGATATATTTACCTTTTACGCTTAGGATCTCAGATTTCTGGAAACGACCTAACAAACGACTGATCGTTTCGACTGTAAGACCAAGGTAGTTGCCAATATCACCACGAGTCATAGTTAAACGAAACTCTCTAGGGCTGAAGCCACGCTGAGAAAAACGCGTTGATAGGTTGTAAAGGAAAGCAGCTAGTCGCTCTTCTGCATTCTTTTTAGAAAGAAGCAAAATCATTTCCTGATCACCTTTAATTTCGTTACTCATCAAACGCATGATTTGCTGGCGAAGTTTAGGCATCTTACCCGATAGATCGTCTAAAATTTCGTATGGGATTTCACATACCATCGACGTTTCGAGTGCTTGAGCAAAGCTAGGGTGGGAGTCACCAGTGATAGCATCGAAACCGACTAAGTCTCCAGCTAAGTGAAACGCTGTGATTTGCTCATCACCTTGCTCTGTGATCGTATAGCTCTTGATGGTACCAGAGCGGATAGCGTATAGCGATTTTAGCTCATCACCGGCCTTAAAAAGCTCTTGTCCTTTTTGAATAGGCTTCTTACGTTCGATGATTTGGTCAAGCTGGTCAAGTTCTGCCTCATTTAGAGTGAACGGGATACACAGTTGACTAATGCTACAATCTTGGCAATGAATGGCGCAACCGCCTGATTGGATACGCTTTGTTGCAGGTTTTTCAGAAATCATAACAACCTTTCACTATTTGATATACATCAATATTTTAGCATCGCTTAATCCCAAAGGGTAGCAAAAATGTCACCTCAATAGAGTTTAACGTTATATGAAACCGAGTAATGCTAAGGCTCCTACAGCGGTATACGTACCATAGCCAATAAGGATTAATGCTGAAATATTTCTAAATATTAATGATTTTTGTAATTTCTGAAAATGATTGGCACCGTATCCAATAATAAGCATTGCAGGTAGCGTTCCGAGCCCAAACGCAAGCATAATTAGGCCGCCGTTCATCGCACTACCAGAAACCGCCGACCAAGTAAGCGCTGAATAAACTAAACCACATGGTAACCAACCCCAAATAAAGCCAAATGGCAACGCGTGAAGAGGATGCATTAATGGCAACAAACTCTTCCCTGCCGGCGAGATAAAGCGCCAGAGATACTGCCCTAGCTTTTCTATTAAAAGTAAGCCTTGCCACCATTTAGCAATATACAGCGCGACCAGAATCATGAATAACGCAGCAATCAGCCTTAACCAAGCAAGAGAATGCGTTAACCCACTAAGCTCAGATAAACCTGATATAGCACCACCCACTAATGCTCCTATTAAGGTATAACTGATCAATCGTCCGAGGTTGTAGAAGAGGGGGATAAGAGGGGTGGTTTTATTTTTAGCAGAAGAGCCCATGGTAAGCAGAGACGCGATACCACCACACATACCCATACAATGACCGGCTCCTACTAAGCCGATCATCAACGCACCGATAAAATCAGGAGTCATAAAGGTCGCTACTTTTTATCATTATTAGATTGGTCTTCTTCGTCGAGAAGAATGTTGTGCCCTTGCCGTTCAAGATCTTCAAACTGATCGCTTCTTACCGCCCAAAGAAAAACGGCGACAGCAACACAAACGAGAACGATAGCGATGGGAATCAATATATAAAGACTTTCCATGTTTGCTTTCTCTACTTATTTCTCTTTGAGCAGGCGCAAAGAGTTAGATACAACGATAATTGAGCTTGCAGACATGCCAACTACTGCAATGTAGGGAGCCACTAAACCTGCGACCGCCAAAGGCAAAATTAACAGGTTGTAACCCAAAGACCAAGCCAAGTTTTCTCGAATAATCTTTCTTGTACGCAGTGCAAGCAAACGTGCTTCTAGTAGCTTTTCGAGATTATCCCCAAGTAACGTCATATCTGCAGAAGCTTTAGCGACATCTGTACCACCGCCCATTGCGACAGAAAGGTGAGCTCCGGCGAGAGTCGGCGCGTCATTGATTCCATCACCAACCATCATAGTGATACTGTTTTCGTCCAAGCTCTTAAGGTATGCAAGCTTATCTTCTGGCTTTGCTGACGCGACGATGTGATCGATACCAATTTCATTCGCCACTGGTTGGGCGTTTGAGAGAGAATCACCAGTTAGCAGGGTTGTCTTAATTCCAGCGTCAGCAAAACGTTGAATAAAGGCTTTGCTTTCTTTTCGGATAGGGTCGCGGTAGTAAAAGCTAGCGACATGCTTGCCATCAACCGACAGATAGACCGCCTGGCTTTCACCACTTTCTTTGCCTTGAACAAAAGCAGCACTACCTATCTTAACGATTTTGCCATTCCACATACCCTCAATCCCTGAACCAATCACGTTTTGCACGTCAGACACGATAAAGTCATCATTGGTGTAAGTTGCAAAAGAACGAGCGATAGGGTGGTTTGCATGAGCCTCTAAAGCTGCAGCTAGTGATAGACAATCTTTCTGTGGGAGATCACTAAGTACCTTTGTTTCACAGATCTCAATATCACCTTTCGTTAGAGTGCCTGTTTTATCTACAACTAAGTGGTTGATCTTACATAGTGTCTCAAACACATGGCCTTTACGAAGCAAAATGCCAAAATTACCCATTCTAGAGGTAGCACAAGTGAGAGCGGTCGGAGTGGCCAGAGATAGCGCACATGGGCATGTAGCAACTAACACAGACAGCATGATCCAAAACGCATCATCTGGTTTTGTTTGATGCCAGTAAAACCAAGTACCAGCAGAGATGATAAGAATCACACCAACAAAGTAACGGGCGACAATGTCTGCAATTTCCGCAATTTTAGGTTTGGAGTGTTGAGCTTCATCTTGTAAACGCACGATGTTAGAAATCATTGAATCGGCCTTTGAGCTTACTACCTCAAGTTCAAATGATTCGTCTCCGTTTAGCGTTCCTGCATAAACAATATCGCCTTCTCGTTTCACAACGTGCACTGACTCGCCCGTTAGCATGGATTCATCAATATGAATACGGCCTGAAATAACTTTACCGTCAGCGGGGATATGTTCACCAGGTAGAACGCGAATACGATCGCCAACTTTTAGCGTCTTCACGGGTATCTGATCACCGTCCAGCGTTGTAGCAATTGCAGGAATCAACTTAAGAAGGTTACCACTCGCTGCAGCAGCTTTGCGACGAGCGCGCATCTCTAAGAATCGACCTACTAACAAAAAGAAGGTAAACATCGAGATAGATTCAAAGAAGACTTCGCCTTGTTCAGTTACTGTTGCAACTAAACTTGCAACATAGGCAAAGATCAACGCGATAGAAACCGGGACATCCATACCAAGGGTTCGGCCTTTGATACTGCGCCATGCGTTTAAGTAAAATGGAAGAGCGGAATAAAGCAAAACAGGAGTAGCAAAAATCAAACTTACCCAACGAAAGTAACTTTTAAACTCTGGCTCTAAATCACCAAAGACTTCGAGATACAGTGCAACGGCGAGCATCATGACCTGCATGGTTGCTAAACCTGCAATACCTAGCCGATATAGATATTGCTTCATCATTCGATGGTAAGAGGCTTCTTGCTTATCTGCTTCAAAAGGTGCAGCTTTGTAACCAAGTTTATGAATAACGGAAAGGAGCTCGCTTAACCGTACCTGAGTTTTATCCCAGGCTAGTAACGCTCGATTGGTGGTTGTATTAACACGGATAGATACCAACCCGGCCGTATTAGAAACTTGCTTTTCGATTAACCACGCACAAGCGGCACATGAAACGCCTTCCAAAGAAAGGGTTACTTCAGAAACATTTTCGCGATTTCGTACGAATTCAGATTGTACATCCGCATTGTCATAATGAATTAAAGCTTGGAGTTGCTCTGGTACTAGATCTGCCTTTTCTGCAGGCGCAGTGCGGTATTGGTAATATGATACAAGACCACTATCGACAATAGTCTGCGCCACAGTTTCGCAGCCCGGACAACACATGTCGCGAATTTCACCCAATATTTCTACTTTGAAATCCGTGTTGGCTGGTACATCTTCACCGCAGTGATAACAGGATTTACACATATGCTTACTTCATTAACGGTGTTGAAGAGGCAGGAAACTCAACTTTACCTTGGATCATCCATTGCTTGTCGTGTGGTTGTAGTTCAACAAACCATGGTCCTTGAATAGATTCCTCAGCTTTTAGTCGGTAATTACCAGATGCATCCGCTGTTACAAGCTTTGTGAAGTCACGATCAGGAAGAGTACGATGAGTGAAAGTGGCCGTTAGAGCAGGGTAATGAGGTAGCTTCCCTTTAGCGAAAACAATCACAACATTGTTATTTTCAGAGGAAATCTCAGCGTTAAGACCTAGGTCACGAGCGACATTCATTTTACTAATGTCGATATTAATGCCTTTGCCTTTTTTATAGTAATCCTCGGCGACTAAAGAAACAGAGTTGTTCGAGAAAACGACCACAGTAATCACAGTCCAAACTACGACAGTAAGAGGAAGGATGATTAGGAACCACGGCCAAAATTGTTTATACCAAGGCTTTACCATAAAAAAGTTCTCAACAGCTAAATGAAAAAATGTAAGGCGTTAAATTTAAAGGAAAGACAGCCCCTATGAAAGGGGCTGTTATTGCTATGTTACGTAATATCTCAGTTACTTACTCTCTGAGTTACTTAAACTCCAGACATATGAGGCAACGAGCTGAACTTTATCTTCACCCAAAATGTCTTTCCACGCAGGCATTACGCCTGAGCGTCCGTTCATTACGGTTTCTGTTACAGCTGCACGAGAGTCACCAAATAACCAGTCTTGGTCTGTAAGGTCAGGCGCACCGACTGCAGGGTTACCCTTACCATCGGTACCATGACAAGCTGCACACACTACGAAGCGTGCTTTACCTGCCGTGGCTTCACGAGCATTTACTTTACGACCAGATAGACTAAGTGTGTAACTTACAACTTCTTGAACACCTTGCTCACCAAGGGCATCTTTCCATGCTGGCATTTGACCAATACGGCCGTGCATGATGGTTGTAACGATCGCTGCTGGCTCGCCACCATATAGCCATGCATCATCAGTCAGGTTAGGGAAGCCTTTCTGACCACGTGCATCAGAGCCATGGCATTGAGAACAGTTTTGCAAAAACAAACGCTGACCAACTTTTAATGCTTCAGGATCTTGCGCAATTTCAGGAATTGGGCGTAGACCACTGTCATTGTGCGCAAGTTTACGGAATGCTTCGCCGAAGTAAGCGTCGGCATCATCCAGTTCTTTTGCATATTGGTTTAGTTGCTTGTTCTCTTGTGCTACAGCGATGGCTTCTTTTGACTCTTCTAGTGAGCGAACGGTTTGAGCCGAACTCTGCCAGTTTAAAAAGCCCTTGAAGCTACCTAAACCTGGGAATAGGGCAAGGTAAACTGCTGCGAACACAAATGTGCTTACAAACAGGTAAGTCCACCACTTTGGTAGAGGGTTGTTTAGCTCGCGAATACCATCGTACTCGTGGCCCATGTCTTCCCCTTCCTCGACGCCCATTTTATCTTTAGCGCACCAAGTCAGGAGAATCGCACAGCCTACTAGCGTACCGACAGTAATCACGATAATCCAGAGACTCCAGAATGTAGTCATTACTTCTTCACTCCTTGGTTATTAGGGGTCTTTTGTTCTTCGTCAGCAAACACCAAGTTGGCATCTTCTTCAAAGCGTGCTTTACGCTTTTTACTAAATGCCCACCATACGATGCCAATAAAACTAGCGAAGAGTACAACGGTATAAATACTATGAATTGTACCGAAATCCATATGATCCCCTTACTTCATTGCATGACCAAGAGACTGAAGGTAAGCGATGATTGCATCCATCTCTGTTTTACCTTCTACTTCTTTAGCCGAATTCGCGATCTCTTCATCAGTGTATGGAACGCCGAACTGATCACGAAATAGCTCAAGTTTCTTCTGAGTTAGCTTACCGTCTAAAACGTTTTCAGCTAGCCACGGGAAACCTGGCATGTTTGACTCAGGTACAAGCTCACGAGGATCTAACAGGTGAACACGGTGCCATTCGTCAGAATAACGACCACCAACACGAGCTAAATCCGGGCCTGTACGCTTAGAGCCCCAAAGGAATGGGTGTTCCCAAACACTCTCACCAGCAACAGAGTAGTGACCGTAACGTTCAGTCTCTGAGCGGAAAGGACGAACCATCTGGCTGTGACAGACGTTACAACCTTCACGGATGTAGATATCACGGCCTTCCATCTCCAAAGGAGTGTAAGCGCGCAGATTTTCTACAGGTTCAGTCGTTTGCTTTTGGAAAATCAGAGGAGTGATCTCTACAAGAGCGCCCCAACTGATAGCAAACACGATAAAAATAGCCAACAAACCGACATTACGTTCTAAGATTTCATGGCGATTATTAGAATTATTACTCATTCTTAAATCTCCTTATGCCGGATGTGGGATAGCTTTTAGGCTTTCTTTAGGTGCACTTACCGTTTTGTACGTGTTGTATGCCATTAGGAACATACCAGATAGGAAGATAAATCCGCCTAGGAAACGTACAAAGTAGAACGGATAAGACGCTTCTACAGATTCAACAAAACTGTAAGTTAGCGTACCGTCAGAGTTAACCGCGCGCCACATAAGACCTTGCATTACACCAGAGATCCACATCGCAACGATGTAAAGAACGGTACCGATTGTTGCTAGCCAGAAATGCACATTAACTAGACCAACAGAGTACATACGCTCTTGGCCAAATAGGCGAGGTACCAAGTGATATACAGAGCCGATAGAAACCATCGCAACCCAACCTAACGCACCAGAGTGAACGTGACCAATGGTCCAGTCTGTGTAGTGAGAAAGTGCGTTAACCGTCTTAATCGACATCATCGGGCCTTCAAAGGTAGACATACCGTAGAACGACAGTGAAACGATTAGGAAACGTAGGATAGGGTCATAACGAAGCTTATGCCATGCACCAGATAACGTCATAATACCGTTGATCATACCACCCCAAGAAGGAGCAAATAGAACCAGCGACATAACCATACCTAGAGACTGAGTCCAGTCTGGTAGCGCTGTATAATGAAGGTGGTGAGGGCCTGCCCAAATATATAGAGAAATAAGTGCCCAGAAGTGAACGATAGATAGACGGTAAGAATAAACAGGACGTTCAGCTTGTTTAGGAACGAAGTAGTACATCATACCTAGGAAACCAGCGGTCAGTAGGAAACCTACCGCATTGTGTCCATACCACCACTGAACCATCGCATCCACTGCGCCCGAGTAAATCGAGTAAGATTTACCAAGTGACACAGGAATAGCCATGCTGTTCACGATGTGAAGTACTGCTACTGTGATAATAAAGGCACCGAAGAACCAGTTTGCCACATAAATATGTGACGTGTTTCGCTTCACTAGTGTGCCGAAGAACACCACCGCATATGATACCCATACTAGCGCAATTGCGATATCAATAGGCCATTCTAGCTCAGCATACTCTTTACCCGATGTTAAACCGAGAGGCAAAGTAATGGCTGCTGCCAGGATGATTGCTTGCCAACCCCAAAAGGTGAAGGCAACGAGTGGGCCACCAAAAAGACGTGTTTGACATGTGCGCTGTACAACATAATAAGACGTTGCGAACAGAGCACTGGTACCAAACGCAAAAATTACCGCATTAGTATGCAGTGGACGTAAGCGACTGTACGTCAACCACGGCGTATCAAAGTTTAGCTGTGGCCAAACTAATTGAGCGGCAATCAAAACACCAACAGCCATACCAACTATGCCCCATAAAATGGTCACAAGGGTAAATTGGCGAACGACTGTATAGTTGTAGTTTTGTTCAAGCTGCTTTACTTGGCTCATTTGCATGCTTCCAATTTCTAATTAACTACACTTTTACTTCCAACACGACTTGCGTCGTAACACCACCCAAGTAAACTCTAGAATTCAAGTGTTATCATCACCTTATTTCCATTGCTGACTTTAATAAAAAGTGGCATTTTCAGCGTGACACTATACTTGAATTAACAATTCAATGACAGGGTAGTAACCTTACTGGACCTCTGGAAATCATTTTTTATTTAAAAAGTTTGAAGTTTGTAACAAGGATATTAGTAATTATGCCTGCACAAAAGTTAACAAAGGCGCGACTTGCGCAAATCTTAATCATGCTCAGTGTTTTAATAGGCGCATTTTTCTGGCGTACCTTTACACACGAGAGTGTTAATAGCGTTGACTGTTCACAAAAAGAACGATGCGATGTAACAATTGAAGGAGAAATAATCACGATTAATCGTGACTCAATGGGAATTTCGCTCGAAACGACAGAAAGTAGCACTCTAAAAATTGATCTAAATCAATCTGGTAATTTTATCAATCTCAACGAGAAGCATAAGTCAGTAGAATGGGACATCATGCCTGAATCGAAAAAAATCACCTTTAAAAAAGGTGAAAACATTGTTGTAGTTCAATTATAAATACGATCTATCACGAGATAATCGTAACTTATTAATGAAATTAACACCTTCTTACCTAGAGAAAATTGGTTGGAATGGTATAACAGCAGAGTGATATCCAATTATAAAATCGTATGCATTGCCAATCAGTTTTTACTCATATTAAAGATGAAGACTCAGCGATAAAAACGCTCAGATCCGAATTGACACAACAGAACTTGTCTTACGTGATGTGTTACTACACGGAAGAATACAATTTCGAGTTGATTCGAGAAGCGTTTCTTGCGCATTTTCCTGGTGTGCCTTTTCATGGCGCCAGTTCATGTCAAGCCGTAATGACAGATCAGGGCTTTCATACAGGCCCAGTAATTGCGGCACTTGCTGTTTATGATACAGGTCCTCATGCTTATGGTACTGGTATTTCTAATCACAACTCAGGTGACAGCGTCACCAAGGCTTTGGATATGGCCCTTGAGAATGCAAACCGTGTAGGAGAGGTACCAAACTTAATTCTACTTCATGCTACACCAGGGCAAGAGGAATCAATCATTGCGTCTATAGATGAAAGATTTGGAACTCTAATTCCAATTATTGGTGGTTCGGCCGCTGATAATAACATCGCTGGGAAATGGTCTGTGATAACCGCCCAAGGCTCTCAAACTTCAGGTTTAAGCTTAACTCTCTTTTACTCCTCTCAACCTGTTGATATCGCTTTTAGCGCTGGACACACACCAACTAATATCAAAGGTGTTGCAACCAAGACCAACGATAGATGCTTACTTGAAATTGATAACGAACCTGCGCTCAATGTTTATAGAAGGTGGACAAATCACCAGGATAACCAAGTAGGTAAAGATAATATGCTGTTTACAAACTCGAGTGCTTATCCATTAGGGCGGATCGCAGGTCATCTCTATGATCGCCCATATTACAAGTTATCCCATCCGATCCGTGAGACGCAAGATGGTGGAATCGAGTTATTTACACGAATAGAAGAGGGTGACGAGCTCACATTAATGAAAGGAAGTCGTGAGCATCTCGTTGCGCGCGCTGCAAAAGTCGTCAATGCCGCTTTTAACCAAAAATTAGAAGAGTCTCGAAAAATTGGAGTGATAAATATCTTTTGCGCAGGTCCCATGTTGCACTTAATGCAAGACATGAATAGCGTTTGTGAACAAATTAACCAAGAACTAGAGCATTTGCCTTTTATTTGCCCTTTTACTTTCGGCGAGCAAGGTAGATTTATTGGTGGTGAGAATGGACATGGAAACCTGATGATTTCATCGGCTATATTCCATAAACCTTATGAAAGATAAATACTTAGACATATATCAACAGGAAGCGCTTCAAGAAGCGTTAGTTGAGCTAAAGCAGGCTAGACAAAGAGAACGACTACTCGCCGATGAAAACAAGGCCATTCTTTCCGCGATATCTGCGATGAGTGAGGCAAAGAATCGGCATGAGATATTTACGGGATTAAACAATGTCCTCAAAAAGTACATCAACTTCGATGATTTTATTGTACTGACTCGTGATGGTGAACGATATCCCTTCAAGACATTGATATCAACTAATAGCGTATTTGATAATGTATCCTGGTTACACGGTAACACCTATCAAAGAGCTCTCAATGGTGAATGCATTCTACTGTTCGAGCCAGATAAACTCGCTGAGTTTGTTAACTTAAACAGCTTTATAAAAAGCCATGTAAACTCGGTCGTTTTAACTGGTATACGTTCAGAAGTAACGCAAACCGTAATCCTACTTATTGGAGCTCAGAAAGGGCACTTTAGCATAGAGAATAAGGAAACCTTGAGGCGGTTTCGTCCCTTAATTGAAAGGGCGGTCATTGATATCGAGACCAAAGAGAAGTTACAACGTATCGTTGAAGTAAGAACAACTCAGCTCGCTAAAGCAAGAGAAGAAGCAGAGCTTGCGAACCGGTCTAAGTCGGAGTTCTTAGCGATGATGAGTCATGAAATAAGAACCCCTTTAAATTCCGTTCTTGGAATGCTAGATATACTGAAGCAATCAACCTTATCAGAAGAACAAATTGATGCTTTGAGCCAAATGGAGTGCTCTGCAGAGCTACTTCTCGCGATAATCAGTGACATTCTTGATCTTTCTAAAATCGAGTCAGGTCGCTTTCAGCTCAATGAACAATGGATTAACTTAAGAGACACTGTCACTTTTGTTATTTCTCAGCAAAAACAAATAGCTAAGAAGAAAAATCTTAAATTCAAGCTCAACTGTACTGTCACTAATGACAAACAATTTTGGATTGACTCCACGCGGTTATCTCAAATTCTGTTTAATCTAATAGGGAATGCAATAAAGTTTACAGACGAAGGTGAAGTAAAAGTTTCTGTATCTGAGCAAGATGCTGAACTTGTGATCTCAATATCTGACACTGGAATTGGTATATCTAAAGCAAAGCAAGAGCACTTGTTTACGGCATTTCATCAAGGAGACCGTTCCATCACGAGACGCTTCGGTGGTACAGGACTGGGGCTCGCAATAACCAAGCATTTAGTCGAAATGATGCGTGGAAAGATTGCCGTTAAAAGTGATGAGCATGTTGGTTCAACCTTTACGATTTCGATTCCAGTTTTGACTCGTTGTAATCAAAATCGTCCAGTTAGAATCGAAACCAATCAACCGACAAAAGCAATGGAGCTTCTCGTCGTAGAAGATACTGAATCGAATCAGTTCGTAATAAAGCTTATCTTAAATAAGCTTGGCCATAATGTTCATATCGCAAGCCATGGAGCAGAGGCATTAACATTTTTAGAAGAGAATGAGGATTTAATCGATTTGATTCTCATGGATGTCTCGATGCCAGTGATGGATGGAATTACCGCAACAAGACTTATTCGAGATAAAGGTCTCAGGACCCCAATTATAGCGTTAACTGCACATGCGCTAGAAAGCGATAGAGATAAATGCCTGGATGCCGGTATGGACGGATTCATTTCCAAGCCAGTTAGAAGACAAGATATCTTTGAAGCTATACAGTCATTTCAATAAGTAAAAAGGCGTTAATATAGATCTTAACAATCGATAGATTATTAAGATCTATATTAAGTATTTTATGGTAAATGACGATTATGTTTAATGCTCACAGTAAGGCCCTTAAATTTAAAATCTGCAAGGGAATAGGAGCATACTCAGACAACATTTAGCGTACAGCAATACGCAATTTAACATAACACATATAATGCGCACTGTAATAGAGGTTCCTGTGGACTTGCAATCACTAAAGCCAATCCGGCACAAACCATTGAAATGCTTGATAATCCAAGTCCGTTATACTTTTTTGCAATGCTTTCCCACATGCTTTTTATCGCTGGATTTTCATTGCGATCAGCGTGACATCCTAGTAACGCGATCTCAGGGTCTATACCTGCGCCGTGTGCGAGAAAAACTGCTTCTTCATCAGTAAGTTGTCTAACACCTTTGCGAATTTTACTAATCTTCGGCGGGTCTAGATTCAAATCGTGCGCAACCTGCTTATCTTGTACGTAGTTTTTCGCCTTTTTGTAGGCGTTAATTAGTTCAGCTGTGTACATAAGAACCTCCATTTCTTCTCATTGTAGCCACAAAGTTGCCATAAATCGCATCTTGCAGTTGCCATTCGTCGCAACTAGGATTGCCATAAATCGCAATTAAGACCGCCTAGCTCTGGGCGTTTGCCCTTGACGCTTTCGCGCTTGGCTTTGGCGGTCGATCTCACAACTAGTCAAGGTGGTTGTTTATGTCAGAAGTCTCCAATACAAAAAAACTAGAAATATATCTGAATCGCGCTTGGAGTTTGTTCCTTGTCTCGGTTATTGCGGCGGGTATTTATTTCTTTGGTTCCCTTATCTACGACTCGTTTGAAATCCCATACGACGATTACGAAACTTTTTCGTTTTATCTTGACCATGAGTTTTGTGGTGATTTGGCTCGCGACTATGCCTCTGACGGTCGCGTCACCGTTTACGAGTATCTGGTTGTTTCACATTGCTCTGGCAAAGATGAGAAACGTAAATTCTACTCAGAGCTTGAGGCTCAATAATGCGTGAACTTGTTATTGATTTGGCATCAGGCAAACAAGAATGGATTGATTTTGTTCCTGTCCATTCTTGGGCTTCTTGTGAGCACATTCCTGATAACTTATTCGACCATCGTTTTGAGTACGTCGACCACAGATTCACAACGCCTGAGGATTTCATTCCGTCGGCTGTGAAATCGGCAATGAGTGCGTCAATCTACTCACACGACCTGTCAGATTTTATTGAGCGCCCTACTTCTAACCCTTGTTTGGACTTGCCGAAGTCATTACACCGTAACGGCGACTTCGCTCGACACATGACACGCGCTTACACCGACATTCTGAAAACACGCAACGCTCTGGAAGCTGTACGCGCAGTTAACGACGCTCACGACCGTTTGACTGAGCACGGCTACAGCTACGCGATGTCAGATGAGCAAATTACCAATCTAGCCAAGCGCAAATCACGCGACTTTTCTCGCGTGTTAAGTGCGATTCCTTTTGAAGAATCACAAGCGCGTTTTGATAAAGCGGTTCAGCTTCTTGATTCATTAGGCTTGGCATTTTCACCTGAGCAAATTCAATACGCAGAAAACAACTGTGAACTTTTCGCATTGGTGAACCGTGCTCTTGATGAGCATTGGCTTGTTCGTCAACTGCGCCGTAAATGTGCTTACGAGGTTGAATGTGTTGCGCGTGATTTAGCGCTTGTTCAACGCCGTAAGCAAGTTTACTGCTCGGATTTTTCTCTAAGCCGTCAACGTGACCGCAATACGTCTAATCGTATCGCCCTAGAAAACACGATTGCTTACGATGAGGCTGACCCGTCTAACTACTTCACACTCAGTGAGCTATCCGCTAAGTCGGTTTCTAACGCTGAGATTCGCCGCGCTGAAATGTTTGTTCGTCTGCGTGGCTTTGAGGAAATCGCTCAAGAATCGAATCACGATGCGGTGTTCTTCACGGTAACAGCTCCGTCTCGTTTTCACTCTGTTTCTAAGGGAGACATCAACCCTAAATGGCTTGAGGCTGGCAAGCCTGACGCGAAATCAGCTCACGCGTACTTAATGGGCGTTTGGGCGAATCTTCGTAAGTCGATTGATAAGAGCAAAATCAAGGTTTACGGGATGCGCATTGTTGAGCCTCACCAAGACGGCACGCCGCATCACCACTTGTTGCTGTTCATGGAAAAATCCGCACGCAAATTTGTGACGTCTGAGTTTCGTCGTCTTGCTATGGCTGACTCGCCAGACGAAAAAGGTGCAAAGAAAGCCCGTTTCAAAGCCGAAGTTATCGACTGGTCTCAAGGCTCAGCCGTTGGTTATGTCGCTAAGTACCTGAGTAAAAACATCGACGGTCAACACATTGATTCTGACAAAGGTTCGTCTTTGTCTGGCTCGGATGCGGCAGAACGTGTCGTAACTTGGGCGCGTGTGAATCAAATTCGTCAATTTCAATTTATTGGTGGTCCATCTGTCACGGTATGGCGTGAGCTTCGTCGTCTTCGTGATGAATTCAAAGAGGACGATGCTTTGTTTACAGATTTATCTCAAGACGAACACTTTCTATTAGAAAAGGTTCGCCGCTCTGCTGATGAGGGCGACTGGAAAGCGTTTTGTTACGCAATGGGCGGTGTGTTCGTTAAGCGCAAAGATCAACCAGTAAAAGCGGAATATTCCGTTTCAACCTCTATCGAAAAACTGATTGCTTCGGGCGGTGAATACTCATCGACTCGATACGGCGATATGGCTCAAGCGCGTTTGAATGGCTTGATGTTCCATAAGATTTTTATCGCGACTCGCTTCCGTACTTGGAAGATCGAGAACAAAGAGCAATTCATCCGTGCTCAACAAGGCATCATGTCTAACGTGGTCGATTACTTCGACGCGCTAGAACGTGAAAAAGAATACGAGCGTATGTATGACGACCTTTACGAGCAATACGAAAAGCACCTAGCGCTCTATGACGAAATGGAAGCGCTGTTGCTCACCGACCCTCAGGAAATTAATGCGTCGTGTTGGGTGGGCGCAGCCCCGCCCGACATGATGCATTAATTTCCCTTGGACTTGTGTCAATAACTGTCATTTCAATTTTCAACTAACCAACAACGTAAAAATAAGGGCAAAACACTATGAGAATGGAAGGTTTAATTCTAGATGTTTCGGACATCGTTCAAGAAACCAAAACAGACCGTAACGGCGAACAAAAGCAAAACGGCAAGCTGCGTCTTATCACGACCAACCCAACAGACACCATTGAAGTGCGTGTGTCTCCTGAGCTTTGGGAAAACGGCAAGGCTGGCGAACTGCTCAAGCGCTGTGTGGGTAATCGCATGATGTTTGATGTGGAACACAAGAAATTCAGCTTTGGTAACGATGAGGGTAAACACGTCTCTATCGACGGTTTTCACCTCTACGCCCTACCTCAACTTAATGAAAAGTAAGGGCTAAGTCATGACCGAGACGCAATTTTCAGAGCTAATGGCTCGACTCGATAACTTTCAGTTAATGGTGTTCTTAGGCATTTGCTTCTTGCTAGTTGCGCTCGGTTGGATGGTAGGAGGACAAAGATAAATGCTGTCATCAGAGTTCATGCTCGGCTGTTTCGCGACAGCCTTTATCCTTGGCTTCTCGATTGGCTTCCACATTCTCGGATTCAAGAAAGCGGCTGAGGTTTCAACTTCTTCATAAACCATAACATAGGAAATAAGACTATGGAAAAGCAAAGCAAAGTACGCGCAGCAATGGCTAAGGCTGGCGCAGTAGTAACAGCAAAACGTGCGGCATTTGGTGGTGCACTTCTCATGGCGGCATCTTCTGCGAATGCAGCACTGCCAGAAGTGGCAACACAAGCCTTTAGCACACTGGCAAGTTACGTCACTGAAATGCTCACCTCGACATGGGGCATCGCCGTGCCAATGACGGTCGGCTTTATCGGCATCAAGCTATTCAAGAAAGGTGCAAACAAAGCAACGTAATTCTAGCGGTTGCTTTATACACCCATTGGTCAACGCCTCCGAATGGGGGCGTTATTTTTCACGAGGAAGATTTACAAATGAACATTAAACAAAGCATAGCGTCACTGATTATTTTACTGGGTGTTTTGTTTAGTGCTTTTAATGTAAGCGCCGCTCAACCTACTTACAGCGCTAGCGATGTTGCCGCTTATCCTAACTGTAACTTGTCCTTGGGTAAGAGAGTTAACCCTTACTCGTATGTCTCTTGTTATGAAAATAAGTTTGTTAACTACAAAGACTTCTATACGAAGTCATGCTCTATAGAGAGTAGTAAATTCGCTTTAATGATTATTTGTAACACAACCAGTCCCAGTTACCCGAGATATCACGCTGCAACGTTTCTTCATCGTACCGCTAAGTGTCCAGCAGATCATGAAAGAATAGAAGATGGTGATGGTTACACCTGTGAGCCTATCGTTCCTGCATGTGAGTTTGGCGAAAACCCTGACGGCACTTGTATGGATGCCTGTCAGTTCAAGCAATCCATTGATGACAAACAATCACTTCACTGGTCGGCTTATGTTTATGGTGAGCAAGTGACGGGGGCATGTTATGGCGATTTTGGCGCAACCCGTTGTGAGCTTGAGCGTATTCCAAATGACACTACGCTTTGTACCGATGTCGACTCCGGTGAGTTCACTCAAAACACGCGATGTCACGGTAAGTTTCAATTCACTGGTAATCAGTGTGATGGTGGTACGTTGTTTTGGGGTAAAGATGGTCCTGACACCCCTATTATTCCCGATGATCCAATTCACGACCCTGACGACCCAACGGGCGACATCGAAGACCCTAGCGTACTTCCTGACGACTCCACCAATACGGTTAATCCTCCAGATACGGGGGGTGTGCCAGATGTTGAAGACCCTGATACAGATGAATCAACCGATAAGGGCGTTGTCAGTGCGATTAAAGGGCTTAACTCGGATGTGAACAATGCACTTAACGCACTAAACGTCGACCTCAATCAATCGAGCGCTGATATTCAAAACCAAATCATTGCGCTCAATGCGTCGATGGTGACTAACACCCAAGCGATTCAAAAGCAGCAAATCAACGACAACAAGATTTACGAAAACACTAAGGCGCTGATTCAGCAAGCTAACGGTGACATCACGACGGCGGTCAATCGAAACACCAACTCTGTTGGTGAGGTGGTAAAGGGACTCGATGATTTGCAAACCACTAACGCTGATGGATTTGCGGAGTTATCGGATAAGCTCGACGACCTCAAGCCTTGTGAGCCCACCGAGGAAAACAACTATTGTGAAAACCCTCATGGTTTAGGTTCGGATTATGTCGGTGATGTGCTGGCTCAAGCGGATAAAGCCGTGTCCGGTGCGATGAATTCCTATGAAAAGACCGTGACCGATGCGGCTAACGATTTGATTGAGAAGAATCTGACGGCGGAATCTGAGGGGCATATTAATGCTATATCGGATTCGTTTTTGAGTGTATTACCTAAGCCTACGCCCTGCATGAATCTATCTTTGCCTACGCTTGGCGGTGGTCGCGCTTCTATCTCTTGTGAGTTTTCGCAGAAACTCAAAATGATCATCTCAATTCTGATTTACATCTACACGATTAAGACGCTTGTTGAAATCCTGCTGACTGAGGTCACGCCTGTACCAAGTAACAAGCCAGGTTCGGGGAGATATTACTAATGATTCAGCTATTACCAATTGTCAGCACCATTGGGACGGCGTTGCGCCTCCCTGCTCTGGTTGCCTTTATCTCTCAGATAGCGACCACGTTATTTGGTTGGTTTTTCATTGCGAAAGCACGAAACGTCACGATTAACTTGGTCATTTTAACGCTGCTAATCGGCTTGACCGTCACCCTCACCTTGGCGATTTACACCCTTGCAACGGGCCTGTCTTATGTTGCGCCTCCAATGTGGTCACAAGCAGCGGGTATGTTCATCCCTAATAACGCCGTGCCTTGTGTGAGTGCGATTTATTCGGCGCGTCTCCTGCGTTGGGTGTGGGAGTGGAAGTTCTACGCGATTGTGAGGGCGGCGTAATGGCATCGGTCTACTTTGTTACGGGTAAGCTCGGCTCAGGCAAAACGCTAACGGCAGTCGGTAAGATTCGTGAGGCGTTTATGCGTGGTGTGCCTGTGGCGACAAACCTCGATATCAACTTGAAAGAAATGCTTGGACGCGATAAGCGCAACACTCGACTTTACCGCTTACCGGACAAGCCTCAAGTGGAAGATTTGATGGTGATTGGTTCGGCAAATAAAAGCTATGACACCAAAAAAGACGGCTTGATCGTGCTCGATGAGTGCGGAACGTGGTTTAACTCGCGCACATGGAACGATAAGAATCGACAAAAGTTAATTGATCACCTTTTGCATATTCGAAAGCTTGGATGGGATGTGATTTTCATCGTTCAAGATATTTCGATTGTTGATAAACAAGCACGTCTCGCACTGGCTGAGCACACCGTGTTTTGTCGTCGTTTAGACCGTCTTCAAGTCCCTATCATCTCGACTGCGGTATCCGTTCTGACGCTCGGTCAACTCAAGTTGAAAATGCCTAAGTTACACGTTGGCATTGTGAAATATGGTGACAACGCGAACTCGCTCACCGTCGATAAATGGATGCTCTGGGGTACGGATTTATACAGTTCTTACGACACTAAGCAGATGTTTAGAAACAACTATGAGGACGGCGTTTATTCAGTATTGCCGCCCTACTATACCCACGGACGTTACACTGTCCCGTATACGTTGAGAAATATCATGCGCATTACGAAAATCTATCTCCGTAAATACTCTCGATTCAGTGTATTTGCGGCAGGTGTCGCCGTCTCGTTTGCGGTGTTCACCTTAGTTGGCACGCCGAACATGTCGACGGAACCCGAAACGGTTCAAACGGCGGTGCCTCGCGAGTCATTGAGTGACTTGCTCGACGGCTATCGAATCGAATCTTCAATGAATCCCCCAAACGTTGCCCCGTCTTTTGTGTTGGTTAAGGACGATGTGCGTCTGTCGTCCTCGCAACTATACGCAAAGGGCTTTACAGCTCAATCTAACGGCTCTTGCTCCATTACGGTTAGCGGCAACGGTCAATCATTCAAAGTCATGTGCTAGGGAAAAAGGTGCGCTTTATGTCATGGATAATCGCAAAACTCACTGCTTTTCTTTCAAAAAAACAAAAAGAATTTTATTGCGCCGGAGGCTCACTGCTTACGCGCACATTACTTACCATGCGCTGTGGTAAAGTTGAGAAACAAACTACGGCTTGTTCCAACTTTTCCACATCCAGCATTACTGCCTTTCTGCTCGCATGTACCCTGCTCAGCTCGCCTGTTTTTGCCGCAAGCTCTGCGCCTTTTGAGGCAAAGAATACACCGATTGGAGATTTTGCATCGTGGTTCTCGGTTCACACTGGAAACACGGTTGTGCTTGGTCATGGCGTTACTGGTGAGGTCAGCTTTACCGCGCCGGATTTGAAAGATGAGGACTATCCAGCATTTTTCCTTTCGGTACTTCGTGCGCACGGCTACGAGCTTACACATGACCACGGCGTTTTTACCATCATTGCTGACGCGAACAAGGTGGAAACGTTCGAACCCTCTCAGGTGAAGCTGTACTTCTTTGAGAATGTTCGAAATACTAAGGTCGTTGACTTAATTTCCTCAATGCTTTCTGCAACGCAGAATCAAACACTGAACAATAAAGCGATTAAGAATTACAAGGTTGAGGTACTTCCGACCACAAACAGCATTATCGTGACTGGCTCTGAAAACCAATTGAAGCACATTGATGTGCTCATCAAAGGGATTGATAGACCACAAAAGCAAGTCTTTATTGAGGCGGTGATTACCGAAACTGAGCTCGGTGATTCTCAGGAAGTCGGTGTAAATATGGACTTAGCACTGAGTGAGGCTGGCTTTGTTTCGCAGCCTACCGCAATTAAGAAAGCCGTTGATAACCTGCTGTTCTATGAGGGCGGCGATTTTAACGCGCTTATCAAAGCCGTATCAAAGAATCAGAATACTAAGCTCTTATCGCGTCCAAACATGTTCATTATGGACAGGGAGCGCGGTTACATCACGGTTGGTCAGAACGTTCCGTTCCTCACTTCGTCTGAGGTAACTGATGGCGGTAATCGAGTCCAGCAAATTGAACGTAAGGATGTGGGTGTGTCACTTGAGGTTGTACCGCATGTGATTGGTGATCATGTTGTGTTGCAGATAATGCAAAAATCCGACTCGGTGACGGATTCCTCTATCGCATCCGACATCATCACCAATACGCGAACACTGCAAACAGTGGTCAAGGTTAAAGACCGCCAAACAATCTCTTTAGGTGGTTTGATTTCGCAAGAGCAGCGCGACTCGGTAAGCGGTGTGCCAGTCTTAATGGATGTGCCTTTACTTGGTGCTCTTTTCAGGTCAGAAAAGACCAATACGGTAGATAAAGAGCTTAAAGTAACGATAAGAACTACGATACTTTGAGCCAAAAGGAAAGCCGAACAATGGATGTTCGGCTCTGCTTTAGCTGTACTGTAATACGCTTTCCAATTCTCTACACTTTATTATCGTGTCACGTTCTAATACGGTTGCGATATGTGTTTTATCATAAGAGCTTCTAGCTTCAAACCGAAGCAACGGATGGTGTCCGTTAAGTGCATTGTTTACGTATATGTCTCGTTCTTGTCTCTTCTTCTGCCTATGAGATGAGTCGTCCAGCTCGATAACTGCCAATACTTTTGTGTCTCTATCCGTTATCACGTAGTCCATTCTTTTAGCCCAAGTTCGAGAGTTATCTTTAAAATTGGTCGGTTGAACTAACGCCATCAGTGAAACTTGGCTATGAATCACGTATTCATCAGGTATAAGCTCCTGCAACACCCTATAGAATCTGCGCTCTGTCTTGGTGGCCAAGTATGTACTTTTCTTGTGAGGTACAGAATTAGTTTTATTGCCAGTTTGCGGCAAAGGTAGTTCGACTATCTTTGGACTCTTTTCTGCAACTTTTGATTCAAAAGAATGCACGCTGTTCGGTCTTCTGATTGCTGCACCTTGTTCCCATTCGTTAAGCCTACGTTTAGGTTTCTGACCCTTCTTTGTGAATAGATACACAATACACGCTAAGGATATAAGTATCAGTAACTCAGGCACTTTCTGTTCCTCACTAATAGAAAAAAGAGTGCATGGTAGCATATGGATTTTATTTGAGGTGTTATTGAAATCAGCTTTTATGCACACCCGTGGTTTATTGTGGGTCTGCACTAGCCTCGTGCGATGATAAAAAAACCACTACTAAAAAGTAGTGGTTTATGGTCATTTTAGCTCAGCTATAAAGTCTCTATGGACCCAGCCATCTATAGTCTCAGAATTGTCTAAAACAGATTGGACTTTAACCCACGATGTTTTTTCACCGCTTTCCAAAACCGTCACTTTTTTCCCGACTGGCAATAGGTGGATTATTTCTGAATTAAAACTAGGTAGATCTCTTAATCTTACATTTGACCCTGATATTATAAAGCCAACTTTTGTTTTATCAGCTTCTAAGGTGTCAGTGCCTTGTTCCACTAGTGGATTATCCATAGCGTAGACTACCGTTACCGAACTAGTATTGTTTGCATTTGGTATCTGTTTATCTTCGCCAGAGTGAGTGAAAATGCTACCAATCCCAGTGAGAATAAAAATAGCTAACAGCCATCTGTAGAAAATTTTATGCCTTTTAGTGCTGTCCACCTCAACACTACTCATACATAAGTACTTCAGCCAGCTCTGCCACCCGATAGGTAAATGTAGTTTTCCAAATAGTGAAGCCACACATACCGCTTGGCTACTTGAGCTAATCCCTTCGGATAGCTCGGTGACATCAAGTATTCTCTTAATCTCAAGCTCTATGGAAGCGCTTGTTTTAACAGCACCTTTCAAAAATACGTGGTACCAATAAGTATCCATGAAGTGAATGAGCTGAGTGGCTATCATTCCTGCTAACGCAAAAAGAACGCCAGCAGAAATATCAACCCCTAATAAATTGATGGATATATTTTTGTGGATAGCTAACCCCACACCAGTCAAAAAACCCGAGAAAACTACTACAGCAAAATTTCTCAGCTTCATTGATACATCATTGAAATGTTGCTGAACGTTGGAAGTTTGCTTCCAGTAATCTAACAGTAGAGCTGTACGTTCATTTAACGTAAGCTCTTCTTTTTCAGGGTTGTTTTTATTGTTGGTATTCATGCTGAAAGTCACTTTGGACGAAAATTAATAATACTTAGGAGTTCTGAAAAGTTCTCAATTGAGTAATCTGCTACGTAGTGCTCTTCTGCACTTTCTTTTAGCTTCCTTTCAGCTTCAACCTCTTCATCGCTCCAGTGAGTAACTTCTCGTAAAATATCATAATCTTTTGTGCGCTCATCAGAAAAGTGTCCAGTGCCATATTTTGCATAAACTGATGTCACTCCCGCCGCATTGGCCATGTTTACATCTTTGAACTCTGAATCACCAATGTATACACATTCATCCTTATCTAGATTTTGTTCTTCTATTATGTGTAGTAGAAGTTCTGGATTAGGCTTTAATTCGCCAGGTGCTGTGTGTGAGAACTTAGTATGATCAAATTTAAACTCCGTTCTTTCCCCCTCACGAATAGCCATAATTTCGTGATCTTGAGGCGAGTAAACATGGTCAATGAAGTGATCAAGACCGAAGCGCTTAAGCCTATATTTTGTGTACCATTGCTTCGATTCTGTATAGGCTATCACCTTGATTTTTCGAGTTCTTAGCTCACTTAAAGTATCGTATACACCTTGATATAGTTTTAAATGCTGAAGTCTGTTGCTACGAGCTGCGTGTATTGCGTCATCCAGTTTTTCCATTATGTTTTCTGGAGTACCGTACATTTCTAGAAGAGAAGGCACCTCTTGTAAAACAAAAGCGTACTCAGCGGTCCCATGTTTTTGATGTATAACTTTTATTTCTTTGATCAACTGTTCTCTGGGGATACCAGAAATTTCAACAGTTCTATCTAACATCGGAATGAATGTAGAACGCCATATGTCGAACCAGTCAAACAATGTGTTGTCTAGGTCAGTAATCAGTACCGACTTTTCGGGCTTATCGCTCACAATTATCCACCATACTTTGTATGTAAAAATATACAGTAAAACTAATTAAAAATTTTGTTCAATTCAAGTGAGCATCTAGGTTTTACTAAGTTTTTTCTTATGTCTGAGTGATAAATAGTCAAACTATTTAAGATAGTTAGACATAGAACGTGAAAGGCCCTAAATGCTAGGGCCCTCAACTACATCATTTTCTTCAATACTCTCGCATACTTTAATACTAGAGTTGTTATGTCCAAATCCCCTTTTGCTCCGATTTCAATTAGAGCTATACCTGTTAGAACTTGCTGGGCCGTAACCATCTGCCCTGTAGGTAACTCTAATTTGTCATAATGCATTCTAAAGTTCTCCCAGCTCTCACATGAACTCAGCTCACGCCCTTTTGCCATTCTCATTAATCGCTTGCACTCAGGAGGAATGGTTTTCCCCTTATCCCATTCTTTGACCGTTCTCACAGTTTTCAAACAAAGTTCAGCAGCTTGTTCGACGGATAAACCACATTCAAATTCACGAAAAATATAGTTTTTAGTCATTTCGTGATACTTCATTGAATAGTCCCTCAAAAGAGAGACATTTTATAGGACTGACATATGCAATCGTATTCAACATAAGCAGATATAATGCGCACCAAGGGGTGAGATCTCAAAGCAATAATGTCCGGTTTTAGCTACTTTAAAATGTCCTCCTAAGATTAACAACATTGTTTGCTTTTGAGGCTTTAACCGAGGTTCCTGTGGACTTGCAATCGCTAGTTTGGTTTGTGGTTATGCTTACGAAGCAAATCAAATCTCTTATTGAAAATTGATGCGCGCTTAGTCCCCGACTTACTGGCGTGTCCTTCCGTAAGCACCTGAATCAATCTATGTATGGTGATGATGGCCAACTCACTGAATTTGCCACTCAATGGCATCACGATTACTAACTTAAGCGCTACCAAACAAAAAAGCCTTTCATACTCGCCTCGTACAACAGCAAAAATCAGCTAAACGCTCTAATCGCTCCGCAACGAAATCTGCCAAAAATCACGAGCTCAGTTGCGTTCTGAAACAATTATAAGCCTGTGGTTATATGGAGGCGAATGTACTTTTCGGGGTATTTGTAACGATAGCGTTTTCCTTTCTTCAAGTTGGACTTAACGTACCTACACACTTTTTGGTCACCACTGCTGGTTACTCTTTTTATTACTGCGTTTTTACTTTTGTGCTCCATTTCTATCATGACGTCACAATAACCTTGATAGCCATCAAACTTATTGTCTACTTTCTTTTGAAGCTTAGTCTTAATCTTTTTAGCCAACAGGTTCGTTTCTGAATCGTCAGCAAAAACTGAATTACTTGCAAAGATCAATACCATTAAAGTTACAACGTATCTCATCGTTTTGGTCCGTTTATGTTGTTGATTGTTCGATGATAAGTAATTTTTCTGTAGATACGAAAATGGGACGCCACATTGCGTCCCATTTAACATGATGAAGTAACTGATATGTAATTAAGCGCGCTTCTTGCCTTTGTTTGCTTTGAAGCCCTGGTGCGGAAAAACGTTACGAATCCTCTGTTGAACTTTTTTGGGAATGCCTTTGGAAAAGCTTAAGCGCATTCCTGTTCGTTGGCTATACACCTTCATTTCACCAGTAAACGGGTTATGCTCACTAATATCCTGTAAGTTGTGTTTGAAAGAAGGAGGTAGATGCCCTTTTACGTTACTAATATGGCCATTATCGAACTTTACTTTTAACACCGGCCTATCGACTGCGATCAACCAAAAGATCACGATGGCTGCAATTAAGATTACATATAACATTTGGCACTCCCTATCCTAGCTAGATAGCAATTTACTCAAATCCTCTTTAATTGAGGTAACTTTTTGACTCGCTTTTTCACTTCTCGACGCTTCGGAAAGCAAATATTCAATTGCGTCAGATAACGTACAACCAAGTTCATTCGCTCTACTAGAAAGCTTTTCCCAAACTCGGTAATCTAAATCAATGGATTTCTTCTTTGTATGGACTTGCTCTGCATTGAAGTGACGTTTCCGTTTCGCTCGGATAGCCTGCTTGAGTTTATTATCTAACTCTTCTGACATGTGGTTTTCTATCCAAGCTAAGACAAGTGTAGGCTCGTGTTCAAGGCGTTTTAGTTCTGCGACCGCTGCATCTGCTTCGCTTGTATCAATATGTCGGGTAATCGCTTCACCATCTTTCCATTTTTTGATGAGATACTTCCATTTCCACCCACATTCTAGATTCTCAAGCTGCTGATATTTCATTTGTTCCGACCCATAAACATAACCTAGTGACAGCGTAACCCAGATGGTTTACTTGGGCAAATAAAACTCTTAGAAGTATCGATGTTGATCACTCATTTGTCTAAGTATTGTTCATTGAGAGATGAATGCCGAGAGCAAACCAAATTGGTGCTAGGGTGTTATAGTCCGTTTCGTTATAATGTCGGCAAGATTGAATTACGATGAATTTTAATGAACCAACTTAATTGGCAAGACGTAACACCTTCACTTGAGCAGTACGAAGCACTTTTAAAGTCTGCACCTTCGTTAACAAAGAAGTCTTTTACTGATCTCCAACCGAGAATGTCGGCAACGATATCTCGTTTTTCAAAAATTTCCGGATTGACGCGAGTACTACTCATTAACTGCGTAGATAATTCTGTATATAGAGAGTTCATCAGTAAAGCTCTTCAGAGCCAGTCTAACGCTGCGATAGTTTTTTCGGAATCACTTGATGCCAAACGTTTATTTGACCGTTACAGTGTTGATGTAAGTGGTGATATTGCCTTCCAACCTGGTTTAATTTCACAGGCAGATAACGGTTACTTAATTGTACCGGCTAATCTAATTTTGGCTAACCCAGGGCTTTGGCCAAATATAAAGTCTGCAATTCAACAAAACCTTATCGAGCCACTGAACCTAAGCCCTACTCGTTTACCTACTTCAGTACCGCAAGCTAAAGCTTATGATGTAAAACTGATTGTAACAGGAGAAAGAAGTCAGTTAGCAGAGCTAGAATACATCGATGACGACTTCTGTTCTGGCTTTGCCATGTATACGGAAGTTGAAGAAGATATTCATCTGTCAGAGCAGAATTTGACAGATTACTTTGGTTTAGTGAACTGGATATGTTCTCAATATCAGCTGCCTCACTTAACCGAATGTGGTTTTAGAAGATTGTTGCTGGCCGGTATGAGATTTACTGAAGATCAACATTATCTGCCTTTAGGAGTAATGTGGCACTCTCAACTTCTAACGCTTGCCAGCCAGTTCAGTGATGGCCGAGCATTAGATTACAAGTCGTTAGATAAAGCGATTGACGACAAGTATTACCGAGAATCTTACCTTCCTCAGCGTGCCGTGTACGATATTTTAGATGGCCAAGTCATCATTGAGACAACTGGGGAACAAGTTGGTCAAATCAATGGCCTAACCGTTATTGATATGGCTGGGCACCCTGTCAGCTATGGTGAGCCTGCACGAATATCTTGTGTAATTCATTTTGGTGATGGCGATGTTTCCGATGTTGAGCGCAAAGCTGAGCTTGGAGGCAATCTACATGCAAAAGGCATGATGATTATGCAAGCTTTCTTGAGCTCTGCTCTGAAACTGGATGAACCACTGCCTTACTCTGCCTCCATCGTATTTGAACAGTCTTATAGTGAAGTTGATGGTGACAGTGCATCTCTTGCAGAACTTTGTTGCTTGGTGAGTGCTTTATCTGAATCTCCAATTAATCAACAAGTTGCTGTTACAGGAGCTGTTGATCAGTTTGGTCGAGTGCAAGCCGTCGGTGGCTTGAACGAAAAAATTGAAGGCTTTTATCAGGTTTGTAAACATCAAGGTTTTACAGGAAATCAAGGTGTTGTGATGCCAAAATCAAACCTTAAACACCTTGCATTACATAAAGATGTAATAGAAAGCATTAAAAATGGTGAGTTCCATATTTGGTCCGTTTCTACCGTAGATGAAGCTATTCCGATTGTAATGAATAAACCTTTTAGAGGTGAAGACGATAGCATTATTGGCAAAATAGCGGAACGTATTGAAAACTTTGAAAGACATGAGCATCCAGAAGGAATTGTGCAGCGCATCAAAAACTGGTTTGTCTAGTACTGATCGGAGTTGTTTAGCGTACACGTGTTCACTAAGATGCAGCTATCAAAAATTGGAGTAATTGATAATGCAAAACAAACGTGATTCTTATAACCGTGACGATCTACTTGCTTCTAGCCAAGGCGAACTGTTTGGGCCTGGTTACCCTCAGCTTCCTGCGCCAAACATGCTAATGATGGATCGTGTTACTAAAATGTCTGAGACTGAAGGCGATTTTGGTAAAGGTTTGATCTTGGCGGAATTGGATATTACTCCAGATTTGTGGTTCTTTGACTGCCACTTCCCTGGCGACCCAGTAATGCCAGGTTGTCTTGGCCTTGATGCGATGTGGCAACTTGTTGGTTTCTTCCTTGGCTGGGTTGGTGGCAAAGGAAAAGGTCGTGCTCTGGGTGTTGGCGAAGTGAAGTTTACAGGTCAGATCCTGCCAACAGCGAAAAAAGTGACGTACGAAATCCACATGAAACGCGTTGTAAACCGTAAACTTGTGATGGGTTTGGCCGACGGTCGTGTATGTGTGGACGGCAAAGAAATCTACGTAGCAAAAGATTTGAAAGTTGGCTTGTTCCAAGACACTTCAAGCTTCTAATCACGATTTTAATCGATTTATTAAGGCTCCTATTTAGGAGCCTTTTTGTTGTCGAGTGTTAACCTACTTCCCTATGTCCCTATAATGTAGAAAAGGCTCCGTAGAGCCCTTTCGAATCCTTCTTTTTGTATGTGGAGAGTTTATTTGTAGAGACCAGATTGTCTTTCATCTCTGGCATCACGCCAACCACCTAACCAATACGACCGAGCATCAACTTGTTGATATGGGCAAGCCTCTTGAGACCTTCCATTCAACCCAGCTTTGTAGCCTTGAGATTGAGCTCGTTCTAGGCGATCACGCTTTTGTCTCTTCATAGTTAATTCCTCATACAGGTCCATTTACTAACGTACAGCTGTTATTGTGAAACTTTGATGGAGTTTTTATGACTCCACTTATAAGAATCGATCAAAGTAGGCAATTTCTCAAGGCATAAAAAAAGCAGAGACTCAAATGTGTGAGCCTCTGCTTGATTTAAAAATTACTGACGATTTTTAACTATTTTCTACGGAACCCAAACAATCCAAGCATGGTCAAAGCTAACCAACCAAGGCCTGCACCTTGACGCTCTGTCGTCGTTGAGTCAATGCTTCGAGATACGATGTCGTCCTTAGTTGCGTCAGCAATAGGTACTAGTTTGACTGCTACAATTTGCTCTTCAGAGCTACATGTCGCATTGTTTGCTGTTGTGCTATAACCACCTGCACATTTCATAGCAGTACCAGAGATCACACCTGCATCATTGATATCAGTTGCGTCGATAATACGGAACTGATTGTTTTGTTCAGAGTAATCACCGCCATTAGTCAAACTGTCTAGGAACCAAGCTTTTCCATTGAATAATGTTGCAGCACGTTCACTAGTCTCGCCACCTACGCTATATGGATAGATAAAACCGCGCTTACGACGTGGCTTGCCATCGTCTTCACGAGTCGTTTCCGCATCAAGTTGCCCGACGATTTCATTGTAAGAGTTGATACCGCCCATCTTACCGCCCGCACCGCTAAAGAAAATGCCAGTAGTTGGGTAAAAAGCGCTAATAGAATCCTTACGAACATCATCTACGATAAAGAGACGATTCGGAGCAGAGCCCGTTGGCATTAAGTATCCGCCCGAACGTTTTGCTTCACCAATAGCAACAAAATTAGAGTTAACGTCGGTTAATCGTGAGTTTGTATGAACCGTATCATCACCTTCGCGCTGTCTAGCTCCTACAACAACTTTATTTTTCCAAGTTGCGTTTTCAACGCTACCTTCGGCTTCTAGAGTTCCGACAAAAACAGTCGCATTCAGGTAGTTATCATCACTGTAAGTGTTGTAACCTACGCCATAGACCGTTGTTCCATCAGTGACAAGGTCACGCATGCTCCCTTGAGCTAACCTTTCTCCATCTTTAGATGTGCCACTAGGCCAAGCCAATTCACTGACGGTTCCGCTTTGATCCCAAATCGCTGCTTTTGATGTGTGGTGAGATCCATTGGTATTGCTTGCTGTTCGAGAAACACTGCCAACAGTAAAAATGCCGTCTGTGCTCCAAGCATGGCTTTGCACAACACTTGCGTCACCATCGCCAGTAAGAATATTTGGCTCTACTGGTGCAACTACGGTATTTCGTGTTTCTAATGTAGAAGTATTTTCTGTGCTAACTTTACTCTGATTACCGACAGCTGCACCATCCTCGGTAAGCTGGTTGATAACATTGTTATATTCATTTTTATAAGCAGCAGAATCTTCTTCTATGAACGCTAACGCATTAGAAGTAAAGTCTTTACTACGTTCTTTATTCCACGGCGTCCAGTTTACTGAAGCCCAAGAGTCACAGGTGGAATAGCGAAGCTGGTTGTAACAGTAACGCTCAAAGTCTTTGAGTTCTTGGATGTAATAAAAGCCAGCGTCTAATCCGAATGGGATTTCTTCACGATAGCTGTTCCCATCCACGGCTTGTGTCGCTGAAATCGGTGTAGTGCGAGTTTCCATTGCAAGTTTAAACTGCTCTGGCGTGCAGTTTGCTGCTGCATCAAAGCAGCCTAAAGCGAAAGGTGAACCTGTTGAAGGATCTGTACCTGCGTCGCCCTGTTGAATTGCAACCCCGTAAGCCGTTTGGTAGTCACCGTTTGAACCATGATCCTGAGGTGAAACCTCAACAACTTGATACAATGCCGCCTGTGCGTTCATTGTGGTACCAACCATCATTGCAATGGCGGTCAATTTGAATTTATTACTACAATTCATTGAATTCTTAACTATCCTGTTGCATTGCTTCGAGTTCTTCCCATCTCTCGAATGCGATTTCCAACTCCTGCTCTAGTGCAGCAAGCTGTTCCAATACCGGCTGAGTTTGCTCTACAGGTTTAGCAAAGAACTCTGGATCGTTCACTTGCTCCTGAAGGCTCTCGATATCCGACTCTAATTGTTCAAGTTTAGCTGGTAGAGCCTCTAATTCTCTTTGCAGCTTATACGATAACTTCTTCGAATTGTTCTTAGGTTGCGTAGTTTTGGGAGTTTCCTCAACCACTTTCTCTTTCTTCGTTGGTTTTTCAACCTGACTGCGCGAAGCAAGAACTTGGTCACGCTGCTGTTTAGCATCATGATAACCACCAACGAACTCTTCGATTATACCGTTACCCTCAAAAATCCAGCTGGTTGTTACTGTGTTGTCTACGAACTCACGGTCGTGACTCACTAACAATAATGTACCCTGATAATTGGCAAGCATTTCTTCTAAAAGTTCCAACGTTTCGATATCCAAATCGTTAGTTGGTTCATCAAGAATAAGTAAGTTGTTTGGTTTCAACAAGATACGGGCTAGCAATAATCGGTTTTTCTCACCACCAGAAAGTGCCTTAACCGGGGTTCTGGCGCGCTTAGGTGCAAATAAGAAGTCTTGAAGATAACTCAGCGCATGACGCTGACGTCCCCCAACCATTACTTCTTGTTTCCCATCCGCTAAGTTATCGATCACTGTCTTTTCTGGATCCAAAATCTCTCGGTACTGATCAAAGTACGCGACTTCTAATTTTGTTCCGCAGTGTAAACGACCAGACTGCGCTTCCAATTGCCCTAGTAGCAATTTAAGTACCGTACTCTTACCGCAGCCATTTGGTCCGATAAGTGCAATACGGTCACCACGCATGATGTTAAAGCTAAAGTCGTCGACAATTGTCTTGCCTTCGTAAGCAAAAGATACATTTTCTGCTTCAAATACAATCTTACCTGAACGAGAAGCATCATCGATGTTTAGGTTAACTTTACCTTGAACTTCACGACGGTCACGACGCTCTTCACGAAGTTTTTTAAGGGCTCGAACACGGCCTTCATTACGAGTACGACGTGCTTTAATGCCTTGACGAATCCACACTTCTTCCTGAGCTAGTTTCTTATCGAACTCAGCATTTTGCATTTCTTCGACGCGAAGCATTTCTTCTTTGTCATTCAAATACTGTTCGTAATTACCAGGGAAAGAAGCTAATTGACCGCGATCTAAGTCAACGATGCGTGTCGCCATCGACTTGATGAATGCACGGTCGTGAGAAATAAAGATGATCGAGCCTTTGAAGTCTTTTAAGAAGTTCTCTAACCATTCGATCGTTGTCACATCGAGATGGTTTGTTGGTTCATCAAGAAGCAATACATCAGGATCACAAACCAGCGCACGAGCTAAAGCAGCTTTACGTTGCCAGCCACCGGATAGATCGGTCAGTTTGGTTTCTGGGCTTAGTTTTAAAGCGCCAAGTACGTTCTTAACACGGTCATCAAAGCGCCAAGCGTTAGAATGATCAAGTTGCTCTTGAACTTTCGCCAAACGGTTAATGTTCTTCTCACTTGGGTCTTGAGCAACAAGATCGAGAAGATCGTGATAGATCTTCAATTGTTCGCCGATTTCAGCCAAACCGCCAGATACGTATTCGTAAACCGTACCCTCTTGATTGCGCGGTGGATCTTGTTCAAGCCGAGAAACTACTACGTCTTGAGTTATTTGAATCTTGCCATCATCCAACAAAATGTCGCCGGCAAGCACTTTCATTAACGTAGACTTACCTGCTCCGTTACGACCAACTAAACAAACGCGTTCGTTTTCTTGAAGAGCGAACTCCGCTTTGTCTAGCAATGGGTGGTCACCAAATGCAAGTTGTGCGTTATGAATGGTAAGTAATGCCATTATTATCCAACCAATGTGTGAGTTGTTCTAAGTCAAACGGCCAGTTCAACTCAGAATCTTGATATTTTAATACGGGTATTGTGACGCCGTAACGAGAAAATAGTACATCATCGAACGCAATATCAATGATATCTGTTTGCTCGGCCAAACCGACTTGGTCTACTAGAGCAAATGCCATCTCACAAAGATGGCATCCCTCCGTGCTATACAATATCAGCACGTATTAATCCTTTTGTTTATACTACGCGTGCGTTACTAGCCAACAGTTATGAATCTGTTTATTACGCGCAAAATCTAATGGTAACGTTTGAGAAGAAATATTCTGAGCCTTCAAACCCAATTCAGCGAGTGATTCTTCATCCATCTTGAAGTGACGTTTGTTATTTGAAAATACGATTGTGCCTTCACTTCTCAGTAAACGTTTGAGGTTCTTCATTAGCTTAATGTGGTCACGTTGTACATCGAATGATGTTTCCATACGCTTAGAGTTAGAGAACGTAGGTGGGTCAATAAAGATCAAGTCGTACTCACTTTTTGCGTTTTCTAGCCATTGCAAACAGTCCGCTTGTTCATATTTATGTTGGCGCCCTACACAGCCATTAAGCTGCATATTGTCTTTCGCCCAGTTCAAGTAGGTGTTTGACATATCGACAGTTGTAGTGGAACGCGCACCACCAACTGCAGCGTGCACTGTTGCACTACCAGTGTAAGCAAACAAGTTAAGGAAATCTTTACCCTGTGCCATTTCGCCAAGACGACGACGAGTGATCTTATGATCCAAGAACAGGCCTGTGTCTAGGTAGTCATGAAGGTTCACGATCAGCTTCACACCGTACTCGTTTACTTCGAGCGTCTCTGATACCTGACCTAATTTTTGGTACTGGCTTCGACCTTTCTGCTTCTCACGAACTTTCAGTACAACTTTGTTCGCTTCGACACCGGTCACCTGAATCGTCGCACGGATAATGTCCGTTAGACGACGCTTGGCTTTTTCTTCAGGGATGTTCTTAGGTGCTGCGTACTCTTGAATCACAATTTGATCGCCGTACACGTCGATCGCTACGTTGTATTCTGGAAGGTCTGCATCGTAGATACGATAGCAGTCTAGTTTCTCTTTACGCGCCCACTTGCCAATCTTGCCAATGTTTTTCTTCAAACGGTTTGAGAAGTCTGGTGCGATTTGAATGTTAGTATCTGCACCTTTCACTTCATCAGCGTTGCGCTCGGCAATGCTGTAGTTCTTTTGGTGACACGGTAACGCACCATTGTTCAATTTAAACTGTTTATCAGCGCGCATACGAAGGCAACTCAAGAGCTCGTCTGAGCTAGAGAAGATAGATGCTTTACATCCGCCAAACTCAGATTTTAGCTGTCCACCGAATGCGGTATAGAGCGCAATCAGCCCCGGCTCAGTTCCTAGACGCTCACCGTAAGGTGGGTTTGAAACGATAACACCGTGTTCAAATCCTGCGGGACGAGTAATAGTTGCAGCATCACCTTGCGCAAACTCAATCAACTCTTCAACACCTGCTCTGCGGGCGTTTTCTTGAGCGACTTTTAATACTTTAGGGTCGTTATCGAATCCAAAAAACTTAGCGTCAACTTTCCTGACACCTCGTCTAGCTTGAACATTAGCCTCTGATTTAATCTCAGCCCAGGTCTCCGGTTCAAAGTCTTCCAAAACTTCGAAGCCCCATTGTTTGCGCTTAACGCCAGGTGCCATGTTGGCTGCCATCATTGCCGCTTCAATAAGCAAAGTACCAGAACCACACATTGGATCGAGTAATGGTTGATGCCCATCCCAGCCACAACGCATGATAATCGCAGAAGCAAGCGTTTCACGTAATGGCGCACGACCCGATTCTGGTCGATAACCACGCTGATGAAGACCACTACCTACCATGTCTACCCCAAGCAACGCTTTATCTTTATGCAAACGAACGTGAATACGAATATCTGGGCGTTCTTTGCTGATATTAGGACGTGGCAAGCCTTTATTCTCAAAGCAATCTACGATGCCATCTTTGACCTTCATAGCCCCGTATTGGCTATTTCTAATCTCACGGTTTGTGCCGTTAAAGTCCACAACAAAGCGTTTAGAGCTATGAAATTGGTTAACCCAGTTAATAGTGGAAGTGGATAGATACAAGTCCATGTCGTTGTTACACGTGAACTCAGATAAAACACGTACAAATCGAGACGCTAAACGGCTCCACAAACAACAGCGATAAACCTGTTCGTTTGTCGCTTTAAATTTTACGCCTGCCTGTACTGGTTTCGCATTTTCAATGCCTAGTTTAGTCAGTTCTTCAACAAGCAAATTTTCCATGCCATTTGAAGTTACCGCGAGATATTGATTCATAGTGTTCTTTCGCTGATAAAAAATGGCTTCAATTATACCTGACTTTACGATCAATGCCTCGTTTTTAAAGGTATTTTCCCACCCGTTAGTTCAAATCATCACCACTCAAATGATCTAAAACTTTCAACATCTTTAGTTTGAATATTTTTCATTCATGAACGTATTTTGTTTCCTTTAGAAGAAGTGAATACTTATTTACATGCCTTTTGGTATATACCAGTCGTGACTGGTTGATGTAAATTACTTACAAATACCCTTTATAGGGGAATAAATAGGGTTGTTTTAGGCGCTAGGTTGCCTAATTAAAGGAGTAATCAAATTGAAATAAGTAAAATAAAAGTGACCAGCTTCATGTTTGCATGCATAGAAAACAAACAGTTTCATGGTCTTTCGGATTGGAGTGTCAGAGGAAAGGACAAAAAAAATCGACCCAATAAGGTCGATTAAGGCAAACAAAGGAACGAAATAAAGAAAAATTAAACAGCTTTAACCCACCATTGCCATAGGGGTCATTGCAAAGAGGTGATTTGCACAAGCCATGCGATCATGCATTACTTTAATCGGCTGCCCAAATTGAAGCGCCTTATTGCCATCAAGAACAAAGGCTTCTTGGTTAACATAAGCACATAAGCTCGATGTTTCGCCTGGTTCTAGAACGATGAACATACCATCAGAATATTGATTTGTGAGAAAGACCATGTCCCCTTCTTGAGGTTCATAATCAGAGGACTGTGCATCGAAGAACCAGCTCTTAGGCTGTACAGGTTTATGAAAACGCTTTGCAGCAACACAATACAGTGTTAATTCAGCTTGGCGATATTCACTGATATCGAGACAACGAATGCGCTCATTAAACGTTTGAAATGCGCTGGCGTCATCAACGGTAAATTCACTGTTTGAGAAGGCACAGTTAACCAACAATTTTCGGGATAGATTGGTTTGGAAAATCATTTCCTCCCCCAGATCCAGCATTAAGCAAGCTTTTTGCTCGTCAAAATACCAATTCCATTTGTCGCTGGGTTTAAGCATTATTCCGTTCTCTCTTGACTAGTTAAATCAGTGGTAAAGAGGTAAGACGCTTAATTACCTACTCGTGATTTTTAAATTCTACAAACGAACGGATAAAAAAAAAGAGGAAACAAAGTCCTCTTTTTTATGTAACAGGTACTAATTTTTCAGTAGTTTTTGATGTATATGTTAAAGATTCTTAACAATATCACGTACGAGACCTGGGCCGTGGTAAATAAAGCCAGTGTAGACTTGAACAAGTTTAGCGCCTGCCATGATCTTTTCTTTGGCTGCAACATAGGAATCTACACCACCAACACCGATAATTGGAAGTTTGTCTCCAAGCTCTTCATGAAGCTTACGTACGACCTCCGTAGAGCGTGATTGCACAGGGCGACCACTCAAGCCACCTGCCTCATTGGCGTGTCTCATCCCTTCTACGATCGTGCGATCCAAAGTTGTGTTAGTCGCGATCACACCATCTATATTGTTTTTCAATAAAGAATCGCAGATTTGGCAGATTTCATCGTCACTTAAATCTGGCGCAATCTTTAATGCTAACGGGACATACTTGTTGTATTTCTCTGATAACTCCGCTTGTTTCGCCTTTAATTCGGAAAGCAGTTCATCAAGCGCTTCACCATATTGAAGTGAACGAAGACCTGGAGTGTTTGGCGATGAGATGTTTACTGCAATATAGCCAGCATACTCATACACTTTTTCCATACAAATCAGGTAGTCCTCTGCCCCTTTCTCAATTGGCGTATCTTTATTTTTACCGATGTTAATTCCGAGAACACAATTGAATTTTGCTCGTTTAACATTCTCGATCAAATTATCAACGCCTAGGTTATTAAAGCCCATGCGGTTGATGATCCCTTCTGCTTCCACTAAACGGAATAGGCGTGGTTTATCATTACCTGGTTGTGGTCGTGGCGTTACAGTGCCGACTTCGACAAAGCCAAAGCCCATGGCATCAAATGCTTCAATACATTCGCCGTTTTTATCTAAACCAGCCGCAAGACCAACAGGGTTACGGAATGTTAGACCCATACACTCAACTGGACGAGTTGGTAACTGTTGGCGGTAAAAGAGATCAAGTGGTGTGCCGTTAAAGCGTTGGAAGTTCTTGATTGCAAGATCATGTGCCTTCTCGGCATCGAGTTGGAAAAAGCCAGTTCTGGCTAGACGGTAAAGCATTGTGCCTCCGAAAGAAAAAAGCCCCGTATAAACGGGACAATATTATTTACCGTTTTTCATCGTAATTCAATGAAAATGAACGTAATAAGTAAAAACCTATATCTTTATAAGATTTTTAAATATAAAACAAACAATTACAATCAAGTTTCTGCGATAAAAATCGTAACTAACCGCTTAAAAGCAATCGATTTCACTCTGTTTTAATTTCAATTCAATGTGACAATGTAACTATTTTCATTCCAAATGTGAATAATAGATAATAAAAAGCCCCGTTAAATAACGAGGCTTTTACTTATGACTTGATTATTCCACTACTCTTTCGATGAGCAGTTGAGGTTTAAAAGTACTAGCTCTCGAAGTGCTACAGAGAACTTAGCAAATTCGTGTACTGAGCCAACTTTGAACTCGTTTAAGATACTCTCCCAGCGGTGCAACGATTGCTCGTTAGTTTCAATCCAATCTTCTAACGCAGCCATCACGTCAAGCTCTTCGGTTGAGCAGCCACAAGTCAGTACCTGAGCGGTAAGTTGACGTTGTTGCCAGTCCAGATCTTCACGGAATGCCGCTCTTGCAAGTGCTTGCCAGTTGTTATCAACGGCTTGGCTATTAATTTGCTTCAAGAACCAATGCAACGATAAACGGTCACCCAAGTTAAAGTAGAGTTTCGATGCTTGCTCAACCGTTTTACCTGTTTCACTTGCTACTGATGAAATATCCAGTGCAGATTGTAAGCTTGATAAGCGGGCAACTTGGTGAGCGAGTTTCTCTTCAACCCCTTTCTCTATCCAACCTTGAGCCAACTCATTGTGTTCTTCAACTTCAGACTCAACTAACATAGTGTCTAGGGTTTCAGTGATAACATTGACATCTTGCTTGTAGATAGCAATCAACTCACCGACCGTGCATTTGCCGCTACGGTTACGAAGCAACCAGCGTGCAATTCGACGCAGTGCTCGGCGCACGTAAAACATAATTTCGTATTGAGCTTGCGCTGTCGCAACGTTATCAAGTTTGCGAGTTTGCTTGAGGATTTCTTCTAAATCAAAGATTTCTCTAGCCGCACTGTAAGCGTTGGCAATATCGACAACACTTGCACCAGTTTCTTCTTGCAAACGAGTAACGAAGTTACAGCCCATTTCATTAACCATCTGGTTAGCCAATGCTGTAGCGATAATTTCAGCTCGCAGTGGGTGATTAACCATTTGATCTTTATAGTTACGTCGTAACGCACTTGGGAAATATTCAACAAGTTGTTTTGCATGGAATTCATCATTTGCGATTTCATCCGTAACAAGTTGCTGTTTAAGTACCATTTTACCGTAGGCAACTAACACTGATAGCTCAGGGCGAGTCAGACCTAGTCCCTGTTTTTCACGCTCGATTAGCGTTTCATCATCAGGAATGTATTCGAGAGCACGGTCCAAGTACCCTGCTTTCTCCATAGTGTGGATGAATCGAATTTGCTCCTTAACAATGCCAACACCTTGCTGTTCAGTAACAGAGATCGACTCCGACTGACGGTAAGCATCATCCAAGACAATTTCACCCACTTCGTCTTCCATAGACTCTAGAATTTGGTTACGTTGCTTAACCGTAAGATCGCCATTTGAAACCAGTCCATTGAGGAAGATCTTGATGTTGACTTCATTATCCGAACAGTCAACGCCACCTACGTTATCAACGAAGTCCGTGTTCACTCGACCGCCAGTTAGTGCGTATTCGATACGACCAAGCTGAGTCATACCCAAGTTACCACCTTCGCCAACCACTTTGGCTCTTAAGTCACGGCCGTCAATGCGCAGCATGTCGTTAGCACGGTCGCCAACATCTGTATGAGTTTCTGTTGATGATTTAACGTAAGTGCCGATACCACCATTCCAAAGCAGATCGACTTTCATTTTCAAGATCATCTTTATCAGATCGTTAGGCGCTAAAGATGCTTTCTTAGTACCTAACATTTTCTGAATTTCTGGCGTCAACTGGATCGATTTTGATCGACGAGAGAAGATGCCACCACCTTGAGAGATCAAGTCTTTGTTGTAATCTTCCCAGCTTGATCTTGGCAGATTAAACAAGCGGTTACGCTCTTCCCAGCTGCTGGCTGAATCTGGATTTGGATCAATAAAGATATGCATGTGGTTAAACGCAGCTTGCAATCGAATATGCTTCGATAACAGCATACCGTTACCGAACACGTCACCTGCCATATCACCTACACCGATTGCAGTAAAATCAGTGGTCTGACAGTTGATGCCCATTTCACGGAAGTGACGTTTAACAGATTCCCAACCACCTTTTGCGGTGATACCCATTGCTTTGTGATCGTAACCGTTTGAACCACCTGAAGCGAATGCGTCACCTAGCCAGAAGTTGTATTCTGCAGAAACAGAGTTTGCCAAATCTGAGAAGGTTGCTGTGCCTTTATCGGCAGCCACTACTAGATATGGGTCATCTTCATCGTGACGAACAACGTTTTGTGGTGGTACCACCTCTCCTTCAATGATGTTATCTGACACATCTAGCAGTGCACGGATAAAGCGTTTGTAACAACGCTGACCTTCCGCAAAAATTTCATCACGAGTGGTGAGAGATGGCTGGCGTTTACAAACGAAGCCGCCTTTTGCACCAACTGGTACAATTACAGTGTTCTTAACCTGTTGCGCTTTTACTAAGCCAAGAATCTCCGTACGGAAGTCTTCTTGACGATCTGACCAACGCAAACCACCACGAGCCACTTTTCCACCACGAAGGTGAACACCTTCAATATCTGGTGCGTAAACAAAGATCTCGAATGCAGGTACAGGCTGCGGAATCTCAGGAATATCGCTTGGCTTCATTTTCAAAGATAACCAAGGCTTAGGCTGCTTATTCTCGTCTACTTGGTAGTAGTTGGTACGAAGCGTCGCCATGATCATTTCAATATAACGACGAATAATACGATCATCATCCAAGCTCTCTACACGATCCAACTGCTCTGTTAGCTTTTTAATTAGATCGTTTTGGCCTTTCTCGCTGCCTTTGTGTTTCGGATCAAATCGCTTGGTGAACAGCTTGACTAGACCTGTCGCTAAGTCTGGGTAGTGGCTTAGCGTGTCTTCGATGTACTGCTGACTGAATGGGAAGCCGACTTGGCGCATGTATCGTGCGTAAGCGCGAAGAATGGAAATCTCACGGCCAGATAAAGACGCACCTAATAACAATCGGTTGAAACCATCACTTTCAAGATTACCCGCCCAAATGGCAGCAAATGCTTGTTGGAAACGATCACGAGCTTCACGAAGGTCAACGGTTTTCTCGCTCTTATGCAGCATAGAGAAGTCAAGGATCCAGAAAGTCTGACCGTTGTTTTTCTCGATCTCATATGGCGATTCGCCAATCACACGCAAACCAAGGTTTTCCAACATCGGCATTACGTCAGAAAGGTGAATTGGTTCATCGCGATGATATAACTTTAAGCGGACAGCTTTGGAATCTGCTCCCTCTTCTTGAGGTCGGTAGAACAACATACCAAGTTTATTATCATCACTTAACGCTTCTAAGCGCTCGATATCTGCAACCGCAGAACCTGGCATCATGTCCTCTTTGTATGAGCGAGGGAACGCACTCATATATTCTTTTGAAAGAGGAAGGCCTTTACTTTCACCAAAGTTAGCAATGATGGATTCTTTTAGTCTGTCATCCCAAGAGGTAGAAACTTCCATTAGATTTTGCTCGATCTTTTTCACGTCTACGTCAATGTTGTTATTGTCTACACGAACAATGTAATGTGTTCTCGCTAGTGGGCTTTCTGAGAAGTACGTTGTAAATTCAACCTCTTGCTCGCAACCAAAGTACTGCTTAAGAATGCGTTGAGTTTGACGACGCAATTCTGTGTTGTAACGATCTTTAGTGACATAAACCATGCAACTGAAGAAACGACCAAATGGGTCTTTACGAACAAACAAACGCAGCAAGTCACGATCTTGCATTTGTACAACACCCATTCCCACCTCAAGCAGCTCTTCTTCATTAGCTTGAAGCAACTCGTCGCGTGGGTAGTTTTCTAAGATATTGTGCAATGCTTTGTATGAGTATGATCCGTGACGGTATCCACTTGCTTCAAGGATACGGTCAACTTTTTCACGGATCAAAGGAATACTTTGTACCGCTTGGTTGTAAACGGCGGAGGTATATAAACCAGTAAAGCGATGCTCACCTATTACTTTACCGTTTTCATCAAACTTCTTAATACCGATGTAATCAGTATAAGCTGGACGGTGGATACGAGATGCTTTGTTACCTTTGGTGATGATCAGAGCGTATGGTTTTTTCGCTTCTAATCGCGCTGAATCTGATAATTCAGAGAGCTTGACGCTACGCACGCGCTTGTCATCAGCAAACAGACCTAGTCCTTTTTCTTTAGCAGGAACAAGTTCGGTATCACCATTGACCTCTTTTAAGTCATAATCTTTATAACCCATAAAGGTAAAGTTATGATCTTCTAGCCAACGAAGAAATGCGATCGTTTCATCCATACGATCAGTTTGGATAGAAACACGATCTTTATTTTTCTCAAGTTCATCAGTAACAAACTTAAGCTTATCAACCATCTGCTTCCAGTCATCAACGACTAAGCGAGTATCAGATAGAATTCTTAACAGCTCTTCTTTAAGCGCTTGCATCTCGTCTTTACTAGTAAGGCGGTCTACCTCTATGTGGAAAAGTGATTGAAGAACACCACCCTCACCGTTTACGTCTGTAACTTGGCCTTTTTTATCACGCTGAATCTGTGTTGGGTTATTCAACATTAGGTGACAAACAAGATCCAAACGTGCTAAAGCCATTTTGACTGAGTCCACTAAGAATGGACTATCTGGAACAACAATTTCTACGATTGTGTGTGTGGATTGCCAGCCTTGACGACTTACGGTCGGGTTAAATACTCGAACCGAAATCTCTTCTGGTTTTTTTTCATTGATATGGTGCCAAAGACTAACGACAGCACCATAAAGGTCGGATTCGTTTCGCTGAATTAGATCATCATCAGCAATGTTACTGAATAAGTGTTGAGCAAGTTTAGTTACAAGCGTTTGGTGAGAAAGCTCGAGTTTGTCTTGAATCAGTTGGTAAACCTTTTCAAGCAGAACCGGCACTACATTTTCACGCGCGGTCATATTCACACTCCACATTAGAATTGTTGTTTTGTAGGGGGACTTAGTAGCTAGGTTGTTACCTTAGAAACTAAGCATAGGTAATGCATGTGCCCATTGTAAAAGCATAATTACAAATGTTTAACAACTAATCGTAGTGGTAAGAGGTGAAATGTCCGATTCTGTGACTAAGATTCCTATTTAACTCTCTGCAAATACAATACATCACAGAGTTTCTAACTTAAGAAACTTATTATTTTGGTCAGTTGTTAGTCTAAACTGGCCTCTAACGCCCAATTGACTAAGAAATGGTCTAAATCTCGCGGCGGGTAACTGCAAACGCAAACCGTTGTGTGTGACAACTTGAACAACACTTGCCGCACCAGAATAATGAGATAAAAACGTTTGATATGAAATGTTGAGATTGAAGTAGTAATAGTTCATGAAGTGAAAACTAAGTGACATAAACACAATAGGGTGGTCTAAATGACCACCCTATTGTGTTGTTTACTATTCGTCTAGTGCTTTAGTCACTTTTTCGAATAGATCTTTAGCAAGATTATCCATTGCTTTGAGCTTTTCAAGTTCTGCACGAATCATTGCTTGGCGAGCTTCATCGTATTTACGGAACTTAAGCAAAGGATCAATCATTCGAGAAGCTACTTGTGGGTTCGAATCATTTAGTTGGCGAAGAATTTCACCGGCAAACTGGTAACCTACACCGGATTTATCATGGAAACGTACAGGGTTCGCACTTAAGAACGAGCCAATTAAGCTACGCGTACGGTTCGGATTTTTCAAACTAAATGCTTCGTGGTTCATGGTTGCTTTTACTTTTTCAAGAGCATCCTCTGCAGGATTGCTACCTTGAAGTGCAAACCACTTATCCATAACCAAACCGTCGTGCTTCCATTTATCGCTGTAATCAGCCATAAGTGCTTCACGACACTCGAGCTGAGCGTTATTTGCAGCACTCATCGCAGCAATCGTATCTGTCATGTTATTTGCAGATGCGTATTGCGCGTTGACTAAATCATTACCTTTTGCCGTATGTGCTAGGTACTGTAGGCAACGGTTACGTAAAGCACGCTTGCCAATAGCAGCATGGTCGATCGTATACTCTGCTTGCTTAAGCGTGTGATAAGTCGCACTTAGCTCATCTTCTAATTCCTTAGAAAGTGACACTGTAATGCTGTTTAGCACTTTATCTACGGCATCGATATCAATTTGCTGGTACCAACCAGTAATCTCATTGATTGAAGGCATAGAGAAAACTTGAGCAATGAAAGCTGGCTCAAGCGTTTCATCCAACAGCACACCGCGGAAAGCATCTATCACACCTTCAGAAAGCGATACTTCTTGTCCCGCTTGAACGTTTTTCACATTCTGACGAATGTATTTAGCCAATAGCATTTGGCTAGCGTCCCATCGAGCAAAATCGTTCGTTGCGTGCTTCATCAAGAAGACTAACTCGTCATCGCTGTAATCGTATTCTAATTTGACTGGTGCCGAGAATTCACGCAACAAAGATGGCACTGGCTGTTCTTCGACATTTTCAAATACGAACGTTTGCTTATCTTGTTTAATATCCAGCACGTTATGAACAGATTCACCGTTACTCATCAATGGGATAACTTGACCTTTCGAATCATACAACTCGATATCGAACGGGATATGCAGCGCTTGTTTTTCTGCTTGGTCTTGCGTCGGCTCCGTAAATTGCTCTACCGTTAGTGCGTAAGTTTTTGCATCAGCGTTGTATTCGCTATTTACGCGTAGCGTTGGTGTACCCGATTGGCTGTACCACAAACGGAACTGTTTTAAATCAACACCGGTGGCATCTTCCATTGCAGAAACAAAGTCTTCACACGTCGCGGCGGTACCATCGTGACGTTCAAAATAAAGTTTCATTCCTTTTTGGAAGCCCTCTTCGCCAAGGAGTGTATGGTACATGCGAATAACTTCGCTGCCCTTTTCATACACCGTTAGCGTGTAGAAGTTATTCATCTCAATGACTTTGTCAGGACGAATCGGGTGAGACATTGGGCTTGCATCTTCCGCAAATTGAGGACCACGAATAATACGTACGTTATCAATACGGTTATCAGCACGAGAGCCTAAGTCAGAAGAGAATTCTTGGTCACGGAATACGGTTAAGCCTTCTTTTAGACTTAGTTGGAACCAGTCACGACAAGTGACACGGTTGCCAGTCCAGTTGTGGAAGTACTCATGACCGATCACAGCTTCGATGCCTAAATAATCACGATCTGTCGCAGTTTGATCGTTCGCCAGCACATATTTTGAGTTAAAAATGTTCAAGCCTTTGTTTTCCATTGCACCCATGTTGAAGAAATCAACAGCAACGATCATGTAAATATCCAGATCGTATTCCAGGCCAAAGCGTTCCTCATCCCACTTCATCGAGTTGATCAGCGATGTCATCGCATGACCTGCACGATCTAAGTTACCTTTATCAACAAAGATTTCTAAATCAACACTGCGACCTGACATCGTTGTATATTTGTCACGCAATACATCAAAGTCGCCTGCAACAAGGGCGAACAAGTAAGCTGGTTTTGGATGCGGATCCTGCCATTGAACCCAGTGACGACCGCTCTCTGCATCGCCTTCTGCAATTCGGTTACCATTGCTCAGCAAATATGGATAAACCGCTTTATCTGCGATCACTTTTGTTGTGTATTTTGCTAGAACATCCGGACGGTCTAGATAGTACGTGATACGGCGGAAGCCCTCAGCCTCACACTGAGTACAAAATGCGCCGCCTGATTTGTACAAACCTTCGAGTGCTGTATTCGCTTCAGGATCAATTTTGGTGACGATTTCAAGTTCAAACTCGGATGGAAGATCGGTCAGTACCAGCGACGACTCCTTCACCTCGTGATGAGCCCAATCCTCACCATTTACTTTTACAGCGTGTAGCTCAAGTCCTTCGCCATCGAGTTCTAGCGTTGTTGTATCGCCTTTTTGAGCAACTTTTGATACCGCCGTAACGATTGTGTCATTGTCATATAGATCAAAAGTAAGATCGATATCAGTAATCGCATGAGATGGCTCTTTATAATCTTTACGATATTTGGCCTGGGGAGCTTGAGACATGAGCATAAATCCTTGTATGTCGAACAACAAAAATACCAGACTGCATGATCAAAAATGCAGTTCTGGTATCACTATATAAGCTATTTGTAGGGGTTGTGGTATCAGAATACAAGTCTTTCCATCAAAAAACGGAGCTTTTAGTGCTCTAGCTCCGTTTTTTGATTAACATTTAAACAACATTAATGACTTACCGTACGCACGCGTAATTTGGCGCATGTTAAAGGCATCATGGCGTAACTCTATTGAGTACGGCGTACATATCACCATTGGAATCTTCGATCGTTAGCTCATTCTTGTTGAGCTTATACGTTGTTCCATGCTCGCCATTTTCATACAACAGAACCAAAAACTCATCTTCTGTGTAAAACACACCTTGTTTGATGGACTCATCCCCTTCTTCGTTCGAAACCCTAAACATGAACACGAAATCAGGTTGAAGTATCAAATCCATCTGATTAATGTTGTTGGCCACTAGACCGTCGCCAGATACGTGAGAGCTAGACCAAATACCTGCAAGTGAATTGGATAATCCCTTAGTGAATGTTACACCATTAAGATCAAGCGTATTATGGTTGTTGCGATAGGCATAAATTTGAGGCTCGTCGGTGTTTAAACCAAGAACGATGGTGTCTTCATTTGCGTTATACAGCCCTTCCCAATGGTCAACGGAATAGTCTTTCTTTTGAATATCAATAGAAAAGCTGTAGTCAGAACCTAATGAGAGTTTGATCGCACGAAAGTTTTCAGCCGACTCTTCGGGGTTTGGGTTCATCAAATACCAGTCTCCGATGAGAAACGGCGTGTCAAAGTGACTTAATTCATCTTCTCTGGTGTTTTCTCCACCAAACACACTAAAGCAGCAAAAGCTAAGTAAAATAAAGAACCACTTCATATCGGCATCCTTATCGTTTTCTTTTAGCTTAGCCAGTAGTCCTCACTTTCGCGAAATTTTAGATGTAGATCACGTAAATTATTGGGGGAAAATAAGCGAATATCTTGCTCGATATCGAGACAGCGGAAGACAAAAAGGCATAAAAAAAGAGTGAATCTGAAAGACTCACTCTTTTTATTCTAAATTGCCAGTTATTATGACTGATTTTCCTGCTTAAGTAGATCGACCATAATCGCGACAGACTCATCTAAATAAACATCAGGAGCCTCGTAATCTTTTGGTATGTCATCCAATGTTTTGAATGCTTTTTTACCCAAAGCAACTTGACGTTCATTTATGCGTTGTAATCGAAGGGCTTCCGCTTTATCCGATTCAGCTTTACGAACTTTTTCGTTCAAAGACAAAGTATTATCGTCTTTTTCTTTACGATATTTCTCGATGTCTTCATTGATAAAGCGGAACTCCATTTCATCAGAAATACGCTTGTTATGAAGAGCAGTAAGTTTTTCAACTAAGGCGTCGTTACTTGGAAACGTTTGATATTGTGCTTTATCAATCTGATCCCAAGGTAAAGCATTGTCTTCAACACTTTCACCTGTTTCAGAAGCCTCAATTGGCGTTGGGTACGAAATATCTGGTGCAACACCACGATTTTGCGTACTTCCACCGTCAATACGATAAAACTTCTGAATCGTGTACTGAACGTAGCCTAGCTCTTTATCGAAAAGATCGTAAATATGATTCAGTGAACGATGTTGCTGAACTGTACCTTTACCGAAAGAGTTTTCACCTAAGATGATTGCACGATTATAATCTTGCATTGCCGCTGCAAAAATTTCAGATGCTGAAGCACTGTAGCGGTTAATCAACACCGTCAATGGGCCATCATAACTCACTTTTCCATCGGTATCGGCATTCACCTTGATGCGGCCATAGCTGTCACGAACTTGAACTACAGGACCTTCTTTAATGAATAAACCTGTCAATGCCGTCGCTTCTGTTAGCGCACCACCACCATTGTTACGTAGATCAACGATTACGCCGTCAACGTTTTTGGTTTTCAACTCAGCTAGTAATTTATCGGTGTCTTTCGATAAGCCGACGTAGAAACTTGGTACTTCTAAAATACCAATCTTCTTACCGTCTTTTTCGATAATTTCTGACTTAACCGCACGATCTTCTAAGCGAACTTTGTCACGAACAATTGTGACAATGTAACTCTTAGCATCGTTACCTTCTGGCAAGATCTGTAGATTAACCTTTGTGCCTTTAGGGCCTTTGATTAACTGAACAACATCATCCAGACGCCAACCGATCACGTCGACAATTTCTTCACCGTCTTGTCCAACACCAGTGATTCGGTCCCCTTCACCAAGTTGCTTACTCTTTGATGCCGGACCGCCAACAACAAGTGAACGAATTACTGTGTAATCGTCTGTCATTTGCAAAACGGCGCCGATGCCTTCTAGAGAAAGGTTCATTTCCGATTGGAATTGCTCGGCATTACGTGGAGAAAGGTAGCTTGTATGAGGGTCAACCTGTCGCGCGAAGGCATTCATATACAACTGAAATGCGTCTTCATTGTTGGTCTGTGTGATGCGCTTCATCGCGTTGTTATAACGCTTCTCTAAAACTTCTTTAATCTCTGGCCACTCTTTGCCAGTCAGTTTCAGATTTAACGCGTCATATTTCACACGCTTGCGCCACAACTCGTTGAGCTCTGCTTCGTCTTTTGGCCATGCGGCGTCAGAGCGGTCTAACTCTATCTCGTCATCGGTATCAAACTTGATCTCTTCATCGAGTAGAGTTAACGCATAAGCAAAACGATCGAAACGCTTCTGCATTGAGAGGTTGTAAACATCAAAAGCAATTTGGTTGTTGCCCGATTTAAGCTGATCATCAAGCTCGACTGACCAATTTTTAAATGAATCGATGTCTGCTTGAGTGAAAATATTTCTATTGTAATCAAGCAACTCTACATAGCGTTCAAATATCGCTTTAGAGAAATCATCATTGAGGCTGAAGTGCTTATAATGAGAGCGGGTAAATCGCGAGGTGACTCGTTTGCTAGCTGTTTCATGCTGAACTTCAGGAGAAAGAACCGGCAGGTCATCTTTATGTAGTTTGGCTTCAAGAGCCTGAGCTGATGCTGCTAGCCATAAGCTAGCAGCAATCAGGGTCACTTTTGAACGGCAATTCATGCGTAGGAGTATCTCCTTTATGCGCGCAAGTGCTCCGCTTTCACAACCATTTGTAGGCCGTTAGCAAGTTGAACACGTACATCATCCTTATTGATTTCAACAATGGTCGCTGCCATGTTTCCTTTGCCCATGTTCACGTTAACTGCGTTACCTACTGTGATTTCATCAGCATTTAGAGCGCGCGTTTCTACAGGCTTAGTTGGTTTTTGTACTTTTGGTTTATTAGTACGACGAGGCTGTTGAGGCTTTTTAGCCGCAGGTTTCGCTTTCGCCTTACCCTCTTCACGAGCTTTTTGTGCTTGTTCTTTACGACGAGCCTGAACTTTCGCCTTGCTTTCTGCAAGTGTCGCTTTCGCGTGTTCAACGTGCTCTTCTTCTAGCTCACCACAAGGGTTGCCATCTAGGTCTACACGTACTGCACCTGGTTTTACACCGTGTAGGTAACGCCATGATGAAGTGTACTGTCTTAACGCTGCACGAAGCTGTGTTTTGCTTACTTTTTCGTCTTCATTTAGACGTTCCGCAAGATCTTGAAAAATACCAATTTTCAGAGGTTTTGCTTCACCTTCTAAAGTAAAGCACTTAGGGAAACATTCAGCAATATATGCAATAACTTCTTTGCTGTTTTTTAACTTTTCAGTCATGAGGGGTCCTGATTTGAGCGGATTTCCGCGAGCATTAAGAAAAAATATTCTCGTATTATAGTGACATGCCAAGGAAAAACCACACTCGAAGGCTAATTTATGCGTCGTTCGCGTGTGAATTAAGCAGCTTTTCTACTTCAACCATGAAATGAGTGAGACCTTCTTCGTCTGTTTCATTAAATCGGCCAATACTTGGACTATCAATATCAAGTACACCAACCACCTTTCCATTAATAGAAAATGGAATCACAATTTCTGAATTGCTCGCTGCATCGCACGCAATATGCCCCTCAAATTCGTGAACGTCGTATACTCTTTGTATAGTATTAGTTTGTGCAGCAGTACCGCAGACGCCTCGACCCATTGGGATACGAACACAAGCTGGTTTTCCTTGGAACGGACCAAGAATAAGCTCTTCACCTTTTGTTAGGTAAAAGCCTGCCCAGTTAAGATCGTCAAGTTCCATGAAAAGCAATGAGCTCAAGTTTGCTAGGTTCGCAATAAAGTCTGGTTCAGACTCAATTAGAGCAACAGCTTGTTTGGTTAGTCTTTGGTATTGTTCTAAGTTCATATTAACTTCCTACTTACTATAAAAGCTTCCATTCTCAATGTATGGCGCTAAAATGCAGCCCTACTTTATAATAGGACTTATTCTCAATTACAATGCTTCTGAAAAATGACACTATTAGCCGTTCTTGGTTGATAACACAAGTAAAAAAGCACAAGTCCAAGCTGATCATAGCGAACTTGATAGCGGTGCTTGCAACCTTGATTAGTGTTCCAATTCCCCTCCTCATGCCTTTGATGGTTGATGAGGTCTTATTGGACCAACCTGCAAAAGGCTTAGATGCCATGAATGCCATTCTCCCTGAAGCGTGGCACACTCCGACAGGCTATATTTTCTTCACCCTGTTCTTGGTTGTTCTTATGCGAGCTGCGAGCCAAGGATTAAATATCCTTCAAAGCCGACAATTTACGCTTGTTTCAAAAACCATCACGTTTGAGATGCGCAGTAAAATGATCGACAAACTCGGCCGTATCAGCATCCGACAATACGAAACCAAAGGTAGCGGAGGAATCAACGCACACCTTATCACTGACATTGAGACCATTGATAAATTTATTGGTTCTACGTTAGCAAAATTCGTTATCAGTTTTCTGACTGTTATTGGTACTGCTATCGTTCTACTTTGGCTCGATTGGCGACTTGGTCTGTTTATCCTGTTAGTTAACCCTATTGTCATTTACTTCTCACGTAAACTAGGCAGTATGGTTAAACATCTGAAACGGAAGGAAAATCATTCTTTTGAAATTTTCCAAAACCGTTTAGTTGAAACATTAGATGGAATCTACCAACTACGCGCGGCCAATAAAGAGCGAGAATTTCTCCAGCAACTTAAAGACAGTGCGAACCAAGTTCGCGTTGATGCAGACAAGTATGCTTGGCAATCTGAAGCGGCTGGTCGCGTTTCTTTCCTTCTCTTTTTGATCGGCTTTGAATTATTCAGAGCTGTCGCAATGTTAATGGTCATGTTCAGTGACCTTACTATTGGTCAAATATTTGCCGTTTTTGGTTACCTATGGTTCATGCTGTCTCCTGTTCAAGAGTTGCTTGGGATTCAGTTTTCTTGGTACAGCGCTAAAGCCGCATTAAAACGCATCAACGACTTATTAGAGTTAGAAGAAGAGCAGAGACCGGTTCCTAAGGTAAATCCTTTCAAAGAAGGTAGAGAAGTTGATGTTAAAGTAGAAAACATTAATTTCTCTTACAATAATGAAAACAAAGTCCTAGATAATCTTTCTTTACATATGCCGGCAGGAAAGAAAGTGGCATTGGTTGGTGCAAGCGGCGGTGGTAAGTCGACCTTGATACAATTACTTATTGGGGTTTACCGTCAAAACTCCGGTAGCATTCGCTTTAATGATGAATTAACAGAAGATATTGGTTTTGAAGTAATTCGCGACAAAATTGCCGTGGTATTACAGCAACCTATACTATTTAACGACACCTTGAGGCATAATCTAACGCTTGGTGGGGATTTTGACGAAATGTCACTTTGGCGTGCGCTTGAAGTGGCTCAGCTGCAAGATGTTATTTCTCAACTGAACCACGGCTTGGATACTCAAGTTGGTCGTAATGGCATTCGTTTGTCAGGAGGTCAACGACAACGGCTGGCCATTGCTAGAATGGTGCTGAGTAATCCTCAATTTGTTATTTTAGACGAAGCCACGTCTGCGCTAGATACCGCTACTGAAGCGGCTTTACACAAAGCACTGACCGAGTTCTTACGTGGTAGAACAACATTAATCGTTGCGCACCGACTGTCCGCTGTTAAACAAGCCGATTTGATCTACGTGCTTGAAGATGGGAAAGTGACGCAAACAGGTACTCATGGTGAGTTAGTTGAGCAAGAAGGCTTATATCAAACCTTATATGGGGGCATACAGTCCCACGCTTAAATCGTTCAAGCTAGAGAGGTCGTTATGACCTCTCTGTCTAAGCACGCCATGCAACCCAATAACGTACGTTTGTGCCAAGGTTGTGAATTGCCTGTCGACATCGTCGACTTACCCCATGGCAAAAATGCACACTGCCCTCGTTGTGGTACACAATTATATCGCGGAGGTAGCCCTAGCCTCTCTGGTAATCTAGCCGTCGCGATAACCTGTATCCTACTATTTATTCCATCGCACTTTTTTAACTTTATTAGCATCCGACTCTTTGGTGTGATGATTCCGGCAACCCTGCCTTCAGGGATGATCACATTGATGGAAGAAGGATTTGTTCTTCTTTCATTGCTCATTCTATTTTGTAGCTCTCTTGCGCCACTGACGGTTTGTGTTTCAGTGGTAACGGCACATATTTCTTTACATCAACGATGGTTCCGTGGGCTTCGTATCTCACTGTGGCTAATTCAACATTTGAAGCATTGGGTTATGTTGGATGTGTTCTTAGTTAGCATCGCCATTTCCTGTTTTAAACTCCAAGATTATTCCGACATTTTCGTCGGTCCAGGGTTAATTGGTCTGGTTCTTTTGCAGATATTTACCGTTTTGTTAGTTTCAAGAATCAGCGTCCGTCGTTATTGGGAAGCTTGGAAGCCAGAAAGTTTATATGCTTTTGAGCATAAAGATGTGCATTGCCATGAATGCCACTTGTCCCAACCTGAAGGTGACCATTGCCAGCGTTGTCATCACGAGTTATATCATCGCAAGCCAAACTCCATTCAGAAAACATGGGCTTACCTCATCGCAGCAACGGTCGCCATCTTCCCTGCTAACCTGATCCCTATTTCCATCTTGCTTACCAATGGTAAGCGTTTGGAGGACACTATTTTTTCAGGCGTGGCTGGTTTGGTAAAAAGCGGCATGTATGGAATCGCTGCGATCATTTTTGTTGCCAGTATCGTTGTCCCGGTGATTAAAATACTTGGGCTCGCCTACATCATGCTTTGCATCCAATTCAAACGTTCGGTGTTTAAGAGACAACGAATGATGGTTTACTTTGTTGTTAAATGGATCGGTAAATGGTCTGTGATGGATTTGTTTGTTATTTCTATCATGATGACTTTAGTCGATCGTGGTCAGATACTGGATTTCACACCAGGATATGGCGCCGTAGCATTTGGTGTTGTCGTAGTGTTGACCATGCTTGCAGCAGAAAGTATTGATCCAAGGCTAATCTGGGACCAAACAAGCCCAAAACAATCAGAAAAAGAGTCAATGAATGAGTGATCAGAACAGTTCTCAAACGTCATACGTACCAGATGTAAAGCGGAGTAAAGGCATATCTCCTCTTTGGCTGTTGCCAATTTTGACCATGGTCTTAGCTGGCTGGCTTGTAGTGAAGTCGATACACGATGCAGGACAACGAGTGCAAATCTATTTTTCTGATGCCGCTGGTCTTGTCGCCGGCCGAACCACTATCCGTTACCAAGGATTAGAAGTCGGCATGGTAAGAGACATTAACCTCACCGAAGATCTCGGCAGTATTTATGTCGATGCTGATATCTATCCTGAAGCTGCAAAGTTACTGAACGATAAAACACGCTTTTGGTTAGTAAAACCAACAGCTAGCCTAACGGGAGTTTCCGGACTGGATGCGCTCGTCTCAGGTAACTACATCTCGATTCAACCCGGAGATGGTCAAGAGTTTGAGACAACATTCCATGCGTTAGACTCTGCCCCAACAGATTTACGCGTTTCTCAAGGTTTGAATATTAAGCTCAAAAGCCGTGATTTAGGTGGTGTATCGGTTGGCTCTCAAATTGTTTATAAGAAAATCCCAATTGGTGAAGTGTACAGTTACCAGCTAGATGAAGATGCAAAATCTATCACTATTCAAGCCAACATTCAGGATCAATACCGACATATCATTAACAACCGCAGTCGATTCTGGAACGTCAGTGGAATTGGTGCCAGCATCGGTTTTGAAGGTGTCGATGTAAGACTAGAAAGCATGAGTGCCTTACTAGGTGGCGCCATCGCCGTCGACTCTCCGGATGATGGTGAGCCTGTAGAAGAGAACACCGAGTTCCGTTTGTATAAAGATTTGAAAACTGCTGGTCGAGGCATCGCGGTTAAAATCGTCCTACCTGATGACAGCAAGATCAGCGGAGAAGGCGCTCCAATTATGTATCGCGGAATCGAAATTGGCCAAGTTACGGACTTGAGCCTTTCCGAAGGCCGAGAAGTGATATTGGCGTCAGCGGCAATTCAACCCGCTTTTAGTGACATGCTGACGACAGGTACTAGATTTGTTTTAGAAGAAGCAAAAGTGTCCCTTTCTGGTGTTGAAAACATTGCTAATTTAGTGCGAGGAAACTTCTTAACGATCGTGCCGGGCGCGGGTGAACGCTCTCGCCGCTTTACTGCCATTCGTAAAAACGTGTTTAACCAACAGCAAGAAAAGTCCATCGCGATTCGGTTGGTGTCCGACAATTCGTTTGGCCTAGATAGCGGTGCCAATGTACTTTATAAAGGCATCGTTGTTGGTTCAATCATCAAAGTGGGCCTAGTTAAGGAAGATAAAAAATCACAACACGAAGTATTTATGGATGTATTGATTGACCATGAATACAAACATCTGATCAAATCAAACAATCGTTTTTATGTAACCGGCAGTGCATCAGCAGAGTTAACTGAATCGGGGCTCAGCGTTACCGTTCCTCCAGCAAAGCAGTTGTTAACCGGGTCAATTAGTTTTGTGAGCGAAGGCAAGCAGGATATTCAAAAAGAGTATCAGCTGTTCCAAAATGAATCATTGGCTGAATTGGCGCAGTACAATCAAAGTGGCTCTAGGGCTCTAACACTATTTGCTTCTGAATTGCCGCCGATTTCCAAAGGCAGTCCTCTACTCTATCGTAATCTTCCAGTTGGTAACGTCTCCGATTTCCAACTAATTGATGGCGGAGTACTAATTAAGGCTACTATCGAAAACCGCTTCGCTTATCTTGTAACGCCACAAACCGTTTTTTGGAATCGTTCAGGGATCGAGATAGATGCATCATTAGCCGGAGTCAGTGTGAAAGCGCACCCTTTAAAATCGTTAATCGAAGGTGGCATCGCTTTTGACTCCGTGCCAGGCGTTGAAAACAAAATCGGAGAAAACTGGAAGCTGTATTCTGATCAAAAAACCGCTCGCAAGTTTGGGCGCGTCATTGCTTTAGAAACCGACGGTTCGCAAGAGATTGCTAAAGGAATGCCGATTGAATATCAAGGTGTTAAAGTTGGTGAAGTCACTCTGGTTGTACCGAATTTTCGTCGTAACATGGTTGAAGTCACTGCAAGGATCCTACCTGAATACGTAGAAAACATTGCGGTTGAAGGCTCACATTTTTGGCTAACTGAACCAGAAATTGGTTTAGGTGGCGTTAAAAACCTCGGGGCGTTGGTGTCGAAATCCATCAGTGTTGAACCAGGTAAAGGTAAAGCTAAATTTGATTTTCAATTAGAAAATAGTTCAGAACGCGTGCATGGAATCATGTTTACGTTACAAAGTGAACAAAGAGGCTCAGTACAAGTCGGTACCCCTATTCTTTACCGCCAGATGGAAGTTGGCCAAGTGACCGACGTAAGCCTAGGAGAATTTGCTGATCGCATCGTCACGACTATCAAAATACAGCCTGAATACGCTTACCTCGTTCGTCAAAACAGTGTGTTCTGGAATGTTTCAGGAGTAGATGTTTCCATCGGGCTTACCGGCGCTAACATCAAAGCGGGAACCTTTGATAGTTTAGTTCGCGGAGGAATTGCGTTTTCAACGCCAGAGCAATCGACTATTCCACCAGCGGCAAAGAGTGGGCAATCTTTCTTTTTGTATCCACAAGCTGAAGAAGGTTGGACTCAATGGCGTACAGCGATTCCTAAGCCGTAGAATAAAGCTCAATTCACGTACAATTGAAGTTTGATCACTTTAAAAGAGCAGCAATCGCTGCTCTTTTTTAATGCTCGGCCCTTGTCACTATTCGTTTCTGCTTCGCTTTCGTATATTATTTGCCACAAATTCTGCAAACGAGATCCCACATTGCATCCTAATGTTTACATCCCAGACGCGTTTCTGGAAAAAATCCAAACGATCCTTCCTGCTCACCTCAACATGGAAGACTTTATCGCGTCTTGCCAAAAGCCACTGCGCAAAAGTATTCGAGTTAATACGTTGAAGATCAGCGTTGAAGCGTTTCTAGAACGAGCAGAAACAAAAGGCTGGAAGCTTTCTCCTGTGCCTTGGTGTGACACAGGTTTTTGGATTGAAGCGGATGAGTCAGTTGTACCATTAGGCAACACAGCAGAACACATGTCTGGCTTATTCTACATTCAAGAAGCCAGTTCGATGATGCCGGTATCTGCTCTGTTTATGAATGATGAATCTTACGATGCCGTGTTAGATACCGCAGCCGCTCCAGGCTCAAAAACCACTCAAATTGCAGCTTTAATGAACAACGAAGGTGTACTTGTGGCCAATGAATACGCCGCAAGTCGTGTAAAAGTACTGCACGCTAATGTGGAACGTTGTGGGGTACGTAACGCCGCACTAAGTAACTTCGATGGACGCGTTTTTGGCGGTTGGCTACCAGAACAATTTGATGCGGTTTTGCTCGACGCGCCTTGCTCTGGAGAAGGCACCGTTCGCAAAGACGAAGATGCGATGAAAAACTGGACGCAAGCTTCCGTACTCGACATCGCTGACACACAGAAAGATCTTATTGAAAGCGCCTTCCATGCATTAAAGCCCGGTGGTGTGATGGTTTACTCAACATGTACGCTCAGTACAGAAGAAAACCAACAAGTTTGTCAACACTTGAAAGAAACCTTTGGGGATGCTGTAGAGTTTGAAAGCCTTGAGAACTTGTTTGAAAACGCAGAGGCAGCTCTAACTGAAGAAGGCTTTTTGCATATTTTCCCGCAGGTCTACGACTGTGAAGGGTTCTTTGTTGCAAGAATTCGCAAACAGGCTGCTGTTGAGGCGCCAGAAGTCAAAAAGCGCATGGGGAAATTCCCCTTTGCTAAAACTTCAAAAAAAGAATCGACAGAAATTGCTCAACAACTCCAAAGCGCGTTAGGTATTAAACTTCCAAATGGCAGTTCTGTATGGCTTCGCGATAAAGATGTCTGGTTATTCCCTAATGCTTTAGAAGCGATGATCGGCGAATTACGCTTCTCCCGTATGGGTATAAAGATCGCGGAAGCCCATAAAAATGGCTACCGTTGGCAACACCAAGTCGCGACTGCCCTGGCGACAGGTTCTGAAAGCAACGCCATTGAACTCAGTATTGAAGAAGCGCGCGAATGGTACATGGGGCGTGATGTTCGCCCACAAACCATTCCTGAGGGAATGAAAACAGGTAAAGGCGAAGTGCTTGTCACCTATCAAGGCGCAGTTATTGGCCTTGGCAAGTGGGTAAGCAACCGAATAAAGAATGGCCTCCCTCGCGAATTAGTACGAGATAAGAACTTATTTTAAAAGACGTAACGAACCATAAATAAATGAAAAGCCATCGTATTTGCGATGGCTTTTTAATTCGTAAGTATGAAAGCAAGTGGGCTCGCTAGCGATCCGGACACGCTGTACTAAACTAGTTGTATCAAAGTAATGCTTTGATGTGGCATTTCTCTCTATGTTCACCAACAAAATTATTGTTGGACAAGTTTAGCGCAGGCTCTGCGGAGCCGTTTCCCCTAGGCCCAAAAAAAGGAAAAGTTTGGGCCGTTTTTTTGGCTGTAGTTCCACTATACGTGAGTTTGGACTACGCTATACGAATACCGTCTTTCTCAATGACAATTTTACCCTGCTTGTATAAGCCACCGATGGTCTTTTTATAAGTCCCTTTACTTGTGCGGAAAGCATCAAAAATCGCTTCAGGAGAAGACTTGTCATTCAAAGGCAAAAATCCGCCTTTCTTCTCTAGCAGGTCAAGGATCTTACTAGAAAGATCGTCCATTTTCGCCACACCGACTTTTTGTAGAGCAAGGTCGATTTTGCCATCTTCACGAATGTGCTTAATAAAGCCTTTCAGCCTTTTACCGATGTAAAGCTTACCAAAAACATCCGATGGGAAAATCATGCCCCAATGCTTACCGTTAACGATAGCTTTATAACCAAGTTGACTACGCTCTGCGATGATCAAATCAACTTGTTCGTTAACTTCATAATTCGCTGGAGTTTTATCTAACCATTTATTGAACTTAGTCGTACCAACAATGCGACCTGACGCTTTGTCGGTATAAACATACACTAAAATGGTTTGTCCGGCAGAGAAGCGAGTGCGTTGCTCACTAAAAGGAATCAGTAAGTCCTTTTCTTTGATGCCCCAATTTACAAAAGCACCTGTCGCGTTCACACCCTCAATCTTCATTAAACCCCATTCACCCACTTGGGCAATTGGTCTTTCAATGGTCGCAGCAAGTTGGCTTTCTGAATCGAAGTACAAAAATACGTCTACATGATCACCAATTTCAGTACCCTCTGGTACATACTTATTAGGCAGTAGAACAGAACCGTAATCATCACCATCCAGAAATACGCCAAAATCAGCCTTTTTAATGACTTCTAAGCTGTTAATTTGACCAATTTTAATCATTGATTTTGTCTCTTTTTAAATTTATGTGGAATTATACCTAAACTAACAAGAAAATCAGAGAGAAAAGCATAGCGCTCTGTTATGCTGTTGTCGTTCAGCTATATGCCCCAGTCACTCTTTTAGCACTTTTATGCTTACCTGCTCAACAGTACGCATAAGTTAAGAATGCTTTAACAAAGTCAGGAGCTTTCTTTGGTCACCGTCGATAAACAAGACTCAATAACATTAAAAATCAGTCATGCACTCGCAAAGAGCAAAAGTGTCGACCTAGATATTTACTTTTTTATACCTGGTGAGCTTGGTTTAAACGCCGATATCATCAGTGAATCCGAATTTTATTACACTTCAATCACACAGCAACGCTCTTATTACAGTACTGAAATCCTTCTTCCGCTAGTACACAGTCGACTTGCCAAACGTGGACGCCTGTCGAATCAGCAATACCGAGTAAGTTTGAGCTTGTTCGCTTACCAATACGTTATCGCACTAGACAAAGCGGTAGCAAGTTTAAACAAGCATGAGAATAACTCCGTAACGGAAGATGAAGTGGACGAAGTTATCGAGCTCACGCTTGAGATCTTAAAGCGCTTGCGGCGTTCTATTCCTTACGAAGAGAACTTAAAACGCTACTACGTTAACATCGATAACTATCTGTCTTGGTATACCGAGCAAAAGTTCCTGTCACTGGTGGCCCACCTACCACGTGAAGGCGACTATGGCACGATCAAGAAGCGCCTGATCACGCTATGTGAGAAAGAGCAAGCCCATCGTAAACTCAACAAATACAACTCATCAAGAGTCGTTGAAGACGTTACTCGCCTATCTAACAAAATGCGCTTGCTAAGGCGATTGATTGAACACCCTATCGTGCTTCGTGAAGAAACCATATCGATGGGTAACAACATTAAGCGCGCTATCAAAGGTATTGCAACCGGTTTAGTGATGGTTGTCGTGACCTCAACCGTGATTCTCGCTCGCGATTATCTGGGGGAAATTTCTGCCTCATTCATTATCGCGATGTCTTTTATTTACGCTTTGCGAGAAATCTTTAAAGATGATTTACGCGATGCCATGTGGCGATGGATCCGTAAAGGCAAGCCAAAATGGCGTAAGAAGTATGTTGATCCAACGACGAAAAAAGTGGTTGGCAAAAAATTGGAGTGGCTCGATTATCGTACCTTAAGTAGCTTGCCGGATAAGATTCAAAGAATACGTAAAAAGCGCGTCGTGCAACGTGAAGAGCAGATTCTTCATTATCACGAGAAAACCGAAATGGCGACCTCTCTTTTCTTGAGTGGTTACGAACAAACGAGAGAAACATTGAACATCAGTTTACGCCCTATCATCCGCTTGATGGATAAAAGCTCAAACCGAGTTTACCGTTTAAATGAAGGTCAAGTAACCAAAGAGTCAGTAGAGAAACGTCATTTGCTCAATGTGATTGTCAAAGAGGACAACCACACCGATGAGCCTGTTTATTACCGCTGGAAAGTGGTCTTAAATCGCTCCAAAATCGTCTCTATCGAGAAGATTGAACTCAATTAAGCCACCGCCTTTAAACAAGCGAGCCACAAACCACTAGGCAGCCTCTTTTCTTTGTTGGGCTGCTTTTTTTATCGAAAGAGTAAGCGAGAATTCAGCCATTGGCTCGTCACCATGTAAGTTAGGACACAGCGCGACAATTTTTACGTCACGATTTACTCGTTCACCCGTTGCCAAGGTGTGCTCGAGCATCTCATCAATGACATGACCATCGTTACAAACAAAGTGCACATCGGCTTCCGGGCGCTTTAAAAACTCGGCTTTCACACCTTTAAATGCTAGCGAGATCGCTTCTCCCTTTTCTTGCGCTTTACTCATAGCAAGAAAACCACCAGCAACATCAGCGCCAACGGCTAAAGCGCCGAAATACATGCTATTCAGGTGGTTCTTCGTTCTTCTGCGCAATGGGATACGAACCTCAACATGCTTGCTATCTATCGCAATGATTTTAGGGTGGCAAAGCCAAATCAGCGGCACTTTCGAAAAGCCAAACAGATTTAGATACAAATTCGCACGACGTAGAGCTGATAACATTTTGGTCTCCTTACCAATCTAGTCAGACCAGTTAATCAACGAAAGAAATAGATGTCAAAGAAATGTTAACAAAAGCTCGATCTCACGAGTTATTTAACCCTCATGAAGTGACGGCGTCACCCGTGAGGTATGAAGTTTATCGCAGTTACTTAGATTACCTTACAGCGAGATAGATAAAATGGTTATAAATTCAAATGTATATATATTGATTTAATGATCAAGTTTTGTCATTTATACATAAGTCATTTAAATGAATACCTACACCTTTGTATACAATTCGGTATTTCCTGGCGAAGATTCCCGTGAAACGGTTTATTCCTGCCTGTAATTCCGTTATCTTTACCCCTTCGCAATAGAGAATAAAGCTATAACATGCCTATAAAAACAGATGAATTGAGAACCCAGCCTTTGGGTCCAATGCCTACCCCAGCAGAGCTAGGTAGTGTACATCCTATTACGGATGACGTTGCAGACCGTATCGCTCAATCTCGTCGTCAGATTGAAAACATTTTATCGGGTGAAGACAATCGCCTTCTTGCGATTGTAGGTCCGTGTTCTGTTCACGACACTGAAGCTGCCATTGATTACGCCACTCGCCTGAGTGAAATCCAAGACAAGTACAAAGACGAGCTATTTATCGTGATGCGTACTTACTTTGAAAAGCCTCGTACAGTAGTTGGTTGGAAAGGTTTGATTACGGACCCTAACCTAGATGGTTCTTACGCACTTGAAGCTGGTCTTCATAAAGCTCGTAAACTACTACTGGATATCAACAAGCTTGGTCTTGCGACTGCTACTGAGTTTCTTGATATGATCACCGGCCAATACATCGCGGATTTGATCACTTGGGGCGCGATTGGTGCTCGCACAACGGAATCACAAATTCACCGTGAAATGGCGTCGGCACTATCTTGCCCAGTTGGTTTCAAAAATGGCACAAATGGCAACGTAAAAATTGCAATTGATGCAATTCGCGCATCGAAAGCATCGCATTACTTCTACTCGCCAGATAAGAACGGTCGAATGACGGTTTACCGTACAAGTGGTAACCCTTACGGTCATATTATTCTGCGCGGTGGAGAAAAAGGCCCTAACTTTGATGAAGCATCAGTCAAACAAGCATGTAATGCTTTAGCTGAGTTTGGATTGCCACAACGTTTGGTTGTGGATTTCAGCCATGCAAACTGTCAGAAGCAACACAGAAAACAAATCGACGTAGCTCAGGACATTTGTAACCAAATTAAGTCAGGCAGCACTCGTATTGCGGGTATCATGGCAGAAAGCTTTATTCTTGAAGGCAATCAGCCAATGACTGACATCAATAACCTAACGTATGGTCAGTCTATTACAGATCCATGCCTAGGTTGGGAAGACACTGCTACAATGCTAGATATGCTGGCAAGCGCTGTTAAGTCCCGAAAGTCCCTATAACAAAATAATCAAGGAATCTTCATGCCATCGTTTGATATTGTTTCTGAAATCGATACGGTTGAACTACGTAACGCCGTTGATAACGCTAACCGTGAATTGTCTACTCGTTTCGATTTCCGCAACGTAAATGCGAGCTTTGAGCTAGTAGAAGAAAACGTAAAAATGTCTGCGGAAGGTGACTTCCAACTTAAGCAAATGCGCGACATTTTACGCGGCCACTTAGCGAAGCGTAACATTGACGCGAACGCAATGGATGCACAAGACCCAGACGTTACTGGTAAAAACTGGCACCAAACTCTGCTTTTCCGCCAAGGTATTGATACTCCAACGGCGAAAAAAGTAGTGAAACTTATCAAAGACGCAAAGTTAAAAGTACAAGCTTCTATTCAAGGCGACAAAGTACGTGTTACCGGTAAGAAACGCGACGACCTGCAAGCGACAATGGCAGCGATTCGTGAAGCAGAGATGGGTATCCCATTCCAGTTTAACAACTTCCGTGATTAATCAATCTGAGAAGTAAATAAAAACGCCAGCGCATAATCCGCTGGCGTTTTTTATTGGCTTTAGTGTAACGAACTACGTATCTACTTTTAGCATTTGGCATTGCTAGATAACTAAGTCCTGCCCTTGCAGCAATACGAATTCGCTCGTTCCTTGTGGTATGAACACGCAAATTCGAAGCTTTTCAGCTTTAGCCTTGGCCAGCATATCCGAAAGCTCAGCAGCGCTCGAGAAAGCTTCTCTTTCTGCATCTCTGCGTATTAGTTCTAACACATTCGCTTCACATCGAGTTGAGTACAGAGCCAGCTCCGCTTGTTGCATATAGCGTACGGCTTTTATTGGCAACATCTCAACATCTTTCCCAACATGAACCCAAGTACAACTTCCCTTTTCATCTAAGGGTGTTGCCATGGTCGCTTGGTAAATTGCTTCTAACTCACGATTATCTCGCGCGTTTTCCACCTCGGGATTCGAGAAGAATTGCTCCCAAAACTTGCGGCGTAAATCGACACTAGGCAGCGCCTCTTTAATTGAGTTTCGCTTTGAGTTAGCAAAATCCGCCATCAACCCCATGTTTTGTGGCAGTATCGATTCAAGTTTTTCACGGATGTTTCGAATTAAAACTGGCGAAGCTCCACCACTAGAGATAGCGATTTGGATGCGGCCACGATTAATCATAGACGGCGTGATGAAATCACAATAAGGCTTATCATCCACAACGTTAACCAAGATGCCTAGCTCTTTGGCATCTTTGTACACTTGGTGATTTAGCTCAGGATTGTCTGTCGTCGCCCACACTTGAACAAAGCTTTTAGTGACAATGTCACTCGAATAGAAACGTTGTACCCAGCGCAGTTGATGCTCAGAAGCAAGCTTAGACAGAAAATCAACCAACGTCGGAGAAACGATAGTCACATCCGCCCCAGCCTTTAGCAACGCTTCCACCTTTCGGCTTGCCACCTCACCGCCACCCACGACGAGAACGGGTTTATTAATTAAATCTAAGAACAGAGGAAAATATCGCATTTCAATCCATGATTACTCTAATTAGCTGTTGTAGACCATGCTACCAAAAATGGGGCAAGCTCATCACCCTGTTTCGGTATCACAAATAATTTTTGTTTGAATTTTTACTGAACTTCACCTTGCTCAGCTAATGACAGTTTTAATAACAACTTTTTATTCTTTTGTATTGTTCACTCTTCTATTGATTGTTCTGATGCACCAAATTGTCCATGAATTGCACTATTTACAAACAATTAACATTTCGTCATTCTAAATCTCAAGGCACTTTGTAAGTTCTCTCAAAACTTCATTTAAATTATATATTTGAGAATTAACAGATCCTTTCCTACGCTTATAACTGGTTGATCTATCGAATGCCGTTTCTTCGAAAATCAATCACGTAGGACGATAACTCTAACGAATTGGACACGTTATTTCAGGTCACTCCTGATTAAACATGGATCATACAGGAAGGATACAAATGGCAAATAAACTCACAGTTCTTGCTTCCGTCGTAGCGGCTTCTACTGCGATGATGGCAACATCAGCTCAAGCAGCAGACACTACTCTGGACAAAGTCACAAAACAAGGCTTTCTTACTTGTGGCGTAAGTACCGGTCTACCTGGTTTCTCTAACCCTAACTCAAAAGGCGAATGGGAAGGTATCGACGTAGAATATTGCCAAGCACTGGCTGCAGCCGTTCTTGGGGATAAAACGAAAGTTAAATATGTACCCCTAACCGCAAAAGAACGTTTCACTGCGCTTCAATCTGGTGAGATTGATGTGCTTTCCCGTAACACGACCTGGACTCTCCACCGTGACACTGCACTGGGCCTAAACTTCGTAGGTGTGAACTACTACGACGGTCAAGGTTTTATGGTGAAGAAGGAACTTGGTATCTCAAGTGCTAAAGAGCTTGATGGTGCGTCGGTATGTGTTCAATCAGGTACAACAACCGAGCTAAACCTTGCAGATTATTTCCGCAACCAAGGCATGGCGTACAAACCAGTGGTATTCGACACAGCTGCGCAAACTTCGAAAGGTTTTGATGCGGGACGCTGTGACGTATTAACAACTGACCAATCTGGCCTTTATGCACTGCGTTTGAATTTGAAAGATCCGTCCTCTGCGGCCGTTCTTCCAGAAATCATCTCTAAAGAGCCACTAGGTCCAGTCGTTCGTCAAGGCGATGATCAATGGTTTAACATCGCTAAGTGGACATTGTCTGCGATGATTAACGCTGAAGAATACGGTATTAGTTCGAAGAATGCGGATGAAATGCTGAAGTCAACAGATCCAAACATCAAACGTATCCTCGGTGTTGATGGCCCTAAAGGCAAAGGTTTGGGTATTCGTGACGATTGGGGCTACCAAGTTATCAAACAAGTTGGTAATTATGGTGAAAGCTTCGAACGTACAGTCGGTACTGGTTCGCCGTTAGAAATCTCTCGTGGCGTTAATGCGCTATGGAATGCAGGCGGCTTTATGTACGCGCCACCAATCCGATAGAAAGAGTTAATCAGGGCGGTTCATGCCGCCCTTTTTCTTGATTATATCTCACTGTATGAGTAAGGATCGCTCATTGGATGGCGAAAAGCGCTCGCTTGGTGGAACGGCTTTAAAGGTTCGTACGTCACCAGACATGGAGCGTTATTCTTTAGCCAGCAAGGACGAAACTTCTTTATACAGGCCGATATCTATAACTAAGGTTTGAGGTTATCGCTGTATGAAACCGACACAAGATGCATCGCCAAGTACGATGTCCAAACCAAGCGGAAGCAAGAGCCTGATTTATAATCCTGCCTTTCGTTCTGCTATTGTCCAGATCATTGCCATTGCTGCACTGGTATTTTTCTTTTACACGATTGTAAACAACGCTCTCAATAACTTAGATGCTCGTGGTATTGCAACGGGCTTCGGTTTTCTGAATCAAGAAGCCGGGTTTGGTATTGGGTTAACATTAATTGAATACGATGAAACGTACTCTTACGGTAGAACATTTATCATCGGCCTTCTTAATACGGCGTTAGTCTCCGTATTAGGTATTATTCTGGCTACTGTGATTGGCTTTACCATGGGGGTTGCCCGCCTTTCTTCTAACTGGTTAGTTAGTCGTTTAGCGGCAGTTTATATCGAAACTTTCCGAAATATCCCCCTTCTTCTGCAAATATTCTTCTGGTATTTCGCTGTTCTTCAAGCATTACCCTCACCACGCCAAAGCTTAAGTCTTGGTGAAGCTATTTTCCTGAACGTTCGTGGCTTATATTTCCCTGCACCGACTATGGAACCTGGCAGTAGCTACGTTATTGCCGCGTTAATCTTCGGGGTAATCGCAAGCTTATTAATTAATGTATGGGCGAATAATAAGCAACGTCTCACTGGGCAACAAACCCCAATGGGAAGAATAGTTTTGGGTTTAGTTGTTGGCCTTCCATTGGTTGTGTACTTCCTTGCTGGTATGCCAATTTCACTGAATTATCCTGAACTAAAAGGGTTTAACTTCCGAGGTGGTATTAGCATTATTCCTGAATTGGCTGCGCTACTTTTGGCATTAAGTGTTTATACAGCTTCTTTCATTGCTGAGATTGTTCGCTCTGGTATTAATGCGGTTAGCCATGGTCAAACCGAAGCAGCGATGTCGCTAGGCTTACCACGCTCGAAAACTTTAAAGCTTGTTGTCATTCCACAAGCGTTACGAATTATTATTCCACCTTTAACCAGTCAATATCTCAACCTCACCAAAAACTCATCGTTAGCGATGGCAATTGGTTATCCAGATCTTGTCTCTGTGTTTGCTGGTACTACCCTGAACCAAACGGGACAAGCGATTGAGATCATTGCGATGACGATGGGCGTGTACTTGACATTAAGTCTGATTACGTCTGCATTAATGAACTTGTATAACCGTAAAGTCGCGCTGGTGGAGAGATAATATGAGTACTCATCAATTTCAACCGGATCTCCCACCACCCGCCAATACTGTAGGCTTCGTTGGTTGGATGCGGAAAAATCTATTTAATGGCCCTATCAATTCCATTGTTACTGTCATTCTTGCGTATATTGTCGTAACTGCAATATGGTATATCGTGGATTGGGCGTTTATTAACGCAGACTGGATTGGCTCAACGCGTGACGACTGTAGCCGAGATGGTGCTTGCTGGGTATTTATCAGCGTGCGCTGGGAGCAGTTCATGTATGGTTTTTATCCAGAGTCCGAACTATGGCGCCCTCGCCTTTTCTATATCACATTGGCCATATTTACTGTTTTACTCGCGTATGAGAAGACACCGAAACGGATGTGGATTTGGCTTTTCTTCGTAAACATCTACCCATTCATCATCGCTGGACTTTTATACGGTGGTGTCTTTGGACTAGAAGTGGTCGATACACACAAATGGGGTGGACTACTCGTTACGCTCATTATTGCGTTAGTTGGTATCGTAGTTTCACTGCCAATTGGTGTGGTGCTTGCGCTTGGTAGACGTTCAGAGATGCCGATCATTCGCAGCATTTGTACCGTCTACATTGAAGTTTGGCGTGGCGTTCCGCTGATTACGGTTTTGTTCATGGCTTCGGTTATGCTTCCATTATTTATGTCTGAAGGTTCAGAGACAGATAAACTGATTCGCGCCCTTATCGGTGTGGTTATGTTTGCCTCCGCTTACATGGCAGAAGTGGTACGCGGTGGTCTACAAGCCATTCCGAAAGGTCAATATGAAGCCGCTGATGCGCTTGGGTTAAGTTACTGGAAAAAGACTGGGCTGATTATCTTGCCACAGGCGCTAAAGATTACTATTCCTTCTATCGTGAACACCTTCATCGGTTTGTTTAAAGACACCAGTTTGGTACTCATCATTGGTATGTTTGACGTACTCGGTATAGGGCAAGCAGCAAACACCGACCCTGAATGGTTAGGCTTTGCTACAGAAAGTTATGTATTTGTCGCGTTAGTGTTTTGGGTATTTTGTTTTGGCATGTCACGCTATTCGATATGGCTTGAAAACAAACTTCATACCGGTCACAAACGATAACTCATCAAGATCAAGGACGTATTATGACGCAACAACAAGATTACATGATCCAATTGAAGGACATGAATAAATGGTATGGTGAGTTTCACGTACTAAAAAATATTAACCTCGACGTTAAGCGCGGCGAGAAAATCGTTATCTGTGGCCCATCAGGGTCGGGAAAATCAACGATGATTCGCTGTATTAACCGCCTTGAAGAACACCAAGCAGGCAGCATTTACGTCTCTGGTACGGAATTAACTGAAGACTTAAAGAACATTGAAGCAGTACGCCGAGAAGTGGGCATGTGCTTTCAACACTTTAATCTCTTCCCTCATTTAACCGTACTGGAAAACTGTACGCTCGCGCCTATCTGGGTGAAGAAGATGCCAAAAGATGAGGCAGAAGCAGTTGCGATGAAATATCTGGAACGTGTAAAAATTCCAGACCAAGCGGAGAAGTATCCCGGTCAGCTGTCTGGTGGCCAGCAACAACGTGTGGCGATTGCTCGCTCTTTGTGTATGAACCCTAAAGTCATGCTTTTTGATGAGCCAACATCTGCACTCGACCCGGAAATGGTTCGCGAAGTACTGGATGTAATGGTCGAACTCGCCGAGGAAGGCATGACTATGCTATGTGTGACACATGAAATGGGCTTTGCTAAAGAAGTTGCCGATCGCGTGATATTCATGGACGCAGGAGAGATCATCGAAGAAAACAACCCGGTCGATTTCTTTGAGAATCCTCAATCGGATAGGACCCAAAACTTCCTAGCGCAAATCTTACACCACTAAGATTTAGCCGAATCGACATAAAAAAGCACTGGTTTCTGTGAAGCCAGTGCTTTTTGTTACTAAATTCAAAAATCTGTGTAAGAATCAACATAGCTATGCTAGGCAGTAATATTGTGTTACAAGTTGCCAAATACATAACATCTTATTTCTATTATTATTTTATCTAAGTTACGTATGGTTAGGGCTTGATTTTTTGAACTTTCAATCCCATAAATGTACTTAAAAGAAAGTCTCTTATCGAGGAAGATTATGAACAGTCCAATGTTTACCCGCACTTCAACTCAAGAAAGTGCTCTACAAACGAACAAAGTATTGCGTAATACTTACGCTCTACTTTCAATGACACTTTTATGGTCGGCAGTCGTTGCTGGCGTTGCAATGGCATTTAACCTTCCACATCCAGGTATCATCCTAATGCTGGTTGGTTTCTACGGCCTATTATTCTTAACAGAAAAAAACCGTAACAACAGTCTTGGCCTTGTGTTTACGTTCCTATTTACTGGCTTCTTAGGTTACACCGTTGGCCCTATTCTAAACATGTACATCGGTGCAGGCATGGGCGATATCGTATTAACCGCACTCGGTGGTACGGCACTATCTTTCATGGCAGCATCGGCATACGCACTAACAACGAAACGTGACCTATCGATGATGGGTGGCTTAATGCTATCACTATTTGTTGTGCTGGTTGTGGGCATGATTGCAAGCTTCTTTATTCAATCAACCCTGTTACACTTGGCGTTGAGCAGCTTGTTTATCATTTTCTCTACTATGGCGATCCTGATGACAACACAAAGCATTATTCGTGGCGGTGAAACAAACTATATCTCTGCGACAGTAACTTTGTATGTATCAATCTACAACATCTTCATCAGCCTACTAAGCATTCTAGGTATTATGAACGACGATTAATCGTTTCTCGTTAAGTAGAATCAAAAAGCCCGAAGGTAATTCCTTCGGGCTTTTTCTTTGTGTGCAATTCAGTGTATTACGCCTGCTCTACTGACAACTCGATAACTTCGTCAGCTTCTGGGTTTTCTCTAAAGCGTCTCACTTTGATCGTTTCCTCTCCTAACATGATTTGCTTGGCGATTCGGTGCATACCGTCAAAAACACGATAGTCACTGGTTAAGATTACCGGATACGACAAATCAGCATTGTTGATTCGTTGGCAATGTTTTGCAATTTCGCGGCAGGTTGGCTGTGGCCCTTCATGACTAAACCAAGTCACTTCATTTGGGCCTTTGATATCATCAATCGAAATTTCTTCTACAGGTAAGGATTCTGCAAGTTGCCAAATACGCTCGATGGACCAAGTGGATTTTACATTGTCATTAATCTCAATGTAACGTTGTTTCGACATGACTAACTCCTTGTCATCATTGTTGTTTCTAACCTGAATACAGGCTTTCATTAATCCAATGAGAATATCGGTCTATGAAAACAAACACAACGTTTAAGCTATTAATTCTCAAACAATCGCTATATCGCTTGTATGAGCGCTTTATAATCACCTCTCTCAGTTTGTAAACTGATTTCAGGGTATAACTTGTCTTAATTCAAACCGCGACTTCGCAATCGCTCATCGACTGATGACAAGAAGCAAAATACTCCAAACGCAACCCACCAATAACCGAACATCTTGAGCGCGGGCAACCAGACTACTGATTTACCAGCTACGCTAAAAAATATGTAGGCCGACATCATCGGTGTCACTAACATGACTCCCCAAGTCAAAAAAAGTAACGGCCCATAGATGTACTGCAACCAAGCATACTTCGGTTTTATAGGATTATGTTTTACAAATCCCGTCAGACATAGAAAAGAGAAAATGCTAAAGCATGCTTGCAGTACCGCCCATCCAATGGAAACGAAAAGATTCGACCACTCCATACACTCCTGAATTGCTCCGTGTTGTTGTTAAGCATGGGTGAACATAACGATTTTTTTCAATTTATTCTTTTGATTTAAAACTAGTTTATATTCGTTGTGATCGACTTATCTAAAACAATAAATATAACTGACAAATCAATCACACCAAGTGAATTGCATAACAATGCAAAACCACCGATATCAACCCCGAAAATTTTCTAACAACACGAATAAAAAAACAAATTTATGCTTAAAATATAATTTAAGAGTATTCAGTTATAGGCCACTACTTTGTACGCTTTTGCTTCGCTCGGCACTACTTCGAGATTCTTTTGTTGAGAACATTCTCGGCTGTCGCTAATCTATAAACATCCATGTTTACTTAACGGATAAAACGTTATGTTCGTTTACAACGGCAAAGAAATTGAAACGGATGCTCAAGGCTACTTATTGGATCATACTCAATGGGAAGAAGGTATGATTGAGCTTTTAGCAAAAGAAGAAGACATCGAGCTTACGGATGCTCATTTGGAAGTTGTGCATTTTGTGCGAGACTTTTATGAAGAGTTTAATACCTCCCCTGCAGTGCGTATGCTTGTGAAAGCGATGGAAAAAGCGCACGGCCCGGAAAAAGGTAACAGTAAGTATCTATTCAAGCTGTTTAAAAAGGGACCAGCCAAACAAGCAACCAAATTAGCCGGCCTACCAAAGCCAGCTAAATGCTTGTAGATTCATAAAATTTTAAAACCGCGTAACGGCTTATACGACGCAGGCTCCTGCATCACATGCTCTACTGTTGCCGTTCGCGGTCCTTCTTGTAACCATTCCGAAAACGCAACTATTTGCGCGTCTGTTCCACACGCCATCACTTCAACATCACCATTGTTTAGGTTCTTCGCATAACCTGTTAACCCTAGCTTCAATCCTTGATGGGAAGTATGGTAACGAAAGCCGACGCCTTGAACGTGACCTTTTACTATAAATCTCTCACACTTTACGTTCATCTTTGTACCGCTTCTTTTTACTGAGTGATATATTCTTTTCGTCTATTCACCCCACTAAGGATAGTGGGTTTTTGCACGGTTATTATAATTATGAAAGAAATTCCATTCCGCTGGATTGATAAGTATCTCATTCACTTAAAGATTCAAGAAAAGTTCTATTTGCTCTTCGTTCTCCCTCTTCTTGCTTTAGTCATTCTCACTCTCGTCCTTAATAGCGCGGCTAATACACTGATCTCAAGTATGTACCAAGAAGAGCTCATGCTTATGAAAGGTCTGATAGAGGCAGGCAACCTTTCTCAATCTCAAGTAGCAAGCCTCATCGCTGGTTCTGAAACCGTTTCTATTGGCTCTGGTTCGCAATCCGTGTCTGTTTTAAATGGTACGTACAGTTTGGTTGCGAACCATGAACTTTCTTTATGGGCTGCCCTATCAACGACTCAAGTAAGCATTATCTGTGTGAGCTTGTTTATTCTCGCTCTTGGCGTTTACTACATCATGACGTTTATTGGCGGCGCGATGTTCACGATGAACAAAGCATTAAACACCCTTGCGGGTGGCGACTTAACCGCGAGAATGAACTTCTTCCCTGTTCGCGACGAGTTTAGTGAAATTGCTATTACGATAGACAAAGTTGCAGAACGAGAGCAACAAATGGTGCTGTCGATTCAAGAGTCTGTGGCGTTAATGCAACAAATTAGCTCAGACCTGAATCAATCGATTCATCACAGTTCAGATATTTCAGCGACTCAGCAGGAACACCTCAACTCTCTTGCGAGTGCAACTGAACAGATGGCATCAACGATTCGAGAAGTCGCGACACTAGCTCACGATTCAAGCACGCAAACCGATGATGCACGTAACGTGGCTCAGTCTGGACAAGTGAAAGTTGAGAATACGCTTCACTCGATTTCGAACCTTTCTAATGAGATTCAATCTGCGTCTCAAGCCGTTGCCGAGTTAGATGCCAATGCAGCACAAATTGATGAAGTCGTGACAACCATCAATGGGATCTCCGAGCAAACCAACCTACTTGCTCTGAACGCGGCTATTGAAGCTGCACGTGCTGGAGAACAAGGTCGTGGATTTGCGGTCGTTGCGGATGAGGTTCGCGCTCTTGCGGGACGCACTCAGCAAGCGACAGTTGAAATCCAAACGATGATTGAATCATTACAGCGTAACAGCCAGTCGCTTACTAAGCTGATGGAAGTGACAGTTAATAATGCAAATGAGGGACAAAACCTCATGACGGAAGTGAATCACGAAATCGGCTCTTTGGCAGATAAAAATCAAACTATCTCCGACAGTAGCATTCAAATTGCAACAGCAGCTGAAGAGCAAGGTGTAGTCGCGGACAATATCGCCTCAAGCGTTGAAGAAATTCGAGTTCAAGCAGATAACGTGTGCAATATGATAAGCACGACTTCACAAAACGTTGATCAACTGCGTAAGCAAAGCGACACAATGGAAGCACTACTTACTGGACTTAAAGCATAGCAACGGAATCTGTTACAGCAAATTCAAATAAAAGGGTCACTTTAGTGACCTTTTTTGTATTTAAAAGTCACTACAATGTACTGGATTGCCGAGGGATATTGCTTTTACCATTCACATCCCGGACAATACGCCCCTTTCAAAATTCAACAAGAGCTAATGAAATGACAGCTGCTATCTATTTGGTTAAAGGTCGCGAGAAATCGGTCAAGCGCAAGCACCCTTGGATCTTCTCTCGAGGCATCAACAAAGTTGAGGGCGAACCTGCTCTTGGCGAAACGGTTGATGTATTCACTCACGACGGTAAATGGCTAGCTAAGGCGGCATATTCGCCAGCTTCGCAAATTCGTGCTCGTATTTGGAGTTTTGATAAAGAAGAAATCGACACCGCGTTTTTCGTTAAACGACTTAAAGACGCACAACTTCTTCGTGAAGACATTATCGAACGTGATGGCCTTACGGGTTATCGCCTTATCGCAGCAGAGTCTGACGGCTTACCAGGCGTTACGATCGACCGTTACCAAAATTTCTTTGTGTGCCAACTTCTCAGTGCTGGCGCAGAACACAATAAGCAGGCTATTGTTGACGCTCTGGTTGAGTGCTTCCCTGATTGTAATGTGTACGAGCGCTCTGACGTGGCCGTTCGTAAAAAAGAAGGTTTAAAAGAGATCACGGGCGTCTTGCACGGCGAAGAGCCACCTAAATCGGTCGTCATCGAAGAAAATGGCGTAAAGATTAGTGTAGATATCGTTGGCGGACACAAAACAGGTTTCTACCTAGATCAACGTGATAGTCGCCAGCAAGCGATGAAATATATGAAAGGCAAAGAAGTTCTTAACTGCTTCTCTTACACAGGTGGCTTCGGACTTTACGCTCTAAAAGGTGATGCAAAGCGTGTGATTAACGCTGACGTGTCGCAACCTGCTTTAGATACCGCAAAATTCAACGCAGAGCTAAACGATTTTGATATTTCGAAGAAGCGTGCCGTGTTCCTAAATGCAGACGTGTTTAAGCTGCTTCGTGAGTATCGTGATCAAGGAACTCAGTTCGATGTGGTTATTATGGACCCACCGAAGTTCGCAGAGAGCAAAGCACAACTAAACGGTGCATGTCGTGGTTACAAAGACATCAACATGCTAGCAATGCAAATTCTAAAACCGGGCGGCACTCTACTGACCTACTCGTGCTCTGGCTTGATGGATCAAGTTCTGTTCCAGAAAATCATCGCTGATGCAGCCGTAGACGCTAACCGCCAAGTAAAGTTTGTGGAGCGTTTTGAACAAGCCGCTGACCACCCAACCGATACAGCATATCCAGAAGGTTTCTACTTAAAAGGTTTTGCATGTAAAGTGCTTTAATTATTGCCTGAACTTACTGCATTACTAAATGAAAAACGGAGCTTTCGCTCCGTTTTTCATTTTGAATCATTTACTCTCGTAATTGTTCAAGATTAGAAATCAAACTATTGGCGATATCAGAAGCAGAAGCTCCGTCAAAATTAACCTCCAACTGTTGTCCATCTTTATTGATGGTCAGAGTTGAGTTACCTCCACTTTCAGTCACCGCCACCGTGATATCATCCACGCTTCCGTGATAATCGCCAGAGCCGAGATCATCAAGTAATGTGGAAATATCAGTACCACTCATATCATCAAATACATCGGTAAAATCGAGCTGATCCCCGTCACTGAAATCCGTCACGGTGTCAGTTGCGGATTGCATCTCTGTCCACTTGAAGATGTCATCACCTCCGCCACCAGTCAAAATATCATTACCTAGACCACCAATTAGAATATCATTACCATCGGTGCCTACAAGAACATCATCTTGGTCTGTTCCCATGATGATATTAGGCTCTTGCTGTAACGAAGCAGTCTGTGTACCGAAAGCGGTCACTGTTTCAAAAGAGACATTGTTAAAATCAATATCAACGGTTGCAGTGGTATCGCTTTCTAAACCATCTGAGTCAATCGCTTTGTAATCAAACGAGTCGTTTACATTATTAAAACTTGTAATCTGAGTACCAACTAGAGTAAAGCTGGCTTTATCACTTGAACTGTCTGTTTCAGGGAACAAGCGAATCTCATCAAAACTGCCATTACTTAGCGATACGTCAGCGTAACCTTCTTGATTACCAGTAAATACGATGTCACTGGTGTGTATGGTTTGTATATCAACAAGAGTATCGCCCATATAAAAGTATGCTTGAATCCAAGCGCCGCCACTGTTAAACCTATCATTCAAGCTTGCTAGGTTTAACCTTGCTTCTTTAGCTTCAAGCCCTTCATCTAATTCAATGGCAATGAACTCACTCGTACTAATTTCATCCCCTTGGCCAGTTTCGCCCGGTGACACTACAACTAAACCTACCTGCTGAGCGGCAAAGTCGACCTTGATTTGAGCATTATTGACAAAGTCACCATTACCATCAATGGTTCCTCCAAAGAAACTTAAACCGTTAACATCGACTGAATCGGCAATGAAGTCTTTAGAAAATTCATCGAGTAAATCTTGGGAATCAAAGCTTTGCTCATCAAAGAAGTCTTCCGTTAGTGCATATCTGACTTCCGTAGTTTCTGGAATCACATCACCAATGTCCAATATGACTTCATTGTTCTGATCATCCAAGTAATAGAGATAGCCATAGTCTGGAAGCGTCGTGACACAGATGCTCGTTTCTTTATCATCTTGAAGATCAAAGTCATCTTCAAAGTCTTGCGCATGTGGTGCAAAGTCAATTAAAGCGTCTCCTCCCACACTAAGGTCAACCGAAATGCCAAAGTCTTCTACTGTCGGAGGTGTATTGTCATCATCAATAATCGTACCAAGGCCTGACGCTGCAGGTGATTGCCCTTGAATCGAACCAGTTAAAACAAAGTTTTCTGAAGATTCATAAATCTGGTCTTCAACAGTGTTTACCGTAACACTAAAGTTAGTATCACTCGCAGGTACGGAGACATCAAACGTTCCATCAGGGTTTACCGCAATAACTTCCGTCGTGTTATCAGCATAAGTAATGGTCACACTCGTAGCGTTAAAATCATCTCCAGCGACAGCGGTTCCGTCTAAGAGAGACATACTAACCATAATCGCAACCGCACTTGCATTACTCAGTGTAACGTTAAATTTCGCATCGTTACCTTCCACCACTTGAATATCCGTAATTTCAGTGACAGTTGGTATGTCTGCATTATCGTTAATCGTTACGGTACCGACAGCAGCAGTTGTTTGCACAGTAGTGGCACCGGATAATGTAAAGTTCTCATCACCCTCATAAATATCATCGTTTAACGTCACCATAGTAACGCTAAATGTTGTGTCTAACGCTGGTACAATGACATCAAACGTACCATCTGGGTTCACTGAAATAACGTCGGTACTACTATCAGCGTAGGTAACGGTTACTGTCGTATTTGTATAATCCGAACCTCCTTCAGCTGTCCCATTTGCTAATGTCATATTAACAACGGTGTTTGTGGTACTTGCATTGCTTAAAGTGACTTCAAGCGTTGCCAGCTCACCTTCACTAACTATGGCATCCGTAATCGCTGCTACAGTCGGGCGGTCATCATCAGGATCTGGTCCTGGGCCACTACCATCATCAACAATAGTACCGGTACCAATCACAGAACCAACTTGGTTATCAGTGTTACCTGATAACGTAAAGGTTTCAGGTCCTTCGAATAAGTCATCATCTGTTGTACTTACAGAAACACTATAAGTCGTATCATTTGCGGGCACATCGACAATAAAGCTGCCATCTGGATTTACCGTAACGACTTCTATGCCGCCACTCTCATAAGTAATTGTTACTGAAGTATCGGTGTAATCCACACCGCCTTCTGCTGATCCGTCAGTCAGCATCATATTGACAGTGGTGTTGGTGGTGCTTTCATTACTCAACGTTACATCTAGTGTTGCAATATCACCTTCGTTTACCGTTGTAGAGGTAATCGCTGCCACTGTTGGGCGATCGTCATCTGGATCAGGTCCTGGCCCCGAACCATCATCAAGAAGAGTCCCTGTACCCATTGCAGATGTAATTTGAGTGGCAGTTTTACCCGACAGTGTTAAAGTCTCTGCGCCTTCGAATAGGTCATCATCAATAGTATTGACTGTGACGCTGAATGAGACGTCGTTCGCGGGAACTGAAACATCAAATGTTCCGTTTGCGTTGACAGTAATGACATCTGTTGAGTTATCCGCATAGGTAACTGTAACCGATGTATTGATGTAGTCTATGCCCCCCTCTGCGCTACCATCAGCGAGCACCATATTGACCAAACTTTCACTATCACTAGGGTTACTTAAAGTAACATCAAAAATGATAGGTTCACCTTCATTAACCACTTCACTAGAAATAGAGGCAACGCTGACTGTATCGTTATCAAGAATCGTTACCGTGCCTGTAACCGGAGTTGTTTGTATCTCGGTCTGTCCAATTAATGTGAAATTTTCATCGCTTTCGAACAGCTCATCGTCGGTGGTACTTATCACAACGTCAAAGGTCATATCACCAGCTGGTACGGACACATTAAATGTACCATCAGGGTTCACAGGGATAACGTCTGATGAACTATCTGCATAGGTAACAGTAACAGACGATTTGGTGTAATCTACCCCTCCCTCTGCTGTGCCATCATTAAGTGCCAGATTAACGAGAGTATCCGTAGTGCTTAGGTTACTCAAAGTGACAACCAACGTAGCAGACTCACCTTCGTTTACGGTTGTATCACTAATTGCCGCAACAACCGGACGGTCATCATCCGGATCGGGACCTGGACCACTACCGTCATCCACTATCGTCGCCGTACCCGTATCACTGCCTTGTACTGCGCCAATGCCAGTCACCGTCACACTGAAATCTTCAGGGCCTTCATAAACGGCGTCATCAATGGAAGCGATACGCACATCAAATTCGGTTTGCCCGGCTGGCACCGTCACCACGCCATCGTTTGGCACTGCAACCCAACCACTTCCCGTGTTGTATTCTAAGGTGCCTAAGTCACCGACTTCGGTATCGCCGAGATTAAGACCCAACTCTACTTGCGTTTCCGCTTCAGAGGCGTTCGATAAGGTGACTTTGAAGTTCGCAGTCTCACCCTCATTAATGGTGCCAGCGTCAGAGATGGTCACATTCGGACGGTCATCATCCGGATCGGGGCCAGGGCCACTGCCATCATCCACTATCGTTGCCGTACCCGTATCGCTGCCTTGTACCGCCCCAATGCCAGTCACCGTCACACTGAAATCTTCAGGGCCTTCATAAACGGTGTCATCAATGGAAGCGATACGCACATCAAATTCGGTTTGCTCGGCTGGCACGGTCACCACGCCATCATTTGGTACTGCAACCCAACCGCTTCCGGTGTTGTATTCTAAGGTACCTAAGTCACCGGATTCGGTATCGCCGAGATTAAGACCCAACTCCACTTGCGTTTCCGCTTCAGACGCGTTCGACAGCGTCACTTTGAAGTTAGCTGTTTCACCTTCATTAATGATGCCAGCGTCAGAGATGGTCACATTCGGACGGTCATCATCCGGATCTGGACCCGGGCCACTACCGTCATCCACTATCGTCGCCGTACCCGTATCACTGCCTTGTACTGCGCCAATGCCAGTCACCGTCACACTGAAATCTTCAGGGCCTTCATAAACGGCGTCATCAATGGAAGCGATACGCACATCAAATTCGGTTTGCCCGGCTGGCACCGTCACCACGCCATCGTTTGGCACTGCAACCCAACCACTTCCCGTGTTGTATTCTAGGGTGCCCAAATCTCCAACTTCGGTATCACCAAGATTAAGACCCAGTTCCACCTGCGTTTCCGCTTCAGACGCGTTCGATAAGGTGACTTTGAAGTTCGCCGTATTCCCCTCATTGATGGTGCCAGCGTCTGAAATAGTCACGCTTGGGCGGTCATCATCCGGATCAGGGCCCGGACCACTGCCATCATCCACTATCGTTGCCGTTCCCGTATCGCTGCCTTGCACTGCGCCAATGCCAGTCACCGTCACACTGAAATCTTCAGGGCCTTCATAAACAGCGTCATCAACAGAAGCAATGCGCACATCAAACTCGGTTTGCCCTGCTGGCACCGTCACCACGCCATCGTTTGGCACTGTCACCCAACCACTTCCGGTGTTGTATTCCAAGGTACCTAAGTCACCGGCTTCGGTATCGCCGAGATTAAGACCCAACTCCACTTGCGTTTCCGCTTCAGACGCGTTCGACAGCGTCACTTTGAAGTTAGCTGTTTCACCTTCATTAATGATGCCAGCGTCAGAGATGGTCACATTCGGACGGTCATCATCCGGATCGGGGCCAGGGCCACTGCCATCATCCACTATCGTTGCCGTACCCGTATCGCTGCCTTGTACCGCCCCAATGCCAGTCACCGTCACACTGAAATCTTCAGGGCCTTCATAAACGGTGTCATCAATGGAAGCGATACGCACATCAAATTCGGTTTGCCCGGCAGGCACCGTCACCACGCCATCGTTTGGCACTGCAACCCAACCACTTCCCGTGTTGTATTCTAAGGTGCCTAAGTCACCGACTTCGGTATCGCCGAGATTAAGACCCAACTCTACTTGCGTTTCCGCTTCAGAGGCGTTCGATAAGGTGACTTTGAAGTTCGCAGTCTCACCCTCATTAATGGTGCCAGCGTCAGAGATGGTCACATTCGGACGGTCATCATCCGGATCGGGGCCAGGGCCACTGCCATCATCCACTATCGTTGCCGTACCCGTATCGCTGCCTTGTACCGCCCCAATGCCAGTCACCGTCACACTGAAATCTTCAGGGCCTTCATAAACAGCGTCATCAATGGAAGCGATACGCACATCAAATTCGGTTTGCCCGGCAGGTACGGTCACCACGCCATCGTTTGGCACTGCAACCCAACCACTTCCCGTGCTGTATTCTAAGGTGCCCAAATCTCCAACTTCGGTATCGCCAAGATTAAGACCCAGTTCCACCTGCGTTTCCGCTTCAGACGCGTTCGATAAGGTGACTTTGAAGTTCGCAGTCTCACCCTCATTAATATTGCCAGCATCGGTAATAGTCACGCTTGGACGGTCATCATCCGGATCAGGGCCTGGACCACTACCGTCATCCACTATCGTCGCCGTCCCCGTATCACTGCCTTGTACCGCCCCAATGCCAGTCACCGTCACACTGAAGTCTTCAGGGCCTTCGTAAACAGCGTCATCAATGGAAGCGATACGCACATCAAATTCGGTTTGCCCGGCTGGCACCGTCACCACACCATCATTTGGCACTGCAACCCAGCCACTTCCCGTGTTGTATTCTAAGAGACCTAAGTCACCGGCTTCGGTGTCACCTAAGTTGAGAGTCAGTTCAACCTCAACATCTATAGCTGATGGATTAGATAACGACACTTTAAAACTAGCCGTTTCACCCTCATTAACTATCCCTGCATCGCTCATCGTTACCGTTGGGCGATCATCATCAGGACTTAAACCTGGCCCACTACCATCATCAACAATGGTTGCCACCCCAGTTGCAGGTGTATTTTGTTCTTCTGTTGTGCCAGAAAGCGTAAACGTTTCTGGGCCTTCGAATATAGAGTCACCTATAGAGTCGAGAGAAACCGTAAACCCGCTTTCACCTAATGGGACCGAGACTGTAAAAGTACCGTTATCATCAACCAAGATTTCTTCCGTTGTACCATCAGAAAATGTTATGAGAACACGCTCATTAACGTAGTCACTTCCGCTCTCGTCAGTTGAACCACCAGTTGCGGTGCCATCAAGTAGCGACAAAGTGACATCAGTATTGTCCTCTGTTGCTTGGTTTAAAGTAATATCGAATACAACCTGATCACCTTCGTTGATAGTCGGACTGGATATTTCCTGAACAATTATCGTTGCAGGAACGGGGATTGCTGTTGGTTCTGGTGGTTGTATTTGGAGAATATCGAGTAGCGTCTCTACCTGAGTACTTGAAAATCCTGTTCCGTCAGTTCCCACTGTCTCAAAATTGGTACTAGCGAGTAATTCAGCACCTGTGCGATCTATAGCTCCCGTATTCTGTGGGCTAGACCCGTTTCCTTCACCTGCAGCAGGTTCAAACTCTTCACCCAGCTCAGTCGGGTCTTCCCCACTCGCAATTGCTTCAATTAACGCAGTGATATCATCAGTTACATTTATCGAACTTCCTTGTGGTGTCACCTGCTCGATAACAAGTTCAGAAGTATCTGATACTTCATCGATTATTAACTCTCCTGGTTGAGGTAGTTGACCCTGACCTAAAGTCCTAATCTCCCCGTCCAACCCGATAACGACAATGTTGCCCGCCAATGAGCTAAAAGTTACACGTTCCATATCTACCTCGCCCCACTTCAAACCAAGTCAAAAGTTTGTCACCCCTACATTTACGTCTATAGTTTAGTCAAAATCATCATATTTTCGTTGTATGTGTAGCTTGTAGGACGTTTGATAACTCTAGGGGCAGAGTTACAAAAAAGCGCAGAGTGACACAGGCCGTGAAACGCTATGATATTAAGAATTCAAGCTTTTCTCCGAGCTAAACTTGCTATGTTGCTAAGCAACATTCGACATATGTGCTAAGGTTTTAAAAGGCGAAATCTTGGATTTTTGAAACAAAAGCTTTGTTTTAACAGTAGGTTGATAAATCCCTTACTCAAGCACTGTTATTTATGATGTTTCGTCTCAGTTATGAGATGAAATAGCAAAAAGCAACACGAATTTTTAGGAGAAATACCGTGAAATGGAACCGACTAAATATTGCTTGCTGCTGTAGTTTAATGGTGTCTATACCCGTTTTCGGTCAAACTTTAGAGCAAGCCGTGGCATTGACGTTAAAAAACAACCCTGACATTAAGAGTGCATTTAATGAATTTACGAGCCGAAAATACGTAAATGAAGCATCTTCGGGTGCTTACTTACCCTCTATTGATCTAGATGCGGGTATTGGGTATGAAGGATTAGACCCTTCTGACGAGGTGGGACGTGGAGATACAGATTACACTCGAAAAGAAGCATCGGTGACACTAACCCAACTTATCTGGGACGGCAGTGCGACTCTTAATGATATAGACCGAACTGCAGCGGATGCTGAATCAGTAAGATTTCAACTTTTGGCCGACGCATCGGATAAAGCACTTGAAGTCACCAAAGTGTATCTAGATGCTGTAAAAGCTTACGAAATACTCAAGCTGTCTGAAAACAACCTGGCTGTTCACAAAGATATCTACGATGACATTAAAAAACGAGTCAACTCGGGTATCGGCTCTACCGCTGACTTAACGCAAGTAGAAGCACGTTTGGCAAAAGCACACGGCAACTTAGCCGCTGCTCAAAATAACCTGTATGACTCTCACACGATGTTCACTCGTTTAGTCGGTCAAACACCGCAAGGGCTAATCTTTCCGAGAGCGGACCAAAACTTTATTCCGTACACAATTGATGAAGCGGTAGGCTTGGCATTTGAACTGCACCCCGTTATTCAAGTCGCACTCGCAGACGTAGACTCGGCTAAGTTTCAATACAAACAGTCTAAAGGTGTTAACTACCCAACCATTTCCATTGAAGCTTCGCAAACATGGCGTGACGACGCTGATGGTTTAAAAGGTCGCAGTGATGAGACACTTGCCATGCTGCGCCTACGCTACAACCTATTCAATGGCGGCAGTGATGCAGCGAACTCAGAAAACTTCGCCTACCAGCTAAATAAAGCAAAAGACTTGCGTGAAGGTGCCTATCGCAATGTTGAAGAAGGGTTAAGACTTTCTTGGAGTGCGCTTGATTTAACATTACAACAAAAAGAGTTTCTATCAGATCATGTAGACTCTGCGTCTGAGACCGTAATTGCTTACGAGAAGCAATATCGCATCGGTAAACGGACACTGCTTGATCTATTGAACACTGAAAACGAGCTCTTTGAGGCGCGTAAAGACTACTTAGATTCTAAATACGCAGAGCAGTACGCCAAATATCGAGTGATGAACGCAACAGGTCAACTGTTGAGTGCATTAAGGGTCGAAATGCCTAAAGAATGGCTAGAAGAAGTGGAGTATTAATTATGAAACACATAACTCTTATTGCACTCTCATTGATGATTTCGGCATGCAGTTCATCCGATAAAGGCGATGAGTATGATTACATCGATACGCCAATTGCCGATCAGTGGGCTGATCATATAGATGATGACTCAGACGGTGTTATTAACGAGCGCGATTTGTGTCCGGGAACTCCTTTAGGAGCCGAGATAGATAACGATGGCTGCGGTTCGTATGTCGACTCCTCACAAGAAATGCAAATTCGAGTCCTATTTGCGAACGATTCCGATGTTATAAACCCTATCTTTACGCAACAAATTCGTGAGTTGTCCGATTTCTTGAAAGAGTACCCAAATACGTCTATCGAGATTCAGGGCTATGCTAGTCGCACTGGTACTGCAGAACACAATCTCGACTTATCCAAGCGCCGGGCTGAGAACGTTAGAAAAGAACTCATGACGAATGGTATTAGTGGGGATAGAGTTACCATTGTGGGCTATGGAGACACAGTGCTTGCAACACAAGGCACTGACCAAGTGAGTCACGCGCTAAACCGTCGAGTAACCGCAACAGTGATTGGTCACAAGGGCGAAGTTAAGAAAGAGTGGACCGTTTTCACTACACTTCCAAAAAGCTAACACAACCATAAACAGAACGTAAAAATAAAAGGTCTAGCAAATTGCTAGACCTTTTTTGATTTTCAATTTTACCTAAATGGTAACGCCACTACATATCTTTGTATTGCGCCTCTAAACTTGCAATCAAGCTTTGAGTCACATCATCAACGCTTGCACCGTCAAAATGGATGTCTAATGTCGAGCTACCTTTTGTAATACTCAGGTTTGCCTCAGAGCTGCCATCTGGTGCCACTTCTACGTGATACTCTCCGACATCACCGGTATGATCACCTGATTGAAGATCATTAAGAAGCTCTCCAATTTCATCTTTAGATAAGTCATCAAAGAGATCAGAGAAGTCTAGAGTGTCTTCATCTTTATTGAAGTCAGTGACAGTGTCGCGTTCATTGGACACATCAATCCATTTAAAGATGTCTTCACCGTCCCCCCCTGTCAAAATATCATTGCCGAAACCACCAATTAAAATATCATTATCTGCACCACCGAACAGCTTGTCGTCACCGCCTTGTCCAAACAAAATATCATCTCCTGAACCACCAGAGATGGTATCTGCCTGGTCGTAATAACGAGACTGTTCAAATTCTGCTTGGTTTTCAGTAATGTAGTGATGAACTTCTTCTTTGGTAACCAACGAAACATCCTTACCTAGTTGAGAAGCTACGTAGTTTTGCAGCGCGGAAACTCCTTGCTCACCATCGACGTCGAAACGCATGGCATCACCAAAAATAATGTCATTTCCATCAAGGCTGTTAATCTCATCTTTGCCTTGCATCAAAGAAACTTCCTTACCAAGGATCACTTCTGCTAGTTGGTTTACATCTATGTTAGCTCTTACTACACCATCAGAGTCGAAGTTTTCTAACGAATCTTCATCTAAGTAGCGACCAAGACCTATCGAACGAACCTCACTAAATTCAGCCAATGCTTGATATGCGTTATTCGCTTGAGATAGAACATTATTTCCATAATCATCATAGACATATGAGTTAAGCATTCTCCCCACCTGTTCACCAGTAGAGAGCGAATACACCGCCCCGCGAAAATCTATGATTGTTTTATTGTTGTATGTGACTGTATCACCAAACCTGTAATCACTTGGCAAGACATCCGCTAGCGTCACTAACTTTTGTTCTGACACGCCAAGTACGACACCCTCCCAACCACTAAACCAACTCGTATTGTTATCCGTAGCTTGGTTTGGTTGACCATCAGATATGAAATAACTTAGGTTTGTTGCGCCACTATCGGCATTAGCAAACCAGTCTAGTGCAGATTGGAACCCGGCTTCATAATTTGTATTACCATCACCGATTTGTAAAATTGCATCCAATGTAGACTCTATTTGCGATGTTGCGTTGTCTGCACTCAAATCTAATTCAAGTACCTGAGAGCTCCCAGTAGCAAATGTGGTCAATAAAACGTTCACTTTGCCCGAATGAGGGCCACTAGCACTTTCGGTAAGAGTATTCAGCACTGTTTTTAGCTCACCTAGCGCTAGACCAACGTCGTAACCCATGCTGCCTGATGTATCGAGCATAAAAGCAATGTTGTAGTCCTGCCCCTCGACAATCTGTAATCCTTGAACATCGCCAACAATCACATCATTGCTATCAGATCCAGCTATCTTGTTATCACCATGCGTACCGGAAACAAAATCATAATCTCGAACTGAAACAGAAGCCGTGTCCGTTCCCATTTGAGTATTGTTATTAACTTCAACACTTCCTGCCGTCGCTGTTACATCAAAATCTAACGAACCATTGTAATCGGCTGGTACAGTAATCGTACCGCTTAGTTGATGACTGGTTTGATTTGGTTCACTTGAAAGGTCAACCGTGTAAGAACCATCGCTGTTTTCAGTAACCGTTTTGCCATTCACCTCTAATGTTAGCCCTGAAGGAATTCCCGTTAATGTGACGCTATCGTTAATGAATGACTCACTGCCATCCACATCGATAAGATCAAGGTTCAGCTCAAAAGAGACTTGCTGCTCTGTAAGTACAACATACTCTCCTGTGTTGTTATTTAGCTTGATAATGGCATCTTGGAAGATAAGTTGTTCAATTTCATAAAGGTGGTCACCCGACTCTTTATGAGTGCTCGAAACAACATCTTTTGTATCAATAAATCGGCTATCTTCGACAATCCAATACGGGACCTCTGAGTGGTCAGACGCAGGGTAATAGTTGAGGTTGTAATCAGACAACTTGCCAGAGTAAACAACTGTGTCCGTCTCCGCTTGATCATCTAATGAACCAATACCGCCATAGATAGAATCATTACCTCCTCCAGTCACAAAGATATCACTGCCTTGAGCATCAACGTTCGCACCTGCTTGTTGATCTCCGACAAAGCTCAGTGGCGATTCAGTGTCACCGCTTAGCATTAAGTCATTACCAACATGTCCGTTATTAAACGTTTGTGTCACCACATGTTCAAAGTCAAGCCCTGGTAAATTACTTGCCTCAAGCAGATCTTTAAGTTCTTCGTCTGTAGACCAGCTTCCGCCTAGTGTCACAGGTACAGACGTTACTGGACCGAAAGTAAGGTCAATCTTAATTGGGTCCGCGACAGGCTCTATGTCGATACTCAACGTACCTGAAGCAGAAGAATTGCCATCACTAACAGTGAAATGAATCTGCTCGTAAGTATCCAAGCCGTTCCCAACACCGTCTTTATCGAAAACATTTGCACCAGATTCATGTTCAGCAGGAACATAACGAACAAGACCATTTTCGATATCAGAAGCGAGTACACTGCCAGAAACCGCTTCCCAACCATCAGAACCTTTCACTTGCAGTGAGCCATTTAGAGCAGAAGTGTCAAACTCAACACTTATACTACTATCAACGATGCCTAAATGTTCTAGTGTTATAACAATAGCTTCGTCTTCTAATCCGGAAATTTCGTTGCTTTGAACTGCTGGCGGAACATCATTATCATCAATATAGCCAACGCCAGATACATCTCCGACTTTAATCACAAGACTCTCTGTTGATTCAACCAACTGATCATCAATACTTGGAATGGTAATCTCAAAGCCATTCACTCCGGCTGGAACAATAAGGTATCCACCCAAATACTTCACGCCATTAGTAAAAGTTGCGTTCGACAAATCAATGTCTTGAGAGCTCACACTAGAACCCTCTGCAGAGAAATCCACTTGATACTTAACGGTCTGATCTGTCGCGTTATTTAGAGAAACAGAAAACGTGACATCGTCACCCTCAACAACAGTAACACCTGCAATGCTCTCCACCACAGGTCCATTTTCCGCAACATTACCATCTAGTATTTCGTTAACGATATTGACCGTAGACGGATCACTAACTCCACTTTCAGAATCGACTGCCACATATCCAAAGCTATCTCCGGCAGGAATACCTTCTACATAACGTAACTCCCAGTTCCCTTCATTTTTCGTAGAAAAATCTAACTGAGTAATGACCGAACCTTCAGGAAGAGCTAGTTCTTGCCCAAAACCAACGCTTGTTTCTTGGAATAGCATGAAGTTGCCTTCAGGCTTCAAGAACTCGAACGTTTGAGTCTGTTCGATATTATTTGAATCTAAATACGTAACCGTAATAAGCGCAGCGTTGTCATCACCGTAATCAAACAATCCACCTAATCCATCTAAGCCAAGGTTTACGCTGCCCACAGGGTTATTAGACAAATCGATCGTAATTGTCTCGCCTTTCTCAATACCCTGCCCATCATTGTCAGCAATACCGTTTCCGATATGTGACACTTGGCGGTTGTATTGAGCAAGTTCACCACTATCAGAAGATATAGTGATGGAGGAACCATTAACTAAATGCTCAGTACGGGAGTGTGATGGACCTCCGTCCTCACTTAGCCCCCAATTATTGAAATCTGTTGTAGACTCGGAACTATTTGGTGTATCTGGGCGATCCTTGATACCTAATAAGAAACCCACATTATCAGCTTCATAGTAAAGGCTATCTTTTTCATAAAGAGTGTCACTGACTTCTTTTATTTCATGCAGTTCACCGTTGTTATCTCTGAAGAACAATGTTCCTGAGGTCGGTAGTTCAGTAATCTGCACATGCAAGTCGTTGCCATTTAAGTCATCTTCAATATCCGCTATATGATCCTGAGAGTCGCCATCACCTAAAGGTTTCGTATCAGTATCAAATACAACTTGCGTCACAGGCTTGTCAGTCACATGCGTAAAGTCCTCACTGTCAGGCTTGTCATTGACTGGCGTCACATCGACGTTCACCGTGGTGGACTCTGATACCCCACCGGACGTGACGATGTAGGTGAAGCTGTCTGT